>JAEUMX010000325.1 GCA_016791285.1 Burkholderiales bacterium
GAAGCTGCGTTACTCGGCCGATTTCTTCGGCCCCATCTTCGAACCGGACGCGGTGCGGGCGTACGCCCGCGGGTTGAGCGCGCTGCAGGACGTGCTCGGCGTGCTGAACGACGCCGCCGTGACGGGACGGCTGCTGCAGGAACTCGCGGCACGCCATCCCGATTCCTCGTACGCGGAATCGATCGGCATCGTGAGCGGCTGGACCCGGCAGTTCATGCTCGAGCGACTCGGCCACCTGGCGGAGGCCTGGGATCGCTTCGAGGACGCGAAGCCTTTCTGGCGCTGAGACTTCGCGATCACAGTTCGGTAACATTCCATACGGATGAGCAGGCCCCCCGCAGAGAGGAAGACTCAATGGATCTCATCTTATGGCGCCATGCCGAGGCGGAGGACAGCGTCCCGGACAGCGAGCGCAAGCTCACCGCGAAGGGCTGCAAACAGGCGGAAAAGGTAGGAGGCTGGCTCGCGGAGCGCTTGCCTGACGATGCGCGGATCCTCGTCAGCCCCGCCGCGCGTGCCCAGCAAACCGCGGCGGCGCTCGAGCGGCCCTTCGACACCGTGCCTGCCGTCGGTCTCGTTGCTTCGCACGAATCGCTCCTCGCGGCCGCCGGCTGGCCCGACCACGCGGGCACGGTCGTGATCGTCGGCCACCAGCCCGTGCTCGGCGAAGTCGCCGCGCGGCTGCTCTCCGGCAAGGTATCGAGCTGGGGCATCAAGAAGGGCGCGCTCTGGTGGCTCAGCCGTCGCGGCCG
Source organism: Burkholderiales bacterium (assembly GCA_016791285.1). Next base: position 753 of record JAEUMX010000325.1, read on the forward strand.
AGCGGCCGGCGCCGAAGCGACACTGCGGGCCGTCATCGGCCCCGATCTCATCTAGCGCGATCCAGAGGACGCAGCATGTTCGAATCCGCGGAGCTCGGCCACAAAGTCGACAAGCAGGCCTACAAGGAAGAGGAGCCCAAGCTGCGCGAGGCGCTGCTCAACGCGCAGTACGATCTGCACGAGAACGGCAGCTTCGCCGTGTTGCTGATCATCTCGGGCCCGGAAGGCGCGGGGCGCTCCGAGATGGTGAACGTGCTGAAGGAGTGGCTGGATCCGCGCCACCTGGTGATCCAGGCGTTTGGCAAGCGCTCCGACGAGGAACGGGAACGGCCGATGCCCTGGCGCTACTGGCGGGCGTTGCCGCCGAAGGGGCGTATCGGCATCTTGTTCAACGGCTGGTACGGCGAGGCGTTCGTGCAGCGCATCCTGGGCAACTCGTCGGCGGCGGAGTTCGAGCGCCAGTTGGCCGGCATCATGCACCACGAGGACATGCTCGCGCACGAGCGCGTGCTGATCTTGAAGTTCTGGATGCACCTGTCGAAGAAGGACTTCCAGGCGCGCCACAAGGAACTGTCGAAGCGCCCGGAAACGCGCTGGCGCGTGACCAAGGAAGACAAGGCGACGTACCGGCGGTACGACGACTTGAGGGAGGTCGCGGAGCTCGGCCTGCGCGAGACGAGCACCGCGCACGCGCCGTGGATCGTGGTGGAGGGGCTCGACGAGCGCTACCGCAACCTCACTGTCGGCACCATCCTGTTGAACGCGTTGCGCGATCGGCTCGCGCAGAAGAAATCGAGGGCGGCCCCCCAGGTGACTGCGCCTCTCATCGACCGTCACGGGGGCCCGAACCTGCTTGAAAGCCTCGATCTCACGAAGACGCTCGCGCGCGAGGAATACAAGACCGAGCTCGCGAAGTGGCAGGCGCGCCTCGGCACGCTTACGCGCGCGCCGAAGTTCGGCAAGATCGCGCTCGTGGCGGTCTTCGAGGGCAACGACGCCGCCGGCAAGGGCGGCGCCATCCGGCGCATCACCTCGGCTCTGGACGCGCGCGCCTACAATGTCTACCCGATCGCCGCACCCACCGACGAGGAGCGCGCGCAGCCCTACCTGTGGCGCTTCTGGCGCCACGTGCCGCGCCGCCGCGGGATCGCGATCTTCGACCGCTCGTGGTACGGCCGCGTGCTGGTGGAACGGGTGGAGAGTTTCTGCTCGGTCGACGACTGGATGCGGGCCTTCGGTGAGATCAACGACTTCGAGGAACGGCTCGCCGCCTTCGGCATTGTCGTCGCGAAGTTCTGGCTCTCCATTAGCAAGGACGAGCAGGAGCGCCGGTTCCGGGAGCGGGAGCGCACGCCGTTCAAGCGTTTCAAGATCACGAAAGAGGACTGGCGCAACCGCATGAAATGGGATCAGTACGTCGATGCCGTGTGCGACATGGTCGACCGCACCAGCACCGAGTGCGCACCCTGGACGCTCGTCGAGGCAAACGACAAGCTGTACGCCCGGGTGAAGGTTCTGAAGACGCTCTGCGAGCGCATCGAGGCCGCCCTGTAACGCCCCGACTCGACCGCCGACCGGGCGGGCCGGGGCCGCGCCGCCTGCGTCAACCCGCGGCGACGGTCGCCACCTGCGCTCCGATCAGCGTGACGGTCATCCTGACGCCCAGGCTCTTCCACTCGACGATCTCGGTTTCGAGGGCAGCCGCCGTGAGCGGATGCAGCGCGAGCCAGCTCTCGTCCAGGGCGACCTCGACGCGTTGTCCGGCAACGCTGAGTCGGATGTCCGGCGGCGTGACCCCCACGCGCGAGCGGTAGAAGAGCGTGGCGAGCCGCAAGGCGAGCGTCGGCAGGAGCCGCTCGGGGCCGTCGAGCAGCCCCTGCATCTTCTTGAGTCCGCCGCGGTGGCCGAGCACGATGAGCCCGAGGTGCGCCTGTTCCATACGCGAGAAGCCGGGCATGTCGGCATTGCGCAGGATGTAGGCGGAATGCTTGTGGAACCCCGAGTGCGCGATGGCGAGACCGACCTCGTGCAGGCGCGCGGCCCAGCGCAGAATCTGCTCGACGTCCTCGGCATCGAGCTGGGCGTCGCGGGCGACCTGATCGAAGAAGTCGAGCGCCAGATGCTCCACGCGCTCGGCGTGGGCCGCGTCGACCTGGTAGCGCTGCATGAATTGCTGGACCGTGCCATCGCGCAGGTCGCGATCGTGAAAACGTCCGATGAGGTCGTAGAGGATGCCCTCGCGCATGGCACCGGTGGCGATGGTCATGCGCTTCACCTTGAGCTCCGCGAAGATGGCCGCCATGATCGCGAAGCCGCCCAGCAGGACCGGCACCCGGTCACTGCGCAGTCCCGGCAGTGAGATCGTGTTGATGTCCCCCGCCTTGAGCAGGCAGGCGCGCAGCTGATCGAGCCCCTTGGGCGTGATCTCGCCCCTGCCCCAGCCGTTCAACTGCAGGATCTCCGAGAGCGCGCGGGCGGTGCCGGAGGAGCCGACTGCCTGCTGCCAGTTGCCGGCGGCGAATTCGGCGGCGATGACCTCCAGCTCGCCGCGGGCCGCGAGCTCGGCCTTGCCCAGGTTGCTCTTGGTGATCTTGCCGGAGGGAAAGTAGCGCAGACTGTGGCTCACGCACCCCATGTACAGACTTTCCAGCTTGCGCGGCGCGAGCCCGGCGCCGATGATGAACTCGGTCGAGCCGCCGCCGATATCGGCCACCAGACGCTTCGCGTTCGAAGGCGGCAGGCTCTGCGCCACCCCGAGATAGATGAGGCGCGCCTCTTCGCGACCCGCCACCACGTCGATCGGAAAGCCCAGGGCGAGCTCCGCGCGGCGCACGAACTGCGTGGCGTTCTTCGCCACCCGCAGGGTGTTGGTGCCGACCGCGCGCACCGCATGACGGTCGAGCCCGCGGATGCGCTCGGCGAATCGCCGCAGGCAATCGAGCGCGCGCTCCTGCGACGCTTCGTCGAGATGCTTCTCCGGGGTCAGCCCCGCCGCCAGCCGGACCTTCTCGCTCAAGGCGTCGAGCGGATAGATGCGATCCTCGACCACCTTGGCGACCTGCAGGCGAAAACTGTTCGACCCCAGGTCGACGGCGGCGATGGTGGAATGACCGGGCATCGGAAGAGCCTAAGCCCTGGTTTGCGTGCCCGCGTTCAGCCGAGGACTTCCCGTTCCAGCTGCTCGACGGTGGTGTGGCGCACGTCCTTGCCTTTGACCAGGAACACGACGTACTCGGCGATGTTCTTCGCGTGGTCTCCGATGCGCTCGAGCGCCTTCGAGACGAACACGATCTCGAGCGAGAGCGAAATGGTGCGCGGATCTTCCATCATGAAGGTGATGAGCTGGCGCAGGATCGCGCGAAACTCCTCGTCGAGCTGCAGGTCGTCGCGCGCGACCTTGGCCGCGGTGGCGGTGTCGAGCCGGGCGAAGGCGTCGAGCGCCGTGCGCACCATGCCGAGCGCGAGGTTGCCCATGCGCCGGATCTCGGTAAAACGCGGTGTGTGCAGGCGATCGGATTCGCAGACGAGCTTCGCCATGCGCGCGATCTTTTCCGCCTCGTCGCCGATGCGCTCCAGATCGGTCACCGTCTTCACCACCGCCATGATGAGCCGCAAGTCGCCCGCGGCCGGCTGACGGCGCGCGATGATGTGGTTGCACATCTCGTCCATCTCGACCTCGAGCGCGTTCACCTTGTGGTCGTCGGCCACGATCTGGTCGATCAGCGGCAGGTTGCACGAGGACAGCGCATCGATCGAGCGCACGATCTGCTGCTCCACCATCCCGCCCATCTGCAAGACGCGCGAGCGCAGCGACTCGAGCTCGGCGTCGTACTGCTTCGAAGTGTGGTGATCGTTGCTCATGGCTTCAGGCCCGCTGTCGATCGGAGAACGTAACAGCCGATGATGACAGTTTCGTGGCAGGTCGCATCAGACCGGCGTGAGTGTTTCCACGCCGCGCGCGGTGGCGAGCAGCAGCACGTCCGCGCCGCGGCGCGCGAAGAGGCCGTTCGTGACCACCCCCGGAATCTGGTTGATGCGGGTCTCCAGCTCGGCCGGGTTCGCGATGGCGAGGTCGTGCACATCGAGGATCACGTTGCCGTTGTCGGTGACGAAGCCTTCGCGCAGGCGCGGCGTGCCGCCCAGCTTCACCAGCTCGCGCGCGACGAGTGCCCGTGCCATGGGAATCACCTCGACCGGCAGCGGAAAGCGGCCCAGCACGTCCTTGAGCTTGCTCTCGTCGGCCACGCAAACGAACGTCCGCGCCACCTGGGCCACGATCTTCTCGCGGGTGAGCGCGCCGCCGCCGCCCTTGATCATGTGCAGCCGGCGCGTGATCTCGTCGGCCCCGTCCACGTAGACGCGAAGCTCCTCCACGCAATTCAGGTCGAGCACTTCGATGCCGACAGCCCTGAGCCGGCTTGCGGTTGCCTCGGAGCTTGCGACCGCCGCATCGACCCGGTGCTTCACCTTGCCGAGTGCGTCGATGAAGAAGTTGGCGGTGCTGCCCGTGCCGACGCCGACCACCCCCCCCGTTGGCACGTGTGCGATGGCCGCCTCGGCAGCTGCGCGTTTGAGATCGTCGGCGGTGCTCATGATCGGACAAGGACGCGTCGTGATGAAACGGGAAGGATAGCCGCAAGCAGCCGCGCCGACAATTGCGCGACATGCAGGTGAGCGAGTGATCTGCGCTTACTTTGATTCCTGGGCGGATCTGTCGGACCCTACTTCCGCGATGCGATCGATCAGATAGTTGGCGATTGCCAACGAAGCGGTCGCACCCGGACTTGGCGCGTTGATGAGGTGCAGGGCGTTCTCGGCGCATACGATTTCGAAGTCCTGCAGGAGCGTTCCATCCGGCGCTAACGCCTGCGCTCGAACGCCTGACCCGCCGGGCGCGAGGTGGCGCTCCTCGACCGCAGGTACCAGTCGCTGGAGCGAGCGGCAGAACTCGGACCGGCTGAGTGAGCGCTTGAACTCGAAGAACGTCATCGACGGATAGCGGGCCATAAAACGCCAGAAACCGCTGTACCCAAAGGTGTCAACTACATCCTTAAGCACGAAATCGGAGTAACGGTAACCCTCCCGGGCTGTGGCGAGCACTGCATTCGGCCCTGCTTCGATGCCGCCGTGGATCATGCGGGTGAAGTGCACCCCTAGAAACGGGAATCTAGGATCCGGCACCGGGTATATGAGATTCCTTACGAGGTCACGCCCTTCTTTGCTCAACTGATAATATTCGCCTCGGAACGGGACGATCCGCGTGCTTCGTTTGAGCCCGGACAGCGCGAGCACCCGATCGCAGTGCAACCCAGCCGTGTTAACGAGGAACCTTGCCGGACGACCGTTGACCGCCCAGCCCGCCTGGGTGCGACACAAGTCCTCTACGGGGGTCCCCGTTAGCACCTCACCGCCACTTGCAACGATCAACTTCTGAAGAGTGCGGCAGACCGCAGGATAGTCGACGATTCCTTCCTCGGGCACCCGGACGGCGGCGACGCCCGCAACGTGCGGCTCGATCTCTCGCATCTGATCCGCATTCAGCCACGCCAATCCACGCAGCCCGTTGCGCTGGCCGCGGTCGTATAGGTCGCGAAGGCGCGGGATTTCCTCCTGCGAGCACGCTACCACGAGCTTGCCGCAAACATCGTGAGCGATCGCGTGGCGCTCGCAGAATGCCCGCATCTGCCGAATCCCGGTAACCGCGAGCTGGGCCTTCAGTGACCCAGGCTTGTAGTACAGCCCGGCATGCAGAACACCACTGTTGTGTCCGCTTTGGTGTTTGCCGACTTCCGGCTCCTTCTCGAAGAGGGACACTTTCACTCGGGGGAAGCGTTGTGTCAGGCGGTAGGCCAAAGCTAGGCCGATGATGCCGCCGCCGACGATTGCGTAGTACGTTGATTCAGACATTCGCTGTAGGATCTCTAGCTCTAGTCAAGGCGATTTAACCAAGCCGCACGACCAAGTTCGGTCGCCGCAGCCCGCAGAGTTACTGCCGTGATACGAAACTTCTCGGCTATGCCTACGAGAAAAATCGGCTCCTTATCAATCGATTCAGCTCGGCTATACTGAGAATAGAAATTGTAGACGCCGTTCATGTGACTTGTGGGAAAGATCACCCGTTGCCGAACCGTAACTGCTTTCGAATGCAGTATGGATTCAGTAAGCTCACCATGACGGGTCTGCGCGCATGAGCATAACGCGCACCAGTCGACTGCGCGTCGGGGTTATTGGGGCCGGTTCATTCGCTGAGGTTGGGCACATTCCTGGCCTGCAGTCGCATGCGAATGCGGAGGTTGTCGCCGTATGTGGCCGCAGGTTCGAACCCGCCCGGGCACTGGCCGATCGTCTCGGGGTGCCTGACGTTCACACTGACTATCGTGAACTCTGCGCGCGTCCCGATATCGATGCGGTGACTATCGTTACGCCCAACTTTCTGCACTGCGAACAAGTCTTGTCGGCCTGTGCGCACGGCAAGCATGTGTTCTGCGAAAAGCCCCTCGGGATGAGCGTTGTCGAAGCGCAGGCCATGCTCAAAGCTGCCGAGCAGGCCGAAGTCATTCACCAAGTAGGCTTCATCTTCCGCTACGGCTACGCAGTTCCCGAACTCAGGCGCCGGGTCCAGGCGGGGGACATCGGCGAACCTTACTATTTGCGTATTCAGTATGATGGCTGGGAGGGCCTAGATCCTGGCCGCAGGGTTGTCTGGCAGGACAAGAAGGTCACTGCTGGCGCGGGTGTTCTGTTCAACATCGGCTCACACTTGTTCGACATCGTGCGGTATGCGGCCGGCCCTATGGAAGCGGTGAGCGGCTTTCTGCATCACCTCCCGCGCCCGGGCATAGATAGCGTGACCGGTGGGGTGAGCACCATCGAGACGGATGAGGTTGCCGCGGCTTGGTTTCGCCTTAGCAGTGGCTTGCGCGGTCAGTGGTTCATTGGGCGGATCACGCCGCCCTTCGCGGAAAAGGGCTATCTTGAGATTATTGGTCCGGAGGGTGCGCTCAAAGCCGGTCTGAGCCGAGGCAGCGTTGATCGCCTCAAGGTATCGCGGCCTAACGCGCCCGACTGGAAGGAGTTGCCCCTGCCACCCGAAGCCAGCGACGGACTGCCGCACTCGCTGGGACGCATGATGCGAAGCTTCGTCGATTCGTGCTTACGTGGTCAGCTCGATCCTGGGAGCGACGCATCCTTCTTCGATGGGGTGGTGGCTCAAGCGGCCATGGAGGCAGTGATCGAGGCGGACCGCGAACTCTCCTGGGTGCGCCTCGCCGAAGCTGACCTCCGGTAGATTCAGCTTGCGTCGCGCCGCTTCAACAGACCACACGCGACTAGAGCGTCCGCAGCTGCTGCGATCTCGCGGAAGGGTATCCCCGAACGTTCGGCAATGGCCAACAGGTCGTGCTGGCCATCGGAAAGGTTGAGTACCCAGAGCAGCCCCAACTCACTGAAACCGGCTCGGCGGGTGCCACCAATCCCGCCGTAGAGTCCGCGCTTGCCGAGCCGCGGTTCGCACTTGGGCTTCTGATTCACGTAATGATGGTTCTGTTCCAATACATGCACCAGTTCGATTACTTTCGCGAACGAACGACCTAGGGCAGAAGGTTCGATAAACGCAAGATTGTCGGCGCTCGTGTGGTACTCGGGAAACGTTCCGTGCTGCGACCGCATCAGGCAGCCCACCGGGAGGTCGAAACCCGGCGAACAGTACTGCCTTTCGTCGTAGCCATACGGGAAGAACTCGATAACTCGATGTGTCTCCCCTTCGGCCTTGAGGACGTGTTGCGCGGCTCGGTCTATTTCCGCGTTGCCGCGACGTGACTTCTTGTATGTGAAACCGCCCGCATCGCCCACGCATGAGAGGACAAGACCATGCCGAATACGGGTCGTCTTCGCCTCGTTGAGGGCGAGCCAAGCAATGGCGCCGATGGTGCCGGGGATAAACAAAAACCGATAGGAATATCGATGTGGAATGGTTCGAAGGCGCTTCGCGAGGGCGACCGCGAGGGAGATACCTGAGAGGTTGTCATTTGCGAGCGATGGATGGCAGCAGTGACATGAGATCAGCACTTCGTCCTCGACCTCGCCGGCGAGATACGATTCGCCAAGTGTCATGCTTCCCGGCGCAAGCGTCGAGTCTATGCATACCTCGTACTCTCCTTCCTGCAGCTGTTCAAAATCTCGGTGCGATAGACAGAACCCCCAACTCTCCTTGTAATAGCTGGTACGGTAAGGGATCCAATCGGGTTCCTCGGGGAGGGTGACCAGATGGGACTTCAACTCTCCAAGTGACATCCTGCGACTCACCGGTACGCTGTAGCCGACTACGTGCAGGTTGTGCTTCTGAAAGTCGACAACGCGCTCGCCTTGCGCGTTCTTGATATAAGCGTCAAGGATGTTCCACTCATTAGGCACGGTCCAGTCGAACACCGCCGAACCGCTCGGGATTTCATGCAGGTCGAGCGGTATCTGCCTGCCAACGGTTTCCAGGGTGCGTCGCAAACCATCGCCCGTAATGCTGCGGCAAAACGAATACATCTCGGCTGAGAGTGCGTACATCTCGGCGCCTACTGCTTTCTGGTCAACTGTCTGAATGAGCTCGTTGAGATTCATCAGGATAAGCTGTCTTAGGGATGAGGTCGGTCGTCAATCGTGGAGTTCAACGGTTCAGGCAGCCATCTGCATTGCATAGTATTGCTGACTGAAGGCGGCAGGCGACAGATGGCCGAGTCGCCCCTGCTTTCGAACCCCAGCAGCTTTCCATCGGTGCGTTGTCCCAGCAGTTGCCCTTGTGGCTCATCGAAGCCTGCATGCCGAACTGGCACAGGAGCTTCTGATAAGCCTTGAATTCCCGTTTCTGCTTACAGCGTAGGCCGAGTTTCTGACCAATGCGTTTGATGCGATAAACGCCCACCTGGATGCCGTTGTCAGCGAGGTCGGCTTGCAGTCGCTCGGGGCCGAAGGTCTGCCGCGTTCGCTCGTGCGCCGCCTTGATCTGGACTTCCAGCCGGGCATTCGTTTGTGCACGCAG
>JAEUMX010000346.1 GCA_016791285.1 Burkholderiales bacterium
GTCACCAGCGCCGTCATCAGGATCGAGGGCAGCCGCTCCTGCGCGCCGCGCAGCGCGGTCTCGCTCGACCAGGTCGCCCCCTCCACCTCGACCAGATGCTGGTAGTGCGACACCAGCATGATCGAGTTGCGCAGCGTGATGCCGAAGAGCGTGACGAAGCCGACCAGCGAGCCCAACGACAACCAGCCGCCGGTGGCGAGCACCGCGACCACGCCGCCGGACAGGGCGAACGGCAGATTCATGAAGGTGATGGCGAGGTTGCGCAGATTCCTGAACGCGACGTAGAGCAGGATGAAGATGCCGACGCCGGCGAGCAGCGAATGAGCGATGAGATCGCGTCGGGCGCGCGCCTGCGCCTGCGCCGTGCCGCCGAACTGCACGAAATTGCCGGGGGCGAGCTTGACCTCGGCCGCGACGCGCCGCCTCGCCTCGCGCTCGAAGTCGCCGAGATCGCGCCCCACCACATTGCCGGTGACCGTCTGCAGGCGCTTGCCGCCGAAATGCAGCACCTTGTAGCGGCCGCTCTCCAGTTCGACGTCGGCCACATCGGCGAGACGCAGGATCCTGCCTTCCGCATTGCGCAACGGCAGCGCGCCGACCTGCGTGACCGAGCGCCGCAGCTCCGGCGGCAGCACCACCACGGCGCTCACCACCTGGTTCTCGCGGAAGATGCGCCCCGCCGTCGTGCCCTGATAGGCCGCCTGGATCGTCTCCAGCACCGCCGTGCTGGACAGCCCCCACACCGCGAGTCGTTCGGGTCGCAGGCGCACCGTGAGCTGCGCCGTGCCCGGCGGCGCCTGCAGCTGCACGTCGTGCGCGCCCGGAATGCCCGCGATCACCCGCGCCACTGCCTGCGCGTCGCGGTCGAGCGCGTCGAGGTTGGGACCGAACAGATTCACCACGACACCGGCGGCATAGCCGGTGATGGTCTCCTCGATGCGCTCGGTCAGGAAGGTGTTGACCGCGAACGTGAGGCCGGGAAAACGCACGTCGTCCTTGAACAGATCGCGTATGGCATCGAGGATGCGCGCCTGCTCGCGTCCGTCGAGCGCGCCGATCTCCACCTCGAACTCGCTGTAGTGGACGCCGAAGGTGTCCGCCCCGCGCTCCGCCCGTCCGACCCACTGCACCACCGACTTGACCCCGTCGATGGCGAGCAGGTCGTCGGCCACGCGCTTGCCGACGCGCAGTGACTCCTCCTGTGAGGTGCCCGGCACCGCCGCCATGTGGATGATGTAGTGTCCCTCCTTCAGCGCCGGCAGGAACTCGCCGGAGAAGGACGGCAGGATGCCGAGCACCGTCGCGAGCACGAGGCCGACGATGCCGACGACGCGTGCCGGATGGCGCTCCACGCGGCCGAGCAGCCGGCCGTAGCGCGGCCTGATCCAGCGCACGAGCGGCGGATCCTCCCCTTTCAGCGCCGCCCGCGTGAGGAGCAGGAAGCAAAGCGCCGGAGTCAGCGTCATCGCCACCACCAGAGACGCCAGGATGGCGAGGATGTAGGCTAGGCCGAGCGGCGCGAAGAGCTTGCCGGCCACCCCCGACAGCGTGAGCAGCGGCATGAACACGAGCGCGACGATGAAAGTCGCATAGACGACGGAGCTGCGCACCTCGATCGAGGCATCCAGCACGACGTCGAACCCGCTTGCGGGAGCGCCTCGGCCGCGGTTCTGGCGCAGGCGCCGGAAGATGTTCTCGGTGTCGATGATGGCGTCGTCGACGACCTCGCCCAGCGCGATGGCAAGCCCGCCCAGCACCATGATGTTGAGCGCAACGCCAATATGATCGAGCACCAGCACGGCGCCGATCAGGGACACCGGAATGGCGGTCGCGCAGATGAACGCCGTGCGCGCGTTGAAGAGGAACAGGAACAGCACCGCGATCACCAGCGCCGAGCCGATGAGGATATCCCGCTGCACGTTGTCGACGGC
>JAEUMX010000347.1 GCA_016791285.1 Burkholderiales bacterium
GAAGGGCGCGCCGATGTCGGTGGAGAAGCGCTACCAGAGCGTGCGCATCATCGCTGCCTACGACGTGGCCCACCTCGGCAGCGCGGCGCGCTGAACAAGCGACGGCCGTCGCGAGGCGGCCTCTCGCACCAGACAAGGAGACAGCCATCGTGAAACGTTCCTGCCGTCTGGCACTGGCGGGTGTCCTGCTCTGCGCGGGTGCCGCGAGTGCTCAATATCCGATCCTCGACATGATCGCGCAGCGCGTGATCGAGAAGTATCAAAACTCGACCTGCGAGCAGTTGTGGGAAAAGAGGGAGCAGCCGAAATCGGAGCGTGAGCAGGAGGTGATCCAGAGGCTGCGCAATGATCCGCAGATGGCCTCAGCATTCTTGAACCAGGTGGCCGGACCGATCGCGAACAAGATGTTCCAGTGCGGGATGATTCCATGAGGGTAGCCGCACTCTGGAGTGTGCTGTGCGTTGCGCTGACGTTCGCGCTGGGCAGCGCCAGCGGCCACGCCGCGTCGGCGGCGAAGAAGCCGGCGGCGGCGAAATCGGCCAAACCGAAGCCGCCCGCCAAGGCGCCCGAGCCGGTGCTGGAGGCGCGAGCGATCGACATTCTAAAGGCCTCCAGCGCCCGGCTCGCCGCGGCGAAGTCGATGAACTTCACCGCCGTGGTCTCCTACGAAAGCCAGAGCCGCTTCGGCCCACCGCTCGTTTTCACCACCAAGTCGGACGTGACGCTGGTGCGCCCCGACAAGCTGCGCGTGGTCACCTTCGGCGACGGACCGCCCTCGGAGTTCTATTACAACGGCAAGACCATGATGGCTCTTGCGCCGGTCGAGAACCTGGTGGCCGTGGCCGAGGCCCCGCCCACGATCGACGCCGCGCTCGAGGCCGCGTTCGATTCCGCCGCCATCTACTTCCCGTTCACCGATCTCATCGTCGCCGACCCCTATAAGGACATCGCCGAGGGGCTGAAGGTCGCTTTCTACATCGGCCAGTCGAACGTGATCGGCGGCACCACGACGGACATGGTGGCGTATGTCACCAACGGCGTGTTCGTGCAGGCGTGGATCGGCGCAGAAGACAAGCTGCCGCGGCGGGTGCGCGCGGTGTACCTGAACGACCCCGCGCTGCTGCGCCACGAGATGGAACTATCCAACTGGCAGCTCGACCCGGCGATCGCCACCGAGTTCTTCGAGTCGGCCCGAGCGGCCGGCGCCAACCGCATCGCATTCGCGAAGCCGAGCCTGCCGGCACTGCCCGCGCTGCCCAAGACCAAACCGTCGAAATCTTCGCCACCGAAGAAGAAATGAGGAGGCAGATCATGAACAGGATCGCTATCGGTTATGCGACGTTGATGATCGCATTGCTCGCCCCGGGGCAGGCCCTGGCCTGGGCGCATGCCAACCGCTACGGCGGCAGCACCGAGCACGCCTACGGCGAGGGCACCGAGCACACCAGCCGCTGGGGCACCAGCACGGAACACGCGTGGGGCGGCGGCACCGCGCACACCAACGTCTACGGCGGCACCACCGCCGGCAAGGCCGGCTATGGCGCGTATCACGCCGGCCCCTACGGCGCCACCGCCTACCACCCGCCCGCGTATGGCGGCGCCTATTACCATCCCCCGGCGTACTACCCGTACCACCCGCCGACGGTGGTGAACTATTACCCGTCCTCCGGCTGCACCGGCTGCGCGGCAGCCGCGGGGGCGGTGGTCGGCATGGCGGCGGGCGCGGCCATCGCGTCGTCGAATACCGCAGCAGCGACGTCGAGCGCGTATTCGGCGGGTGTCGCGGCAGGCAGCGCGAGCACCGCGAGTGCCTATCAGGCCGGGGTGTCGGCCGGCAGCGGCAGCGCCTACTCGGCGGGTTACCAGGCCGGTGCAGCGGCCACCACCAGCTACGTGATGGGCGGCAGCTATGCCGCGCTGCCGCCCGGCAGCATGTCGATCAACAAGGGCGGCACCACCTACTACCTGAGCGGCAACACCTGGTTCCAGCCCGCCTACGGTGCCAACGGCGTCTACTACCGCGTGGTGCCGGCACCGTGATGAGTTCAAGACCATGCGCAGGCACCTTCGCCGCGAGCGGGCTCAACTACATGGCCTTCGGCGAAGCCACGGTGCCCGCCAAGCAGTTGAGCGTTCAAGTGCAGAACTGCGACTTCGCCCGGCTCGCGTACTGACACCGAACAGCAGAACGGGCATCCGGAACATCATTCACGAGGAGAGACCCATGCAAGCGATGACAATATCGGCAGCAGAACGGATCACCGCTTTTCTCCGAGCCTTGATTCTCGCAATCGCCGGCGCGATGTCGCTCGCCGTAACTCCTGTACCTGTCGCCGCGCAGGACTACGGGCTCGAAGGCGAAGCCAGGTATGCGTTGAGCCGGCTGATGGCCTCGCATCCCTCGGCCAGGATGCTGGACCAGAGAGCCTATGCGACGCTGGTGTTTCCCGACATCACCAAGGCGGGGTTCCTCGTCGGTGGCGAATACGGCAACGGGGTCCTGTTCCGGCGCGGTGGCGTTGCGGGTTACTACAACATCGCCGGAGCGTCGTACGGTCTTCAGGCCGGGGCACAGTCGTTCGGCTACGCGCTGTTCTTCATGAACGAGGGTGCGTGGCGGGCGCTGCACTCGCGCGACGGCTTACAGGTCGGCGTCGGCCCGAGTATCGTCATCCTCGACGAAGGCAAAGCCAGGTCGCTGACCTCCGCGACGCTGACCAGCGACGTCTACGCCTTCGTCTTCGGCCAGCAGGGACTGATGGCGGGCGCCGGCCTGGAAGGCACCAAGATCACCCGGCTCAACTATTAGCGGCGGCCGGCAGGTTCACGGGAAGCGATGGCCCGCGAGCCCCGCTTCGCGCGCGTGACCGGGGCGCTCTTTGCGGCCGCCGCGCTCGGCGAACTCGGTGTCGGTTTCGCCGTGCTCGCGTTTCCGGAAGCCCTGGCGGAGTTTCTGCTGGCGGCGCCGATCGAGGGCGTCGGGGTGGTGATCGCGCGCATGCTCGGCATTGCGTTGGCCGCGCTGGGCCTCACCTGGTGGCTGGCACGCCGGGATCTGACCGAGCGGCGGCTGCGCCTCGCGCCGGGGTTCGTGGGCTACAACCTGGGCGTGGGTTTCCTGTTTCTCTCGTACGCGATGGCCGCGAATGGGCCGGTGCCCGTGCCATGGCTGATAGCCGAGCTGCATCTCCTGATCGGGCTCGCATTCGCGGGAGCCATGTTGTTCCGGCGGCACGGCAGCCCGATCGGGTGAAGCAGCGCTTGCACAACAGCAACGAGGGAGTCGACATCATGAGCTCGCTTCCGTACGCAGCCATCTTGGCGATCCTCGCACTGGTCGCGCTCGGCGCCTGCCAGAAGAAGGAGCCCGAAGCGCCTGCGCCGGCCAAGTCGGCAGCGGAAGACGCAAAGAAGGAAGCGGCCCCGCCTGCCCAGCCTCCCACCGCTCCGGCCGCTGCGCAAGCGTCAGCGCCTGCGCTGCAGCCCAACCCCGAGCGCAACGCGTACTTCGGCGAGACCCACCTCCACACCAGCTGGTCAGTGGACGCGTGGGTGATGGGGAACCGGCTCACTGGCCCGGCCGACGCCTACAAGTACGCCAAGGGCGGGACCATCAAGCACCCGATGGGCTTCGACATCAAGATCGACACACCGCTCGACTTCATGGGCGTGACCGATCACGCGGAGTACGTCGGCGTCACCCGCGAGGCAAACACCCCCGGGTCCTACGTGAGCAAGCTGCCAGCGGCGCAGCCGTTGATCATGAAGGACCCGAACAGCAAGGAAGAGCAGAACCGCGTCTTCTCCTACCTGCTCAAGCTCAATTCGGGCGCCCCGGTGAAGGCGCTGATGGACCC
>JAEUMX010000467.1 GCA_016791285.1 Burkholderiales bacterium
AAGTGGCCAAACCAATCACAATCGCTGGCGCGCCAAGTGACGATGCGAAGCACTACCAAGAGCGCGCCGTGAAGCGCGCGATTGAGGAGTCGAAATCATGAATGAGAGCGCGAAATACGCAAAGATCGTGGAATGGTCCGATCAAGACCAGTGCTATGTGGGCAGCGCGCCCGGCCTGCTTTATGGCGGCTGCCACGGCTCCGATGAGAAAGCCGTGTTCGAAGAGCTCTGTCATGTCGTTGAGGAAACGATCGCGCTTTATCACGAGGATGGCAAACCTCTCCCGCCCCCAACGTCGGGCCGCGACTTCGCGAACAAGATGCAGAATGTCGCATAACCACGCGTTCGACCGGAGCGCCCATCAGCAGGGCTGCCGGGTGCCCTCGTCGCTTCGCTCCTCGGCGCCCGCTCAACGCGATCGTTGGACCTCTTGGATCTCACAGGCCATGCTGGCGCTTTACAATACTAACGGGAGACGTTAGTATTGTGCGTGACCATCGTATCCTTCGCCTGCGCTGACACGGAGAGTCTCTTCAACGGCAAGCGGGTCAAACGTTTCGTCAACATTCAGGCCGTTGCGATGCGTAAGCTCGCGATGCTCAATCGAGCAGCTACGCTGCAAGATCTCAGAGTTCCGCCAGGAAACAGATTGGAGGCGCTAGCAGGCGATCGAGCAGGCCAGCACAGCATTCGGGTCAATGAGCAGTTTCGAGTCTGTTTCGTGTGGTCGGCGGAAGGTCCTGTAAACGTCGAGATCGTTGACTATCACTGATCGAGCACCCTTATGCGTAAAGTTCCCTATCCACATCCCGGTGAAATTCTCATGGAAGAGTTCCTCAAACCCATGGGCATCACGCAGTATCGCCTCGCGAAGGAGATCGAGGTTCCCCAGCGTCGCATCGGCGAGATTGTCGCGGGCACTCGGGGCATCACTGCCGATACGGGCCTACGCCTTTCCCGGTTTTTCGGCATGTCCGAGGGCTTCTGGATTGGCTTGCAGATGGACTATGACGCAGCCTTGGCTAAGGACGCCCTTACAAAGACTCTCGCAAAGATAAAGCCTTGGAGGCATGACAAGAATGATGAGATCCAGGCCCAACAAGGTGCTCCAGCGGTCGCTCGTACCTCGCGCCGCTGAGCTTGGTCGTTAGGCCAACAAGGAGCCACCACGCCATGATTAAATTAGACATCATGGTCGCTCGCCACAAGGCGGTGGCTCGTCTCCAATAGCGTGGGTTGCACACTGAGGTGTGCCGAGCCAAAGCCGGTGACCCTGCGCAGCTGAGCGTGGTGTACGAAGCCGGGCCCACGGGCTACGGGCTGCATCGTGAGCTGTGCCGGCGCGGCTATCGCAGCCAGATCGTGGCGCCATCGTTGATCCCGCGGCGTGCGGGCGAGCGGATCAAGAACGATCGCCGCGACTGCCTGCGGCTGGCCGAGCTGTCGCGCGCCGGCGAGCTCAAGCCCATCTGGGTGCCCGACGAGGCGCACGAAGCGATGCGCAACCTGTGGCGAGCGCGCGAGGATGCAGTGGGCATGAGGCTGAAGACGCGCCAGCAGCTGCAGGCATTTCTGCTGCGCCATGGCCGTCGCTATCCCGGCAGGACGAACTGGACCAAGAGCCACGAGCGCTGGATCGCCGAGCAGCGCTTCGAACACGACGGTGACCGCATCGCGCTGGCCGAGTACCAGCTGGCTGCGCAAGCCGCCGGGCAACGCGTGGACAGGCTGACGACGGCGCTGACGGAGGCAGCCAAGGGCTGGCGCTTCGAACCCGTCGTGGCGGCGCTGCGCGCCTTGCGCGGCATCGACACGGTGTGTGCCATCGGGCTGGTCACCGAGATCGGTGACATCAGCCGCTTCGGCACCGCGCGCCAGTTGATGGCTTACCTCGGGTTGGTTCCGTCGGAGCACTCCAGCGGCAACAGCGTTCGCCGCGGCTCGATCACCAAGACCGGCAACGCCCACGCCAGGCGGCTGCTGACCGAGGCGGCGTGGAGCTACCGCTTCCCGGCCCGCATGAGCCAGCACCTGCGACAGCGCAGCAGCAACTTGCCCGAGCCCGTGCGCAACCACGCCTGGAAGGCCCAGCAGCGCTTGTGCGGGCGCTTCGCGCGCTTGTCCACGCGCGGCGTGCAGGTCAACAAGGTCTGCGTGGCGGTAGATCCCGATCCCATCGTGCACCAGCACCTTAATGCGGTTGCAGCGGCGATTGGCAAACAGATACGCGTGATGCGCGCGCGCTTCGCACCGAGCTCAGCTTAGCAAGATGACTTCGCCAGCCGCTTACCTCTTACCCGACTTTGACACTTGCTAGTGACATAACTGCTGGAAGGCGCACGGGGCTTGGCTTTCGGGGCGGTGGCCGAAATGGTCGTGTATCTAGGCCGGCGGTGGCCTCAGGCGAGGCTCAGGATCGGGGCGGGGGGCTTGATT
>JAEUMX010000362.1 GCA_016791285.1 Burkholderiales bacterium
GCGGCGGCGGAAAAGCGGGTGAACACCGTCGCCGATGCCATCAACCGCATTGCCGCGAGCGGTGACAAGACGCTCGACAGCACGCAGCAGACCCTGCGCAACATCGAGCACCTCACGAGCGAGACCTCTCCCTTGATCTACGAGCTACATACCGCACTGAAGGAACTGGCCGCGGCCGCGCGCTCGATACGTCTGCTCGCCACGGAGCTCGAAAAGCGGCCCGATGCGCTGCTGCGCGGCAGACCCGGCGAGGAGGGCAAACCGTGAACGTGGACTCGCCCTTCCAGCCCGTCCGGCGCCGGGCTGCCCTGCTGCTGGTGCTGGCCTTGACCGCGACGGGATGTGTGAACCTCGGTCCCGGTACACCGCCGCGGGCGCCGACCTATGTGCTCGATTCCACGGTCCCGCCGACCCGGCTCGAAGCGTCGGGTATCGCGGTCGGCCTCGGTCCCGTGGCCATCCCGGCCTATCTCGACCGCAACGAGATGGTTTCCCGCGAGGCGGCAAACCAGCTGCGTGTCGATGCGCGGCACAGCTGGGGCGCACCGCTCGACCAGGAGATCCAGCGCGTGCTGGGCGAGAACCTGTCGCGCCTGTTGGCAAGCGAACGGGTGATCGTCTGGCCGTGGTCGCGCCATCGCGAAATTTCCATGCGCATCCCGGTACAAGTGCTGAAGTTCGAGCCCATCGCGGGCAAGGGCGTGGTGCTCGTCGCCCGCTGGGAACTGCTCTCGCCGGATGCCACGCAAGTGCTTCTTTCGCGGCAGTCCGAAATCGTCGAACCGATCCCGGAGGCAGGCCCCGGTTCCTACGCTGCGGGCATGAGCCGGGCGCTCGCCGTGCTCGCGGGGCAGATCGCCGAGTCCGTGCGGGCTACCCCGCAGGTGCCCCCCGCCGCCGCGGCGAGGTAGGTCGGCTTCGATACCGGCGCTGGCGGCGGCGCGCGCGAGCGGTACAATACCGTCATGAGCCGGCGCGCGTGGCGGCCGCCTCAACGAAAAACCAACAGCGTCTGGGAGAAATCATGATGCACGTCCGTTCGATCGCCCCCCGCTTCGCGGCGGTTATCCTGCCTCTCCTGCTGCTCGGCGCCTGCGCCACTTCCACCAAGCTCGTGAACGTCTGGCACGATCCCGCATACGCTGCGGGGCCGTTCAAGAAAGTCATCGTCCTCGGTCTCGGGGCCGAGGGCGCCACGAGCCGAGTGTTCGAGGACATCTTCGCCGCCGAGCTCAAGCGGCGCGGCGTCGACGCGATTGCGGGCCACACCGTCTTCCCGCCGGATGGACAGCCCACGCGGGAGGTGATCGAGCAGACCGCGAAAAACGTCGGCGCGGACGGCTTTCTGGTCGCGCGCCTGGTGAAGACCGACAAGGAGACCCAGTACACGCCCGGCTACTCGCCGGCGGTTCTGCCAGGAGGGGTCGGGTATTACAACAACTTCTATGGTTACTACAGCGCGGCAGTGACCTATTCCCCGCCGGTGGCCTTCCAGTACGAAGTGGTGACGATCGAGACGAACCTCTGGGACGTGCGCAGCGACAAGATGGTATGGGCCGGGACGACGCAGACATTCGCGCCCGGCAGCGTGAACCAGGAGGCGCCGGGTTTCGCCAAGCTCATCATCGATGCGCTCGCCGAGCGCAAGCTGATTCCGGCGAAGCCCTCGTGACCGGCCGCGTGTAGCACTGCGGGCGCAGGGCGCCGCACCGCGACCGATGAAGAAGACACTCGTCGTAATCGGTGCAGCCGTGCTGGCTGCAGTGGTGCTGTTCGCCGCTGTCGGTTACTTTGCCGTTCCTGCGCTGCTGCGCTCACAGCTCGAAAAGCTCGCGCGGGAGCAGTTGCAGCGCGAGCTCACCATCGGCGAGATCGCGTTCAATCCCTTCGATCTCAAGCTCGACGTGAAGGACGTCGCGCTCAAGGACCGCGACGGCTCGCCGCTGGCCGGCTTCGAGCGCCTGCTCGTCGACTACGAGATCTTTCCCGCGCTCACGCAGCGCGCCTTCGGCTTTCGGCAGATCTCGCTCACGCGTCCGGTCGCGAGCGCCGTCATCGACAAGGAGGGCAGCCTCAACTTCGCGCGGCTGATCGCGGACGCGACGAAGAACCGGCCG
>JAEUMX010000401.1 GCA_016791285.1 Burkholderiales bacterium
GCAGCCGATGAAGGCGATCGGCGCGGTGGCTACCACCAACGCGGCGCAAGGCATCGCCCTTACCAACCCCAACGTCGTCTATGCGGCAGGGCTCGCCACCGGGTTGATCTGGCTCGTGCTGGGGCTCACCGGCCTCGCGAACCGCGTCGCCCGCATCATGGGGCGGCCGGTGGGACAGGGCATCGTGCTCGGCCTGGGCTTTTCGTTCATGCTGGACGGCATCGAGTTGGTGGCGGCCGGCTGGCTGCTCGGTGCGATCGCCGCCCTCCTGACGCTCGTGTTGCTGCAAAGCCGCCGTCTGCCAGCGATGCTGGTGCTGCTCGGCCTCGGTGTCGTGGTGACCTGGGTGCAGGACCCGCAGGTCATGGCTCGGGTCGCCGCCACGGAAGCGGTCTTTCGCGCACCGTCGTGGACCCTTGGCAGTCTCACCTGGAACGACGTGTTCGTGGGCACCGTCTTCCTGGCGCTGCCCCAGGTTCCGCTGACGCTCGGCAATGCGGTGGTCGCCACGACCACGCAGAACAACTGGCTGTTCCCGCATCGCCCCGTGACCGAACGACAGGTCGCGATCTCTACCGGCGTCATGAACCTGGTCGGTCCCGCGTTCGGTGGCGTCCCGATGTGCCACGGCGCCGGCGGCATGGCCGGACATGTGCGCTTCGGCGCCCGCTCGGGCGGTGCGCCGATCATCATGGGGACGATCCTGGTCGTGCTGGCGATCTTCTTCAGCTCGTCGATCGCAACCCTGATGACGCTCTTTCCGACGCCGATCCTGGGCGTGGTCCTGTTTTTCGCCGGCAGCGAGCTCGCGGTGGGAGCCTTCAACGTCGAGGACATTGCGCGCGGCGAGCGATTCATCTTCTACACCGTCGCCGCGCTCACGGTCTGGAACGTGGGCGTCGCCTTCGTGTTCGGCGCGCTCGTGCATGCGCTGTACCGGCGCGGCTGGTTGAAGCTGTGACGAGAGGTCTTTCCGCAGTCCCAAGAGAGGAGAAATCGAAGAATGATCACCACGACCCGACGGCTCTGCCTCGCGCTCGCCGCATTCCTTGTCTGCTCCGCGCCGCTGCAGGCAGCGGACGACATCCGCCTCGCCACCACCACCAGCACCGAGAACTCCGGGCTCCTCGCGCAGATCCTGCCCAAGTTCGAGGCGAAGTACGGGGCCAAGGTGCGCGTGGTCGCGGTGGGTACCGGTGCCGCGCTCAAGCTCGGCGAGAACTGTGACGCCGACGTGCTGCTGGTCCATGCCCGTCCGCTCGAGGACAAGTTCATGGCGGCGGGATTCGGATCGGCGCGCAAGGACGTCATGTACAACGACTTCATCATCGTCGGGCCGAAAGCGGATCCGGCGGGGGTTCGCGGCAGCAAGGACGTGATCGCGGCGATGAAGAAGATCGCGGGAAGCGGTGCCAAGTTCGTGTCCCGGGGCGATGAGTCGGGTACCCATCAGATGGAGAAGGGCTACTGGAAGGACGCCGGTGCGCAGCCGCAAGGTGCAGCCTACGTCTCGGCGGGGCAGGGCATGGGGCAGGTGCTGACCATGGCGGGAGAGCTGCAGGGTTACACGCTCACCGACCGTGCGACCTTCGCCGCCTATCGCGACAAGATCGGGTTGGAAATCCTGGTCGAAGGCGATCCGCGCATGTTCAACCCTTATGGCCTCATCACCGTGAGCCCGCAGAAGTGTCCCGGGGTGAACAACAAGGGTGCGATGGCGCTGATGGACTGGATGGTTTCGCCGGAAGGGCAACAGGCCATCGCGGCTTTCAAGGTCCACGGCCAGCAGATGTTCTTCCCGGACGCGAAGCCGGCCCTGAAGCCGGCCGCCTGACGGGCTCCGCAGGCGGGGCAGAAGGGCGATGGACCTGATCGAGCCCACGCTGGAAGCGTTCCGCCTGCTCTTCACCGGGGATCCGCAGCTCTGGCGCATCATCTGGACCTCGCTCTACTGCTCGACGCTCGCCATCGCCCTCATCGCGCCGTTCGCGATCGCGCTCGGCTTCCTCATCGCGAAGGTGCGTTTCCCCGGGCGCCGCGCGCTGGTGGTCACGGTGCAGGGGCTGCTGTCGTTTCCGACCGTGGTGGCGGGCCTCACCATCTACATGCTGTTGTCGCGCCAGGGTCCGCTCGGGTTTCTCAGGCTGCTCTTCACGCCCGAGGCGATGATCATCGGTTACATGTTGATCGCGTTCCCGGTGCTGGTGGTGTTCACGCTCTCGTCCGTGCAGGGCGCCGATCCGCGCGTGTACGAGACGGCCCGCAGTCTCGGTGCGCACAAAGTGCTGGCGGCATGGACGACGCTGCGCGAAGTGCGCTTCGGCGTGATGGCGTCGATCTTCAACGGCTTCGGCCGGGTGGTCTCCGAGGTCGGCTGTTCGATCATGGTGGGGGGCAATATCGCGGGGCTCACGCGCAACATCCCGACGGCGATCGCCCTCGAAACGAGCAAGGGTGAGTTCGCGCAGGGGATCGCGCTGGGGTTCGTGCTCATCG
>JAEUMX010000403.1 GCA_016791285.1 Burkholderiales bacterium
ACTGACTCTGCTGCCGCCCAACGAGCTGACGCCGGAGCTCTATCGGCAGCGCATTCGCAAGTTCGCGCGCGAGCACGGCTGGGAGGTCGAGGAATTCGATCTGAAGCGTCTGCGTCGGATGGGAGCGGGCGCTTTCGTGGCGGTGGCGCAGGGCAGCGCGGAAGAAGACGCCGCGATCGTTCGTCTGCGGCGCCGGGCGCGCGGCAAGCGGACGCGTGCCGCGCTGGTGGGCAAGGGCATCTGCTTCGACACGGGTGGACACAATCTCAAGTCTGCCCAGTACATGCACGGCATGCACAAGGACATGAATGGCTCGGCCGTGGCGCTGGGTCTTCTGCTCGCGCTCACGAAGGCGGGTATGGCGGAAGGCACCGAGGCGTGGCTCGCGCTCGCTCAGAACCACATCGGGCCGCGCGCCTACAAGCAGAACGACGTCGTCACCGCGCTCGACGGCACCACCATCGAGGTCGTGCACACGGACGCGGAGGGGCGCATGGTGCTGGCGGACACGCTGGCGCTTGCCGCTCGCACCAAGCCGGACGTGATTCTGGACTTCGCCACGCTCACGGGCAGCATGAAGACCGCGCTCGGCAACCGCTATTGCGGCATCTTCAGCAACCGGGAGGCGCTGATCGAGGCAGCGGTGGCGGCGGGCCGCGCCACCGGCGAGCGCGTGCACGCGTTCCCGATGGACGCCGACTACGACCACCCGTCGCTGGACAGCGCGATCGCGGACGTGAAGCAGTGCTCGATGGAAGGACAGGCGGACCACATTCTCGCCGCGCGCTTCCTGCAGCGATTCACGAAGGGGGCGCCGTGGCTGCACATGGACTTGTCCGCGAGCACCTGCGCGGGCGGCCTGGGCGCGTGCGCGTCGGACGTCACCGGCTTCGGTGTCGCGTGGGGCGTCGACATGCTGGAGCGGCTGGCGAGCGCCGGAAGATCGGACGCCGCTGCCTAGCCAATTCGGCCTTCATCCGCGCCCGCGGTTCTTGTCCCACACGAAGCGCACGAAGCGCTGCCAGCGGTTTTCCTTCTGCGCGAGCGCGTTACGCGTCCGTGCGGCGTCGCGGTCCCAGGCGGCGCTTTTCTTCGTCTGCTCGTGGATCTGGCGCAGTGTGAGTCCGCCAGGGCCTTTGAGCTGGTCGGGATCGGGGCGGTCGGTCATGGCGTCGGACGGTACTGATACTGGGTTGCGTTTGACCTCACCCGAGTTCGAATGTCGTCACCCCAAAGAGTTTCTCGATTTCGATCGCCGGGTCCGAGCCCGTGTACATCCGCGCAGTCTCGAACACGGGCGTGAGGCCGAGTGCATTCAGGAATGACCGCGCGCCCGGGTTGGCTTCCGGCACGTCGACAAAGATTGTCTCGCCGGGCGAGGCGTGCGCTGCAGCCGCGTCGTAAAGGCGTCGAGCTACCATCGCATTGTCAGCGGCCAGCGGCCCGATCTTCCAGCCTTCCCGGCAGCGCCGGATCACCGTGTAGCCGCTCGGTCGATCGCGTTCGCGCGCCACGTAGGCACCTGCCATCGGTTGCGTGAGCCACTGCCGCAGGAAGGCGTCGCGCCGTTCGGAGAAGATCCTGTAGTCATAGTCGGCGATTGCTTCATACGCCAGTTCGCGTGCGGGTCGGATCGAAGCGTGCACGACGGCGGATGCTGCCTGGCCACGATAGCGGACGTTGCGATACGCGAGGCGGAATCCGGACCGGGCGTAGTTGGCCTGCTGCGCGACCACGCCGTCGAGTCCGACATTGTGTCCACGCAACCGCGCCATCGCCGCCTGCCACAGCCGCCATCCGTAACCCTGACCGCGAAATTCGGGGCGGACGATGTAAAGGCCCACGAAGCCGTAGCGCCCGGCGTAGGAAACCGCCGAGATGCAACCGACCGGCTCACCGGCCAGTTCGCCGATCAGAAACCCCTCGGCGTCCGCCGCGAAGAAGGAGTCCGCGTCGTGAAGTCCCGGGTTCCAGCCCTCGTGCGCAGCGAGGTCGATGGCGAACGCAAGCTCCTCGCGGCGCATCGTCCTGACCCGGAAATCATCGTACGGGCTCATTGGGTAGGCGATCACAAACAGGCGCCCTTCTCTTCTCTGATCCGCCCCGAGGCAGCTCAAGCATGATCGCCTGGGACAATCTACCGCTCCATGCGTTTGGCGTTCTCGATCTCTGGCACCCCGAGGTCATACGCAGCCTGCAGATTCTGCCACGATCGCGCATCGCCGCCAAATAGCGCGCCAGCCTCAAGCCGGAATCCGCGGTGATTCCACGCCGCTTCACGATCTTTTCCGACGCGGCGACACCAAGTCCCCCAACAACAAATGCCACGTTGACCATGGCTGACGGCGACGAGATAATCCCCGAGCCATTGGAATTCCTAGCCTTTGATGCGTACATCGCCGTCGCTGATCGGTTCGGGATACCGCCTCGGCACGGACAGGAAAGAGAACACCGCGTTCCCTACCTGCACCGTGCGCAGGCAGTGTGACGGAATGACTTGCGGCGAATGCCTCGATTGCCTGCGGGACTTGCCGTGCCTGAGGAGCCGCTGTTATGCAGGAGTCGTGGTGGTGGCTGCAGGTACCGATCCTGGCCGCGCTGCTCTCCTGTGTTGCAGCGTTGATCATCGCGCACCGGTATCGGCGCCGGATGCAACAGCTGATGCGCGCACCCGCCGGCGCGGGATTGACGCTGGGTCACGAAGTCGCCGCGGTGCAAGTTGCGCCGGGCGCGTCCGCAGCCTCGCTGGCCGACAACCGCGCTGCCGGTATCCGGCTGTCCGCGCTGTTGGTCGTGGCGTCGTGCCTCGTCACTATCACCGGCACGGTCATCTTCTGCCTGCTGCAGTTTCCGAACGATCCGCTCATGTTCCCGCGGGTCGCACCGATCGCCCTGCTGAAGCTCTGGCCGGTCGTGCCGCTGTTGGCGCTGGTGTGGCGCTGGTCGCGCCTGCGCCTGCTCGCCAGCCTGGTGTTGTGGTTCGCCGCAGTCTATGTCGTGCTGCTTGCGCTGGCAGCATGGCGCGAGCTCGACATCGGACCCACGCTCCTGTGGCAGATGATGGTCGGCGAGGTGCGACTGCCGCTCGTCGTGCTGGCCCTGGTTTTCCTGGGCGCCGCGACGCGCGCGATCGCGCCGTGGCTGTTCATGCCGGTCGCCTTGCTGGTGTTGTCCTCGCTCGTGGGCATCGAAACGATGAGGGTCATCGGTGAAGGACAGGCGCCGCTTCTGCAGGCGTGGGTCGTCCGGCTGGATCCCTGGCTGGGATGGCTACCCGCCGGCGGCGTGTTTGCCGTCTTCGTTCTCTTGCCCTGGCTGGTCGCCTGGTGGCCGGCCCGGATGCTGGGGCGCGCGCTCGGGCGGGCGTATTCGCGCAAGTGGCTGTCGGACTTGCTCGTGGTGTTCACGGCCGTTTGGGGCATCGCAATGACACTCGACGCCATTGCGCTCGTCGACGAGGCGGGGCTGGCGGCCATGGCCATGTTCCTGCCGCTGGCATGGATTCCCGCGACCATGCTGCTTGCCTGGGCGGCGGCACGGCGCCGCGATCGACCACCGACACTGCTCGTCCTGCGCGTCTTCCAGCACGATGCCCTGGCGCAATCGCTGTTCGACGACG
This sequence comes from Burkholderiales bacterium, assembly GCA_016791285.1. The sequence goes on from JAEUMX010000403.1 coordinate 3,620, forward strand.
TCGTCGAACGCTGGCGCCTGAGCGGCAACACGGTGCTGATCGCCGGCACCGACCTCGCCGACCGCACGCTCGACGCCGACGACATCTTCCGCTTCCTCGATCGACGACTGGCCGAGCGCTTCATCGCCCGACCATCGGACATTCCGCGCCGCCTCGCCGAGCTGGACATGGCACCCGACATCGACGGTCGCTACCGAGTCAACGAGTGCTACTGCCACGACACGACCTGGCAGGATGCGCTGCAGGCCCTCGTGTTCCACAGCGACGTGGTGCTAATGGACCTGCGCGGCTTCCAGGCGCACAACGCGGGCTGCCGCTACGAACTCACCACGCTGGCGCAGGTGAATCGCGACCTGCGCGTGGTCGTGCTGACCGACGAGCGCACGGACCGGGTCGCGGCGCGGGAAGCCGTGGCACAGGGCCGGCAAGGACGCTTCACTTGGATCGATGCGAAGGCCTTCAAGGCGGACACGCGTCGAGATGTCCTCGGCGCACTGTTTGCGGGCCTGGAACGCAGCACCGAAGCGGCCCCTCACCGCCGCGCCTGAACGCCCGACCGCCAGCCACATCGCATCGACCCGGATCAACGCAGCGGTTCGCGCTCCTTCGCGCTCATCGTGATCATCGCCTCTGCCACCACGCCCTCCTCCGAACACAAAAGGGGACATTCTTACTTTGGGCAAAGGGGACATTACGACTTTGGGCTAACATCCGACGCGGCGACATTGCCTCGCCCACTGGATTCCCTTACGCTTCCCGCCCTCCCACCCAGGCGATCCCCGATGCGGCAATACCTTGACCTGATCCGACACGTGCTCGACCACGGCGTGCGCAAGGCGGATCGTACGGGCACCGGGACGCTCAGCGTGTTCGGCCATCAGATGCGCTTCGACCTCGCCGCGGGCTTTCCGCTCGCGACGACGAAGAAGCTGCACGTGAGATCCATCATCCACGAGCTGCTCTGGTTCCTGCGCGGGGAGACCAACGTCAAGTACCTGCACGACCACGGCGTCACGATCTGGGACGAGTGGGCCGACGAGCACGGCGACCTCGGCCCCGTTTACGGCGCGCAGTGGCGCTCCTGGCCAGCACCGGACGGCCGCCGGATCGACCAGATAGGGAACGTGCTCGCGGAGATCAAGCGCAATCCCGATTCGCGCCGCCTGCTCGTGTCGGCGTGGAACGTGGGCGAGCTCGACCAGATGCGACTGCTGCCCTGCCACGCGCTCTTCCAGTTTTACGTCGCCGAGGACAGGCTCTCGTGTCAGCTCTACCAGCGCAGCGCCGACATCTTTCTCGGCGTGCCCTTCAACATCGCGTCCTACGCGCTGCTCACGCTGATGGTGGCGCAGGTGTGCGGGCTCGCGCCGGGCGAATTCGTGCATACGCTGGGCGATGCGCACCTGTATGCGAATCATCTCGACCAGGCGCGGCTGCAGCTCTCGCGCACGCCGCGCGCGCTGCCGGCGATGCGCCTCAACCCGGCAGTGACCGACCTCTTCTCATTCACCTTCGAGGACTTCACGCTCGAAGACTACGATCCGCATCCGCATATCTTTGCGCCGGTGGCGGTATGACGCGCTGCGTGTCGCTCATCGTCGCCATGTCGAAGAACGGCGTGATCGGCGACCGGGGCCGCATACCGTGGCATCTGCCGGCGGAGTTGCAGCGCTTCAAGCGCGTCACGATGGGTCACCACATCGTGATGGGACGCAAGACCTGGGAATCGATCGGGCGGCTGCTACCCGGCCGCCGGAGCGTGATCGTCACCCGCAACCCGGACTACGCGGTGCCCGGTGCGATCGTGGCGGACTCCCTGCGCGCGGCGATCGCCATCTGCCTGTACGACGAAGAGATCTTCGTGATCGGGGGGGCTGAACTTTTTCGCGAAGCGCTGCCGGTCGCCGGGCGCCTCTACCTCACGGTGGTCGACGCGGAGCTACCGGGCGACACGGTGATGCCGGAGATCGATTTCGCCGAGTGGCAGGCCACAGAAACCGAAGCGATCCCCGCGGACGATCGCAACCCCCACTCCTTCCGCTTTACGCGCTACGAGCGCAGGCACGAGGACCCGCAGTAACGCCGCTCAGGTTTCCGCTCCGATCACGCGCACTTCCGGCAGCGGGAAGCCGTTGAAGGTGCACGCTCTGGAGTTCGTGTAGGCGCCGGTGTTGGGTAGATAGACGAAGTCGCCTTCCTGCATGTCTTCGGGCAGCAGGTGCTCGCCCTTGAGCACGTCGGCCGCGTCGCAGGTCGGACCGGCGATGGTCCAGGGCACGAGCGCACCCCTACGGTCGGTGCGAATCTCGTAGACCATCCCGCGGGCAGTCTCGATGATCCCGCCGAAGATACCGGCGTCCCAGTACATCCAGCGCCGACCCTTGCGGGTCGCCGTGCCGATCACGCGGCACACGAAGCACGCCGCGTCCGCGACGAGATATCGGCCCGGCTCGGCAATCACCGTCACGTCGAGCGGGACATCCGCGAGCGCGCGGTGCACGATCGCGCCGATCGCTTCGATGCTCGGGACCGGTCGTGCATAGCGCACCGGGAAGCCACCGCCGATGTCGAGCAGCCGCGGGCGCAGGCCGGCCAAGCGCATCTCCAACAGCGTCGCTTGCGCCCGCTCGATGCCGAGTCGCCAGCTCTCGGGATTCAGGCACTGCGACCCGACGTGGAAGCTCACGCCCGCGAGATCGGCGCCCAGGCAGACCGCCGCCGCAACGACCTCGCGTACCACGTCGGGAGTCGCGCCGAACTTGCCCGCGAGCGGCCATTCGCTGTCCGTGTTGGGCACATCGACGCGCAGACAGAGCTTCGCGTCGGACTTCACGGCGGCCACCTTGCGCAGCTCGTCGACGCTGTCGACCACGAACCATTCGACGCCGCACCGCACCGCGTGCGAGAGGTGCTCCCGGCACCTGACCGGGTTCGAATAGAAGACCTCGCGCGCCGGCACGCAGAGGTCCATCAGCAGATCCAGCTCGCCTGCCGATGCGATCTCGAAGGCAACCCCCTCGTCACGGAGGGCTCTCAGGACCGCGGGATGCGGATTGGCCTTGACGGCGTAGTGCGGTCGCACCCGCGGCATCGCGCCCTGGAAGCGCCGTGCCTTGGCGCGCACGAGGTCCAGGTCGAGGAGCAGCAAGGGCCCGTGGTAGCCCGCGGCGAGCGCGTCGCGCACCTTCCGGAAACTCAAGCCGGCGCCATCTGCATCGGCGCAGCGGGTCGGATCGGGACACGAAGCCACGTGGCGAATGTGCTCCGCTCCCGCACCGTCACATCTTGGGCAGCGTCACGCCGCGCTGGCCCTGGTACTTGCCGCCCCGGTCGCGGTAGGACGTCTCGCACACGTCGCTCGCGTCGGCCTCCAGGAAGATCACCTGCGCCACGCCTTCGTTCGCGTAAATGCGCGCGGGCAGCGGTGTCGTGTTCGAGAACTCGAGGGTGACGAAGCCTTCCCACTCCGGCTCCAGGGGCGTCACGTTCACGATGATGCCGCAGCGTGCGTACGTCGACTTGCCGAGGCAGATGGTCAGCACGTTGCGCGGGATGCGGAAGTACTCGACGGTACGCGCGAGCGCGAAGGAATTGGGCGGAATGATGCAGGACGGACCCTTCACGTCGACGAAGGACTTCGGGTCGAAGCTCTTGGGGTCGACGATCGTCGTGTTGATGTCGGTGAAGAGCTTGAATTCCTCGGAGCACCGTATG
>JAEUMX010000431.1 GCA_016791285.1 Burkholderiales bacterium
GATCTATTTCGAGCTGCCGATCGTCGAGTACCGTCCGTATCGGGCCTTTTCTTCCAACCAGAGCTCGGAGCTGAAGTTCCAGCTCTTCGCGGGGATCGACATTCCCTATGACTCTTCGGTCGAAAGGCCAATCGGCGGGACACCCGCGGATCTAAAGAACGTTTACTCCATCGGGCTGCGCATGCTCTTTGACTGGAGGTACTACTGGTGATGCGCGCAAACCTGCCTGCCGCAGCGCTCGCGGCGTCGTTGCTCGGCGGCTGTGCCGCGCAGCCCTTGATGCCTTATACCGCCGACACGCCGCCCCTGGTCGTCGTCCCTGCCGCACAGGCGGGCGTGCAGGACAAGCGGGCCCGGTGATCGGCTATTCGAAGGGAGCGCCTGACATCCTTGAGACGCTCGTCACCTATCCGGAGATTCGAAGTCGCGTGACAGTACTTGAATGCCGATCACTGGGCGCTCGCGGTACCGATTTCCCGGTCACGTCAGACGATCGGCGCCATGTTCGTCGCGCAGAACGCCTACCCGCGCGAGGCGCTCGTCGAGGCGCTGCTGCGCTTCATCGAGGTAGATATCACAGGCGGCATGAACTAGTATTAGGGTAGGTTCAGCGCGGCCCAACCGAACGGTCGAACGCGCGGGGACGGCGTTCTCATAACCTGACAAGGAGCACGAACATGTCATGGAAATCGCTGATCGCCGCCGTCATGAACGCCTCATTTGTGCTCGCAGCACCCTCTGTCATCGCGGCGGACGCCGCGCAGCTCAGCAAAGACGCGCAGAGCGCCTTGCACTCGCTGTATGCGAAGGTGCCGGCGGCCAAGGCCCTGGGAGCGAAAGCGCGGGCGATCCTTGTCTTTCCGAAAGTCACCAAGGCAGGCCTCGGCGTCGGCGGCCAGCTCGGCGATGGCGCGCTGATCAAGGGCGGCAAGGCGGTGGCGTACTACAACACCGCAGGCGCCTCGGTCGGTCTCCAGGCGGGCGCCCAGACTTTCGGCTACGCGATGTTCTTCATGACCGACAAGGCGTTGCAGGCGCTCGGCAAGGCGGAGGGGTTCGAGGTCGGCGTCGGCCCGACCGTGGTCGTGATGGACGAGGGGATGGCGAAGACCACGACAACCACGACGATGAAGGACGACATCTATGCCTTCATCTTCGGCCAGCAAGGTCTGATGGCCGGGCTTGGAATCCAGGGCAATAAGATCACGAAGATCAACCCCAAGTAGTCCGTCCCGCAACCGTTGCTTCATGCGCCTGATTCCCGTGCTCTCGAAACCGGCGACGAGACCGCGATCGCATTCGCCGGCCAACCACAGAGGAGAAATATTATGCGACTCCAGAAACTGACTGTCGGGCTCTTGGCCCTTGCGCTCACTGCCGCATGCGCAACCGCCGACTATAGCGATAGAGAAAAAATCAAGAAGCAGGTCGAAGTTCGCAATAAGGTGAACACGACGCTGAACGCCTTTTACAAGGCCGATCCGAAGCTCCAGGCCGAAGCCCTCAATGGGGTCGGGTACGGCGTCTTCGGAACCTACAACTTGTCGTTCCTGGTGGGGGGCGCCGCAGGCAAGGGTGTGATCTACAACAACAAGACAGGAAAGGACACGTTCATGGACATGGCGCTGGTGAGTGCCGGCTTGCAGGTCGGTGCCTCCGAGAGGAGCTATCTGTTGATCTTCAAGGATGCGGCCTCGATGCAGCGGTTCATCGACTACGGGTGGGAGGCGGGTGCTGGGGCATCGGCTGGCGCCGGAGCAGGCGACAAGACGGTCGAGGCCGGTGCGGGTGCTGGCGCGTTCACCGGTGGCAAGGTGTACAGCTTGACGAACACCGGGTTGCACGTCGGCGGTGCCGTCGCGGGTACCAAGTTCTGGAAGGACAAGGACCTCAACTAAGTCAAGACGACACAACTCTGATGCACCGTCAGCCTTTGGCGGTCTCGAGCAGATCGAGGGCCAGCCCGCGTCTCGATGAGCGGTGAAGCCGCTCCACGCCGCTGCCAATGACCGCTATCGAGTCAGAACGCGCCGTCCGGAGACACCGTCTTGCACCATTGTCAGTGTCTGCACGTGGCCGTTTTTTGCCGGTCGCCCACGAACGTGAGCTGACCTCTTCAGACATCGCCCGTCAGATGCAGTCTCGGTTACGACACGTTACCCTTCTCTCTTCCCCCTTCTCCCTTCACGCGGCCGGCATCGCCGGCCGCTACACCTCCTCTGCATGAACGGCGCGAACCAGGTCGGTTGAGCGATCATCAGCAGGCTCCACGCTTCCTGGTCGAACTTCATGCCGAGCAGGAAGCCCTCGCACCATTCGGCCGCACCCCATTGGTCGCCAAACAGATAGATCGGCTCAAAGCCTGTGGGGTCGGCGATGAACTGGCGAACGACGGCGTTGTAGTGCCGCATCATCAGGCTCAACACCCGGTTCGCCTCGTCCATGCTCTCGAACTCCGGGGCAGCCTCGCCGGCGTCCATGTCCCAGATCCAAGGGATCCACTCCGAGGGCGTGACGGTGCGCGGTCCAATTGCCAGCGCGGTGAGAAAGCCCTCCACGCAGAGACATCCATCGCGGTGTCTTCGAGCGCCGGGGAGGCGAGGAAGTCGTCGAGCGCGTCCAGTTCCTCGTCGGTGAGGTCGACGTTCAGGTTCGTCGGCGATGTTTCGGTCACATCAAGCCCTCATGTCCACGGCGTGAATGAAGCGAGGCGCGTCAGTAGATCTTGCCGAGATAGTCCTGCTTGCCGAGTTCCACCCCGTTGTGTCGCAAGATCGCATACGCGGTCGAGACGTGAAAATAGAAGTTGGGCAGCACGAAGTTGAGAAGGTAGGCCACGCCCTGAAACGTGACGGTAGTATCGCGCAGCTTGAGCGTGATCGCCCGTTCTTCGGTGCCGTCGATGGCCGCCGCATCGAGCGATTCCAGGTAGGCGATCGTCTTCCGAATCCGCGTGGAGAGTTCCGGGAACGTTGCTTCCGTGTCTTCGTACTTGGGCGGTTCCTGCCCCGAGAGGCGTGCGCCGCATCCCTTCGCCGTGTCGCTCGCGATTTGAACCTGGCGCGACAGCGGAAACATGTCGGGATAGAGCCGGCCGTTGACCAGCGCCGACGGATCGATGCGCTTTGCCTCCGCGTAAGCAGCTGCCTTCGCGAGGATCGCGTCGAGGTTCCCGAGCATGTGGACGAGGACGGGAATCGATGCCTGGTACATTGAAATGCTCATCTTCATTGCCCCATGGAGAGTCATTCGAGCGCCGTCATTATGGTCGAAGAGCACTGCACAGTGGCACCGAACTTGCGCCGCGGCGATGTCCGCCTCACGCCCGTCCCGCTACGTGTTCCTCCGCCTGCTCTTCCTGCTGGTCGCGGCCATGCTTGCGTACCACTTCACGCACCTGTCCCCCCAGGCCCCAATCAGGGAGACGATCGCGAGCCGCACGCTGGAGCGAAACGGCTACCGCATCGTCCGGCTCCAGCCATTCACCATCGAAGCGACCGTGCTCTCAACGAAGCGCTATCGCTTCGATCGCGAGTCGAAGCTGGCTCCCATCGACCTCGCGCTCGGATGGGGACCGATGGCGAATCCCGCCGTGACCCGGAAGGTCGCGATCAGTCAGAGCGATCGGTGGTACTACTGGCGAGCGTCGGAGCTCCCGATTCCGCAGCGGGAGATCGAGATTCACAGCACGAACGTGCACATCATTCCCGCCAGCCGGGCCATCGAGGAGATCTTGATGGCGGTGCGCAGCGGCGACGTGGTGCGGCTGCGGGGCCACCTGGTCGAGGCGCAGGCGCCCGATGGCTGGCGCTGGCGCAGTTCGCTGTCGCGCGAGGACACCGGGGCAGGGGCGTGCGAACTGGTCTGGTTGGAGGCGCTGGACGTGCGTTGAACGCGGGCGGTCCGCGGTCAGGTTGCGAGACCCTGCTGCGCGAGAACCGTCGTCAGCATACGTAGCCGCGAGATTGCGTCCGGCATTTCGAGCAAGCGCTGCCGCAGCGTATTCTCGAGCGGCAGAATTTCCGCGAGGCGATAGCCGACCCAGACTGCATCGTCGTAGCGCAGCGGCGCCGGGAACGTCGCTTCGCCCGCACGGCTCGCCACCGCGCGCAAGATGTCCGCGCAGGCTGCATGCTCGTGCGGCAGCGGCTGGCTGTTCTCTTCCGGGAGGAGGGCGACGTCGGCCATGCGCAGCCGATCGGGCTGCGTCCACTGCTCGAGTATGCGCAATCGTTGCCCGCCCTGCGTGACGAGAATGAAGATGCCAAGCTGCGGCATGTCCCAGGAGACGATGCTGGCCAGGCAACCGGTCTCGTAAGGCTGTGCCGGTTCCCCGACTTCACGCCCCTCGCGAATGAGGCACACCCCGAATGGGGCAGAGTCGCGAATGCAGCGCTTGGTCATCTGGAGATAGCGCTGCTCGAAGATCCGCAGCGGCAGCATCCCCCCCGGAAACACCACGGTGTTGAGGGGAAAGATCGGGACCTGGATCACTTCCTCATGCATCGGGCTCGTCCGCACGGTTGCGACACACCGCCCAAGGATCACGCGGCAGGCTCGTCACCCCAGCGCGGCATCAGGTCGTGATCGATGTCGAGATGATCCAGGATCCTGGCGACGACGAAATCCACCAGCTTCCCGACACTCTCCGGCCGATGATAGAACCCCGGATTGGCTGGCAGTATGACTGCACCTGAGCGCGCCAGTTTCAGCATGTTCTCGAGATGGGTTACAGAGAACGGCGTCTCGCGCGGCACGAGCACGAGTTTACGCTGCTCCTTCAGGACGACATCCGCCGCGCGCGCGATCAGATTGTCCGCGAGCCCCGCTGCCACTGCGGCAAGGGTACCCATGGTGCACGGACAGATCACCATCGCATCGGGTGGATTCGAACCCGAGGCCACGGGTGCAAACCACTCGTCGCGTCCGAATACGCGCAACTGCTCCGTGTGCGCGGCGAACCGTTCGCGCAGAAACACTTCGAGCTCCTTCGGACGCGAGGGCAGTGCGAGGTCCATCTCCTGTCGGGCGACGATCTGGGCGACCTGCGAGTAGAGCAGCCATACGTCGGTGCCGCTTGCGAGCAGGCATTCGAGCAGCCGTATGCCATAAGGCATGCCCGAGGCGCCGGTCAGCGCCAGCGTGACGGTCTTGTTCACGGCGCGGGCCATGCCGGCAGGCTGCTCACGCCAGCTCGCGATGCCGCACGAGGACCTGGGCGCAGCGGCGGAAGTACCGCGCCAGCGCCTCGGCGAAAAACACGGAGCGGTGACGGCCGCCGGTGCAGCCAATAGCCACCGTCAGGTAGCTGCGGCTGTCCGCCTGGTAAGCCGGCAACCAGCGCTCGACAAAGCCGCGAATGTCCTGGAGCAGCAGGGTGGCCTGGGTCTCGGCCTCGAGGAAGTCAATGACCGGCTGGTCTCGGCCGGTCAGGGACTTGAGGTCGGGGTTGTAGTTCGGATTCGGCAGGCAGCGGACATCGAACACGAGGTCGGCGTCGAGCGGGATGCCCTGCTTGAAGCCGAAGGATTGGAAAAGGAGCGTGATCCGCGATCGATCCAGCCGCACGAAGTCCATGATCCAGGTGCGAAGCGAGGTCGGGCTGAGACCGCTCGTATCCATGCGATGCGCCCCTTGCGCGACCTCTGCCAACATCTCGCGCTCGCTCTCGATGCATTCGGGGAGCGTGAGTGCGCTGTCGCTCAGCGGGTGCCGACGCCGCGTCTCGGAGAAGCGCTTGACGAGTGTGTCGGTCTTGGCCTCGAGGAAGAGCACACGCGTATCGATACCGTGGTCGCGAACGGCGGCGAGATAGTCGCCGAAGCGGTGCAGCGTGGCGCCGCTGCGCACGTCGATACTGACCGCCACGTTTGCATGGCCGGCCTGGTCGAGAAACGAGACGACATCGGGCAGGAGCACCGCCGGCAGGTTGTCGACGCAATAAAAGCCGCTGTCCTCGAGCATGTGCAAGGCGATGCTTTTTCCGGACCCGGACAGGCCGCTGACTACGATGAGCTGCATGGGAGAGACGCTGTGAGGACGGTTACTTGTTGCCGTTCAGATGCTCTTCATGACGGCGGATGAACTCCTTGGTGCTGTCGTAGCCGCGCAGCTGGAGCACCGTGTTGCGTACGGCCGCCTCCACCAGCACCGCGAGGTTGCGGCCGGCCGCCACCGGCAGTTGCACCTTGCGGATCTCGTTGTTGAGGATGATCTCCGAGCTTGCGTTGAGCGGCAGGCGTTCGAGTCCGGGAATGATGCCGGCGACCGGCTTTTCGAGCTGTACGATGAGCTTCAGGTTCTTGCGCACGCGCACCGCGGTCTCGCCGAAGATGGTGCGGATGTTGAGCATGCCGAGACCACGCACCTCGAGGAAGTCGCGCAGGAGCGGCGGGCAGCGGCCTTCCAGGATGTCCGGCCCCATGCGGTAGAGCTCCACCACGTCGTCTGCCACCAGCCCGCTGCCGCGGCTGATCAGTTCGAGGGCGAGCTCACTCTTGCCGACGCCACTCTCTCCGGTGATCAGGACGCCCATGCCGAGCACGTCAAGGAACACACCGTGCCGTGTTACGAACTCCGACAGCAAGCGGGCGAGATAGGGTCGCAGCAGCCACATGAGCTGGATGCTCGGAATCGGACTCAGCAGCAGCGGGATCCGATGCGCATCCGCCATGGCGCAGAGGTCGGGGTCGGCGGCACGGCCGTCGGAGACGAGCAAGCACAGCGGCCCGCTCGCAGCAAGCTCCTGCAGCGACTCGCGCGCCACCACCGGGTCGAGTCGCGCAAGGTACTCGGTTTCCTTGGCGCCCAGAACCGGGATCCAGTTCGGGTGAATGACGTTCAGGTGGTCGATCAGGCCCTTGGTCGAGGCGTTCAGCAGCTCGCTCGACAGCTCGTTGCCGACACCTTCCCTGCCCGCTGCCCAAGTGAGCTTGAGGCGCTCGCGGTTGTCCTCAAACAGCTGAGCTACGGTGACCCGGGGCATTGGGCTCCCACTCGACGATGAGCCGGTGCGCGTCCTGCGCGCTCTTCGCCATCAACAGATCCTCGCGCATGGCCCGGTCACTGAAAAGCTGCGCCAGCTCGGAGAGGATCTGCAGGTGCAGATCGGTGGCACGCTCCGGCACCAGCAGAACGAACACCAGATTGACCGGTTTGCCGTCGGGTGCGTCGAACGGGATGGGTGTCGTGAGCCGCAGAAAGGCTCCCACGGCGTCGCGTATGCCCTTGATGCGGCCGTGCGGTATCGCCACCCCCTGGCCGAGTCCTGTCGAGCCGAGCTTTTCACGAGCGAACAGGCTGTCGAAAACCTCGCTGCTGGGGATCTGCTGGTTGTTTTCGAAGGCGAGTCCCGCCTGCTCGAACACGCGCTTCTTGCTGGTGACGTCGAGATCGAGCTCGACGTTCGACACCGGCAGTAATCTTGAGAGAAGGGTAAGCGCCTTGCTCTTCATGGACGGTAGACGGGAAGGGGCCCGCGGGGGGCGCGGCGTGCGGCGGCCGATCAGGCCTGATGCTTGAGCGCCGGACCGTTGCGGCGGACGACGTTCTTATCCTTGTGCTTGAGAATCTGGCGATCCAGCTTGTCGACCAGTGCGTCGATGGCCGCGTACATGTCCTCGTGGTCGGTCTCGCAGAAGATGTCCCTGCCGCTCACATGAACGTTCGCCTCCGCCTTGCGCTTGAGCTTCTCCACCGACAGCGTCACGGTCACGTCGATGACCTGGTCGAAATGACGGGTGATGCGCTCGATCTTGTTCGTGACGTAATCGCGGATGGCCGGCGTGATATCCACGTGATGACCGGTGAGGTTGAGATTCATGCTCTCTCCTTGTTGTACCTCTAGATGGACTTGCGCAGATTCACCGGCAGGATCTGGAGCGATTCCCGGTATTTGGCGACGGTGCGCCGCGCCACGACGATACCCTGCTGACCCAGGATATCCGAGATCTGGCTGTCGGAAAGGGGCTTCTTCGAGTCCTCGGCGCCGACGAGTTGTTTGATCAGGGCGCGAATCGCGGTCGCCGAACAGGCGCCACCGGTTTCCGTCGAGACGTGGCTGCCGAAGAAGTACTTCAGCTCGAAAATGCCGCGCGGTGTGAACATGAACTTTTGCGTCGTGACGCGGGACACGGTCGACTCGTGGAGACCGAGGGTTTCGGCGATCTCGCGCAGCACCAGTGGGCGCATGGCGACCTCGCCGTGCTCGAAGAAGTGCCGCTGCCGGTCGACGATCGCCTGGGACACGCGCAGGATGGTATCGAATCGCTGCTGCACGTTCTTGATCAGCCACTTGGCTTCCTGCAGCTGACCCGCGAGCTGCTGGAAGCTCGAGTCCCGGTTGCGGGCGAGGATATCAGCATACATGCGATTGATGCGAAGCTTCGGCATCGCGTCCGGGTTGAGCGAGACCAGCCAGGTACCTTTGACCTTTTTCGCGATCACGTCCGGCACTACGTAGCGGGTCTCGGGGTTGCCATAGCTCGACCCAGGTCGCGGGTTAAGGCTCACGATGAGTCCCTGAATGCCGCGCAGCACGCTGTCGTCGCAGTGCAGGAGTTTTTTCAGCTTGCCGTAGTCTTTGGCGGCCAGAATCTCGAGATAGTTCTTGGCGGTGTGGATCGCCTCCTTGCGAAAGGGAGTATCCTCCGGCAGGGCCACGAGCTGCAGGACCAGGCTTTCGCCGAGACTGCGCGCGCCGATACCGGCTGGCTCCATATTCTGCAAGTGCCTGAGCGCGATCTGCAGATCCTCGATGTCGATCTCGAGTTCGGCCGGCAGGAGCTCCGCGAGCTCCTCAAGATTGCCACCGAGATAGCCGTCGTCGTCGAGCATGTCGATGAGCATTGCCACCATGCGCTTGTCCCGGTCTGGCAGATTCGTGACGTTCAACTGCCACAGCAGATGGTCGCGCAGCGAGGAGGAGACGGCCGGCAGCTGGGGGTACTCGGGTTCTTCGCCGTCGTCACGCGTACCGTAGGAGCCGCCGTCGTCGTCTATCCAGTCCCGGTCGGCACGTGCTTCCGCGTCGTACTCGGGCGTTTCCGCCGCGTGCGGTGCCTCCGGCTCCTCGCGCGCGGGCCGCTCTGCGTTCGCGAAATCAGTGGGGGTGAAGCTCGCTTCCTCCGGGGTCGGGACCTCGGGCTCACCGTCGTCCTCCCTTTCCAGCAGCGGGTTCTCCTGCAGGAACCGCTCGAGCTCTTGGTTGAGCTCAAGCGTGGAGAGCTGAAGCAGCCGGATAGACTGCTGCAGTTGCGGAGTGAGGGTAAGGTGCTGTGATAGCCTGAGTTGGAGCGTATGTTTCATGAGGTTATGACCACTGCAGCGCCCGCTCTTGGCGTTCTTCTAGGAGCTTCCTGGATGGCTGCCGGAAGCACGTTTGGCTCAAATTTTGCGGATAACCTTCAAGTCCTTGAATTATAGCCTGAAATTTTCACCCAGGTAGACTTTACGAACATTTTCATTATAAACGATTTCTTCGGGCGTGCCGAAAGCGAGGACCGTGCCCTCGTTGATGATGTAGGCGCGGTCGCAGATCCCGAGGGTTTCGCGCACATTGTGGTCGGTGATGAGGACACCGATGCCGCGCTCTCGCAGGAACTGGATGATCTTCTGAATATCCAGGACCGCGATGGGGTCGATGCCGGCGAAGGGTTCGTCTAAGAGGATGAAGCGCGGTCGGGTCGCGAGCGCCCGCGCGATCTCGGCCCGGCGTCGCTCGCCACCCGACAGACTGATCGCAGCGTTGTCTCGCAAGTGACCGATGTGCAGGTCGTGCAACAGGTCTTCCGCTTGCGACCTCACTTCCTCTCGATCCAGGTCCTGCAACTCGAGCACTGCCTCGACGTTTTCGGCCACCGAGAGTTTCCGGAAGATCGATGCCTCCTGCGGCAGATAGGAGAGACCGAGTCGGGCGCGCTTGTGCATGGGCATGTGTGTCAGGCGATTGCCGTCGAGGTGAAGCTCGCCGCCATCGAGCGGCACGAGCCCGACCATCATGTAGAAGCAGGTCGTCTTGCCTGCTCCGTTTGGACCGAGCAGCCCGACCACCTCGCCGCTATGCACGTCGAGGGATACGTCCTGGACCACCGTACGAGCCTTGTAGCGCTTTCGCAGGCCCTCTGCGCGAAGCTCGCTCATCGGCCGCACGCGGGCGACCGGAACGCTCGGCGCAAACGCCGTGGCCGGGAGTGCCACATGGAACTACCGGTCCGGCGGCCGTGCCAGGCCGGTCGCGGGTTGCAGCGGCACCGGGCCGGCAGCGGACGATGCACCCTCCGATTTTCCAGACTCGGATTTCTTGGGGATGATCACCGCGCGCACCCGGCCGGCGACCTCCTTGCCCTCGCTGTCCTTTGTGCTGCCGAAGGCCTGATAGAACTCGGTGCGGGAATTGTAGGAGATGTAGTTTCCACGCACCTCCTCCGGCCCCTTCCTTACGACCGCCTTATCGAAGAGCTCCAGCATCTCGTTTCGGCCGTCGTACTCCATGCGCAGTGCCTGCCCGTCGATATACTCGTCGAACCCCTCGCGCTTCTGCCGGAACGTGGCGGGGTTGCCGTAAGCCACCCCTTTGCTGAAGCCGCCGGTGTCCTGCGTGATCACCATCCGATCGGACTTGATCGTGAGCGTGCCCTGGGAGACGACGACGTTGCCCGTGAGCGTTGCTACCTTTTTGGCGTCGTCGATCTCCATCCGGTCGGCTTCGAGGTTGATGGGCTTCTCGCGGTCGGAGACTTCCGCCACACCAGGGATGGGCGCCGCGCAAGCGAGCATCGCCAGCGCACCAATCAACAATCGACTACCTGGACCGGGACGAGCGCGGCGACGGGCCGGAACGCTTGGGCGGGACATACTCTCCCTTGACCCGTGACAGAAGGGTGACGATGCGATCTTCATTGCGCAATTCTAAGCCAACGGCGGTGACCGTTGTACTCGCGTCGCGAATCGTGACCGGGCGATCGGTGCGCGCGAGCCCGAGCTCCGGAGTTACCTGCAGATAGCTCGTGTCGAGCGTGAGCTCGCTGCGATCCTTGTACGGGCTGCGCCTGACCTTCACGTCGTCCATGAAATAGACGTTGTCGCCCTGTCCCGAGATGGTCCCGTATTTCGAAGTGATCGAGGTGGTGATGCCGCTCGCCCCGACCTGCTCAAACCTGGGCTCGTCGAGCCGGACCGTCTGATCGTCGGGGAAGCGTGCGAGCTTCGCGGCGGCGAGGCTGTAGATCGGCACGCCGGCGGGACCGAGCTTCTCGGCATTGAAGGAGCGGAGGATGAGGTCGGGATCGTGGCGGTTGCGAACGTCACGTACGGGTTCTCCGGAGGTCACGAGCTGTTCCAGCCAGAACGACAATCCGGTCAGCGCCGCGAGCAGAAGCAGCGGAAACCACGCCGTCGCGCGTGCGGCGAGCCGCGCCTTCACCGCAGGTACGGCTGCATTTGCGCGTCGAAGGTGCCCTGTGCGTGCATGATGATCTCGCACAGCTCACGCACCGCGCCGCGGCCGCCGCGCTGTCGCGTCACGTAGTGAGCGCGGCTTTTCACCAGCGGCGGCGCATCGGGCACCGCAACGGCGAGACCGCAGCGAAGCATCACGGGCAGGTCGACCACGTCGTCGCCCATGTAGGCGCAGGACTCATCCTCGAATCCGAACGACGCGAGGATCTGCTCGAAGACCACGAGCTTGTCTTCCACACCCTGGTACAGAATCCCGACCCCGAGGTTCTGCGCGCGCAACTCCACGCTGCGGGACGTGCGTCCGGTGATGATCGCGAGCTGAATTCCCGTTGCCTGCAACATCTTCATCCCGTGACCGTCCTGCGAATGAAACGCCTTGAACTCCTCGCCGGCATCCGTGATGTACAAGCTGCCGTCGGTCAGCACGCCGTCCACGTCGAATACGACGAGCCGGATGCGGCGTGCCCGATCGTAGAGCTCGCTCAGGGCCACTAGATCACTTTCGCTCGGAAGAGGTCGTGCATGTTGAGAGCGCCCACTGGATGGTTCTCTTCGTCGACCACGATGAGCTGGCTGATACGGTGATCCTCCATGACTTGCACCGCCTCGGCGGCCAGGCGTTCCGCCTTGACCGTGCGTGGATTGCGGGTCATCACGTCCGCGATGCAGGTAGTGCGGAAGTCGACGTGCTTCTCCAGCGAGCGCCGCAGGTCACCATCCGTGTACACCCCCACGAGCGCGCCGTCCGGACCAAGGACGCTGGTGATCCCCATGCCTTTGCGGGAGATCTCGAGCACCGCCTCGGCGAGTGTGGCCGACAGGGGCACCGCGGGTAGTGCTTCGCCAGTGCGCATGACATCGCGCACCCGTGTCAGGAGGCGGATGCCAAGCTTGCCGCCGGGGTGGGAACGCGCAAAGTCGTCGCTGCCGAAGCCTCGAGCGTCCAGGAGCGCCACCGCCAGAGCGTCTCCCAGGGCCAGTGCGGCGGTCGTGCTTGCCGTTGGCGCGAGCCCCAACGGACACGCCTCTTCGGCAACGCCGGCGTCGAGGTGCACGTCCGCTTCCAGCGCCAGCGAGGATTCCGCGTTGCCCGTGAACGAAATCAACTTTGCCCCCTGACGCTTGATGAGCGGGATGATCGTGAGCAGCTCTGCGCTTTCACCGGAGTTGGACAGACCGATGAACACATCGTCGCGCGTGATCATGCCCAGATCGCCGTGGCTCGCCTCCGCCGGGTGTACGAAGAACGCGGGGGTACCAGTGCTCGCGAGCGTGGAGGCGATCTTGCGGGCGATATGGCCGGACTTCCCGATGCCGCTTACCACGACTCGCCCGCGGCAGTTCAGGATCAGATCGAGCGCCGAGAGAAACCTTTCGTCGACGCGCGGGATGAGGCTTGCCACCGCTTCGGCCTCGATGCGCAGCACCTGACGGGCGAGCTCCAAAGCCTGGGGGCTGGGATGGGGATCGAGGGCGGCTCGAGCCACGGGACTCCTTTGGTGTTTATGGTAAATTACCAAATACTATCAGTTCTCTAATCGCCGCCACCAGCGCAATGCCCGCGCCATCCGCGCCGGCCGGTGGGCAGCGGGGCCATCTCGCTTCCCCGAATGCACGATTCCTTGCAAGTGGTGCTGGTACTTCTCGCCGTCGCCGTGCCGATGGTCGTGGCGTTCCGCCACTTCGGCCTGCCCCCGCTGCTCGGTTATCTCTTGGTCGGCACGTTGATCGGGCCCCACGCGCTGGCCTGGATACCGGACTCGGCGAACACACGCTATCTCGCCGAGTTCGGTGTGGTGTTCCTCATGTTCACGATCGGGCTGGAGTTCAGCCTGCCGAGGCTGACAGCCCTGCGCCGCACGGTGTTCGGCCTGGGCGCGGCCCAGGTAGCCGTCTGTACGGTGATCGTAATCGCGCTTGGCGTCGCCCTCGGTATTGACTGGCGGGCCGGTGCCGTCCTCGGCGGCGCGCTTGCCATGTCCTCGACGGCGATCCTTGCGAAGTCACTGGCGGAGCGGCAGGAGCTCGCCACGCAACACGGCCGGCAGATCATCAGCGTCCTCCTGTTTCAGGATCTCGCGGTAGTTCCGCTCCTGATCGTGGCGCCAGCACTGTCGTCCCCCGGGGACGAGCTCGCGCGCGAGCTCGGCGTCGCCCTGTTCAAGGGAACACTCGTTCTGGTCCTGCTGCTGATCGTGGGGCAGCGCCTGCTACGTGCATGGTTTCATCTGGTCGGCAGACAGAGATCACCCGAGCTCTTCGTGCTCAACGTGCTCCTCATCACGATCGGCCTTGCGGCTCTTACCCAGATGGCGGGGCTGTCGCTTGCTCTCGGCGCCTTTCTCGCTGGCATGTTGATCTCGGAAACCGAGTACCGCGTGCAGGTCGAGGAAGACATCAAGCCGTTTCGCGACGTACTTCTTGGCCTCTTTTTCGTGACCATCGGGATGACGATCGACCTCATGGTCGTGTGGGAGCATCTCTTTGTCATCGTCTTGCTGCTCATCGCTTACCTCCTGGTCAAAGGAAGTGTCGTCGCCGGCGTGGCGCGCCTGTTCGGCAGCGATGCGGGAGTCGCCCTGCGGGTTGGAACAGCCCTGGCCGCGGCTGGTGAGTTCGGCTTCGTGCTGCTGCGACCCGGTACGGCGAGCGGATCCTTCGGCGACGCAACGCTCCAGATCATACTGGCGGTCATGCTGCTCTCCATGACCGTCGCTCCGCTCGCGGTCGACCGGGGTGCGTGGCTTGCGCGTCGCTTTAGCAGCTCGGAGTGGATGAACCGGGCGATGCAGATCCACAACATCGCGGTGCAGTCGATGGGCCGGGAAGCGCACGTGGTGATCTGTGGCTATGGCCGCAGCGGCCAGAACCTCGCCCGGCTGCTCGATCAGGAAGGTGTCCCGTTCATCGCGCTCGACTTCGACTCGGCGCGCGTGCGCGAGGCCGCCGTCGCCGGAGAGAGCGTCGTGTTCGGCGACGCCGCGCGGCGAGAGATCTTGATCGCCGCCGGCCTGCTGCGGGCGCACGCCCTGGTGGTGAGCTATACCGACACCCAGTCGGCTCTCAAGATTCTCCACCATGTGCACGAGCTGAGGCCGGACCTGCCTGTGATCGTGCGCACCTGGGATGCGACGGATATCGCGCGGCTGAAGGATGCCGGCGCGTCGGAGGTGGTACCCGAAATCCTGGAGGGAAGTCTCATGCTTGCTGCGCAGACGCTCATGCACATCGGACTGCCATTCAGCCGCGTCATGCGCCGAATTCGCGAAACGCGTTCGCAGAGATACGGCCTTTTCCGCGGTTTCTTTCGCGGAGCCAGCGACGAACCAGCGGATGGTTCCACCCTGAATCTGCCGCAGTTGCGATCCTTCGTCTTGCAGCAAGGGGCGTATGCGATTGGTCGGCGGCTCGTCGACCTCGATCTTCCGAATCTGGGGGTGGAAGTGGCCTCGGTACGCAACCGTCATGTGCGCAGCTGCTCGCCTGCCGCGGATACCGTGCTCGAAGAAGGGGATGTGATCGTGCTGCTGGGAGCAGAGCCTGCTCTCGCCGCATCCGAGATCAAGCTGCTGCAGGGGTAGCGATCCTTCTTACAGCAGACTCGCGCCGCCGCAGTCCTCGGCGGATGTCGAGCTTGCCCCGTTCCACGCGCCCCGGTCCACGGCGTTGTCGCTCACACATGCCGGGCCGTCCCCCAGGGCAGGGGGAGCGGCGCCGACGGACGCGAAGTTCGAGAACAGGAACTTGCCGGTCAGGGCGTTGTTGTCGTCGATCTTGAGGTCCACCTCACGCAGGATGGCCGCGGCAATTCCATTGCCGGTCTTGATGTTGTGAATCTTCGGGGGAGCGTTAGCGGGAGAGCCGTACCAGTTGTCGAACGCGAGATCCAGATGCGGCCCGAACGGATTGCGTGGTACCGCATTGTCGTATGGAGCGCTTGCGGAATACGTGAAACGATCGCTGATCAAGCCTGCGCGCGAGAGATGCTCCCAAGCGAGGATGTTCTCGGTCCCACCTTCCCGCGAACCTTCGATGCGACCGTCTCCGTCCCCGTTGCGGGTCGCACCGATGTTCCGGATGGCTTCGCTATAGTCGCCCGGCGGGAACTGGAAGCGGTCTTGAAAGCTGAAGAAAGCCATGCGCAGTTCTTCCTGCTGGTTGATCAGGCTCCTCGCTTTCGCCGAAACGATCAGTTCGCGACCGGTCGCGATGCCGCCGAACAGGAGGCCGATCACGAGCAGTAAGAACGCAAGCTCTAGGACCGAGAACCCGTTCTCGATGCTTCGCGACTTCATGGGGCGCAGTCTCGGGAGCACTGGCAGCACTGGCAAACTCGTCTACAGCGTCTTCTTCCCCGATGCGTGCAACGGATTCAGGGGCAACCGGCGAAAAAAGAGCCCGCAGAGGCGCGGGCTCGGGGTGGGTCGAAATTTCTGTCAGAGGAGGCTTGCGCCACCGCAGTCGGGTTGGCCGCT
>JAEUMX010000435.1 GCA_016791285.1 Burkholderiales bacterium
GACGCTGATCCCGACCGTCGCACCGGGCATGGTGATGTGGCGCGAGAAGCTGTTCGTGGCGATGGCGCGCAACTCCGCGAGCGCCACCGCGTATTTCAAGCTGCCCACCAATCGCGTGGTCGAGCTCGGCACGCAGATCGAGATCTGAGGTTCGTCACGCACGCCGACGAGGCTCGCCGATGTCCCTGCCCGACCTGATCGCCCGCTTCGAGCAGATGCTCGCGAGCGGCAAGGACACTGGCATGCTCCGCTTCAGTCTCGGCAACGAGTACCTCAAGCGCGGCGACGCACAGCGTGCGGCGGATCACCTCGCGCGGGCCGTCGAGCTCGACCCGAAGTACTCCGCCGCCTGGAAACTGCTCGGCAAGGCACTCGCCGATGCGAACCGCAAGTCCGATGCACTCGCTGCGTACCGGCAGGGCATCACTGTTGCGGAGACCAAGGGCGACAAGCAGGCGGCGAAAGAGATGAGCGTGTTCGCGCGCCGCATCGAGAAGCAGCTCAAACCGGGTGAATAAGGGCGCGCGCGGTTCCCTGTTACGCGCGTCGTAGCGGAGACTGCATCTGACAGGCGCTGTGTGAAGGGGTCAGCTTGAAGGGGTCAACTCACGTCCGTGGACGACCGGGAAGAAACGGCCAGGTGGAGTGGAGCCATTGGCAGTGATGGGAAAACAGCCCGTCCGCGCGACAGGTTTACCCTCGATAGCAGTCATTTGGCGCCTGGACTGAGGTGATCTCACCGCGCGCCTTGGACCGGTCTCATGGCGCACGGCTGTGGGAGACCGCCGATGTCGGCAGCGCGGCTTCGATCCCCAGACCCAGCCGGCACCGGGTTACGAATTCGATCAGCGCACTGAATCGACCTCAAACGGTCATTCGCACATAAGCTCGATCACTGCTCGCATGTCGTCGAGCCAATCGAGAATCAATGACTGTGGTCGCCGTGCGGCCGCAGCCAGTAACATGCGCGTCGGGGTCGCTTTATTCGCGATCACGTATGCAAGCCCGACACTGAGCGCCCTACGCGACGTTTCATCGTTGCGATGCGCATAGAAGTTACGCACGGTCGGCAGATGCTGGAATACCGACGTCTGCACCGAAAGTGCGGCTTCCACGTTGGCGAGGTGACTGCAACGCAGTTCGCGACATGTCCTAAGAAAGACTGCGGTATCGTGCCAGCTCGGCTCATCTCTGCGATCGACCGGCGCCGGTGCGGTAGGCCCGCGTGCTTGACGTGTGGCAATAAGCAGCACATCGGCCGGCTTTGTAACCGCGGCATTGCCGATCGCGACGCGCACCCGCGAGACGCGCCGAGCGCCAAGCGCACACGAGAGAACATATGAGCGCGTGAACCCCGCCCAAAGGTTCGCTGCTTCAATGACAACGTATGCGACCTGCCTGTCTTGTTCGGAGTCCGGCAAACCAGAGCTCGCGTCCGCCAATCGCCGCAGCTTTCCAAGCCGGCCGGCGGCCATCCGCAAGAGCTTGTAAAGATCGCGCGCAGGACGCATTCATATCAGCTCGGGAAGAAGCGCCTTTCCGAGCCACGAAACTCTCTTTTCGCGTTGTTCCTTGGTATTCGTCTTTGAGGTGCTCGCCGCGATGAATTCCCGAGAGCTCTGCCGGAGGCTCTTCCGACTCGATCGCCTCCGCCATGCGACTGAGATTCGCAACAGCGATAGCGCGATCGATGACGAGACCGGCTGGCGGATTAAATCGCCGCCGAAGGCCATCAAGAGGCCGTTGCGCCTGCGTAATAGCAAGAAGCAGCGAGTACAACAGATAGGGCTTCATCAACGCGCCATTGTGGATCTCGGTAAAGTCCATGAGCCGCGCCATCGCCTCGTCAAACCGCCGTTGCAAGTCGGGTTGTTCGGGAAAGTCTTTGTCGCGCGTCTCGTACAGCTTGTCGAGCGCCTGTTTATTCGTCGTCGTGATGCCATGGAGCACCGCGTGACAAAACTCGGTTGCCAGTTTGGCGTCATTCATGCGGACGATGTTCTTCTCACCGAACGCGCCGATCTGGATAAGCGTCTCGCTATAGGTTTTCGTCAGGTTATAGATGAACCACTTGAACGCTCCCTGAAACTTCGCGTGTCGCTGTTCCTCGAAATTCAGCGGTACGGTGTACGAATTCATCCGCCGGAACGTCTCGATGATCTGATCGCGCGTCGCGCCGACGAAAAGGTCGACCGACAACTGGTACGAAAGGAAATGCGATTTCAGCTCATCGCTCAGTTCCTCGTATGTTCTTCGCGCACCTCCTTCGATGGCGGTGCTGCGATCCAATGCGAATCGATTCGAGTAGAAGTCGAAGATCGCTTGGCTGCGCTGTTGGCCATCGACGATCTCTTTCGTTGTCTTGCGGCTTTTGATGTCGGTAACCTGGGAAAGATAGATCTTCGGGATCGGGTACCCAAGCATGACCGTTTCTATGAGAAACGACCGCGCGACCGGCGGCCAAACCTGGTCGCTCCGCTGATAGTCCTTATTGACCATGATCTCGTGCCGCTCCATCGCGGCGCAGTAGTCAGCGACGGTATAGGCAGTGGATGTGATCTGCATACTCTTCAGAAGCGCGTATCGAATGCTCGGCTGATGCAAGGAGCTTGTGCCACGCCACAGCTTCGTCTGTTTCGCCGGTGGTCATCTTAGTGATCCGCCACGTTGCCTTCGTTGCAAGTGAGGCCATTACACTTCAAATCGCGCCTCATACGCCTTGGCGAGGCTTGCGATGAACTCGTCCCATCGAAGGCCGCTGCCAACCGGCGGCAAGTCATCGTCAATCTCACCGGTGCCCGGATCGTACGCAACCACGGCAATGCCTTCGAGAAGGTGCGCAGCATCCGCTTCTGTCTCGCGACCACCCGCGCGGATGAGTCTTTTCACCGCACGCTCGATCAAGTGGCGCGTGGGTCGCTGCGTGGGTGAGGAAAGGACTGCCGCATACGTAGGCGAGGCTTCCGCGATCTTCTGATCCGACTCCGTGGAAAGTTCAGAAGAATCCGCCTTCTCCGCCGCCTCCACTTCCGCCTCTTCTGCTTCGATCGCTTCCTTGCTTCCCACCTCTTCATATGTGGGAATGACCAGCACCCCGCCGATCACCGCAAACGGAAATTTCAGATGAAGATTCACCGCAAACGTTCGGAGATCCCCGAAGCGGTTCCATATCGCCCGGCCCACAGCAAGATTGACCGGCTTTAGTTCGACGGCAAGGCGGAGTCCGTCAAGCTCGTGTGTTTCGGACACGTCTGCATTTGTGGTGCGCAGCGCGCCTGCGACCTTGCGTTCGCCGACGACGGCAGTTTTTAAGCTCGGAAGCTTGCTCTGTAAATCATTCAACAGCGAACGACCAAGCGCGGCTGACAAGCGAATCTGTGCCGCCTTCTTCGGGCCGGCTTTCAGCCCCTTCTGCTCGCGGACGTACGCACTGACCGCTGCGATGTAGTCGGTGATCGTGCACCGCTCGGGCAACCGATCAATTTGGTCGATACCGGTCGGCTCGAGCTCTTCCTTCTTAGCTTTGCTCGCCCGACGCTTTGTCGACTTTGGGCTCATGCCTGGGCGGCACGCCTTGTCCTCGCGACACTCTTGAGCTCAACTTCAACCCTAGCGCCGAGCTTGGATTGCCGCAGCCGCTCTGCTGCGAGCTCGACGTAGGCGGGCTCGATATCAAGACCGATGCTGTTTCGTCCTGTTTCCGTGGCCGCAAGCGTTGTCGTCCCGGTGCCGAGGAACGGATCGAGAACGAAATCTCCGACGAAGCTGAACATCTGAATCAGTCGGCGGGGAACCTCCATGGGATACGGTGCAGGGTGATCGCGCCGGAGCTGACCGGAGACATCCGTCCACACTGGCGCGAACCACCGGGCATACTCGTCGGTGGCGATGAACGACCGCTGCTCCATCTCCGCAGTCGGCTTTCGATAGCCGCCCGGCTTGCGGAAAAAGAGGATGTGTTCGACGTCATTCTTCACGACGCCGTTGGGAAGATTCGGCTTGCCCAGGAATCGCGACGACCGCGATGCTTCGAGCTTGATGTTCGCTACCTTGAGCCATCGTATCGGTGTGAGGTTATCGAATCCAAGCCGTCGCGCCCGCACCTGAAGATCTGCGGAGAGCGGAAGCACGTGATGCCGTCCGCCCTTGCGCCGCGAAATGCAGACGTCGCCGACGACGCAGGCAACACGACCGCCGGGAACAAGCACGCGCAGACACTCGCTCCATACTTGATCGAGCTCGTCGAGAAATTTCTCGTAGGACACGATATTGCCGAGCTGCCCCGAATTGATCGGATACTGTTTCAGGGCAGCGTATGGCGGGCTCGTACACACAAGGTGCACGGATTCATTGTCGATGAAACTCAGGTCGCGGGCGTCGCCTTCGACGATCCTGTGGCTCGAAATGCCATACGCCATTCGCGGTGCGCTTTTCTTCTTCATCAAACGCTCCTCTCGTCTGGCTGCTCAAAGAGTGGCCACTGATCCGCAACGTATTTGTCGAGCGCGTCACGAATGATCCACGCGACAGAAACCTTCTTCTGCTTCGCCATCTTTTCGAGCGTGTCTTGCAGCTCCGGCGATACACTTACCGACACGCGCGCCGATGGCGGTCGCTTGGTCGCCTTGGCTCGTTGCTTCACCAGCATACGCTCGGTTCCTAATCGTTGCAGCAGCTTACAGCAGAATGCTGCGGACGATCATATAATTTACTAAGTATCAGTAATCAGAGACTTATCAGCGTAGTCAGCGTAGAAGAAGTCGCCGGATTAAGCGAAAGTGCTCTTGGTTATCTGTTCAGGAGCAAGCGTCGCCGCGCTGAACGCCCGCGAGGGGGCAAATCGATGCCGAGCACTTGGTCTATGAGAGCGTCAGCCAGAGCGGGCGGCAACGTCAGCCTGATGTTGACCCCGCTCGAACTGATCGAGCGTCTGGCGACCGTAATTCCGCCGCCGCTTCGCCGCAAGCGCTGTGCTCGTGTATGGCTGGGGGAACAGCGCCACGAGCAGGTAGACGAAGATCGCGAGCGTGACGAGCATCGTCGTAGTCGAAGACGAGCCTCAGATCCGACGCTTCGTGCGCGGTGCGCTGGAGTCCGAGGGGTGTCAGGTCTACGAGGCGGAAACCTTCAAGAGGGGGCTCGTCGAAGCGGGCACGCGCAAGCCCGACCTCG
>JAEUMX010000471.1 GCA_016791285.1 Burkholderiales bacterium
TGCTCACCGCGCAGCATCCCCCATCCGGTATTCGTGCGTCACATCGTCCAGCCGCTGTTTGAGATCCGGCGTCATCACGAAGTCGACCGCAGCCACGCTCGCAGCGAGCTGCTCCGGCCGGCTTGCGCCGATGATCGGGGATGTGACCGCAGGATTCGCGAGCACCCAGGCGACTGCCAGCGTTACCAGCGACACCCCGCTCTCCTTGGCGATGTCCGCGAGCTTGCTCACCGTCTCGAACTCGCGCTCGTGCCAATAGCGGTCCTGATAGATCGACGTCGCCGTTCCTAGCGTGAACCGCGAGCCCTCGGGCGGCGGACGCGAGCGGTCGTGCTTCCCGCTCAGCAGACCGCCTGCGATCGGGTTGTAGGGGATGACGCCGAGACCTTCTTCCGCGCATAGTGGGAGGAGCTCCCGCTCGATCTGCCGGAAGAGCAGGTTGTAGCGCGGCTGCACCGTCGCCATGCGGGTGATCCCGCGCGCCTCGCTCTTCCCCAGCGCACGCGCCACGCGCCACGCGAGGAAATTGGAGCAGCCGACATAGCGCGCCCGGCCGCTGCGCACGACGATGTCCAGAGCTTCCAGCGTTTCCTCGATCGGCGTCGCTGCGTCGTAATGGTGAATCTGATAGAGGTCGACGTAGTCGGTACCGAGGCGCTTTAACGACGCATCGACTGCCCAGAGGATGTGCTTGCGCGATGCCCCCTGCTGCCATGCGGCGGGGCCGACCTTGTTCGCGCACTTGGTGGCGAGAATGAACTCATCGCGCCGTCCCTTCACCCAGCGACCGATGATCTTCTCGGTGCGGCCGACGGTGTCGAGCGTACCGCCGAGCGGGTAGACGTCGGCGGTGTCGATGAAGGTGATGCCGCTTTCGGTCGCCGCGTCGAGAATCGACCGCGAGGTGGCCTCGTCGCACTGCAAGCCGAATGTCATGGTGCCGAGGCAAAGGCGCGAGACCTGCAGTCCGGTGGCGCCGAGTCGAACGTGTTGCATGGAGATGCTCCGGGCCTAAAACCTGAGAGGCTGCACAGCCCGCCCAGGCCTAAGCGGGCGGCGCTCCCGCAGGATGGTAGCTCACTTTGCCATCCGCAATCTCAATGAAACCCCGCTTCAATAGCTCCCCGAACACGGCGTCGGCGTCCGCTTCCGAGAGCTTGCTGCCGAGCAGCGCCTTGATGGTACCGCGGAGTGTGGTCTCCGTGCGTGGCTTTCCAGTGCTTCGCCTGGCGAGGTTGTGCGCGACCGCATCGACCTTTTCCAGGATCGTGTCGCTGTTGGCGATGGTCACTTTGGGAATATCGCTAACCGATGCAGATCGCTGACATCTGATCTTTTGCCGTCGAAGATGATTGATCAGCGGGTCGAAGCCGGTGTCCTTCGAGATGACGTGGAAGTACGCATCGGGATGTTGAACAGCCAGACGCCCGATGTAATAGGCAATGTGGAAGTCCAGGGCATTGTTGCCGTTGCCATCGATCTGCAGGTATTCCGCATCCGTTCCGAAAACCTGCAGCGCACTTGCCATCTCCAGAGGCACCTTGGTCTGGCTTGTACCCACGAACACCTTGATCTTGAAGGGTCCACCGCTCAGCACGCCGACATTCTGCGACTTGACGTTCTCGAAATCGATAAGCACAAAGTTGGTTTTCAACGTCCGCCGCTCCCTTGCAGATAAGCCAGGGACAGGGCTTAGCAAGAACTGGACGACGGAATAGCGCCGGCTGGGCGCTACTTGATCCCCACCACCATCGAGTCCGGCCCGACGAGGTGCTCGACGTACACTTCGCTGAAGCCCGCTTCCATCATCCATCCGGCGCAGTCGGCACCGGTGTAGTCGAACCCGCCCGGGGTCTCGATCAGCATGTTGAGACTCATGAGAAGCCCGAACGTGTTCTCGCGGCGCGCGTCGTCGATCAGGGACTCGTAGACGATCATCGCACCGCCGCTCGGCAATGCCTCCCAGGCCTTGCGAAGGAGTTGTCCCTTCTGGTCCAGATCCCAGTCGTGGAGGATGTGTCCCATCATCACGACGTCCGCATTCGGAATGGGATCGACGAAGAAGTTCCCCGCCGCGAATTTCAGCCGGTGGTCGACCCCCAGCGATGCCGTGTACGCCTCGAAGATCGGCCCGACCTCGGCCAGGTCGAAGCCCAGGCCGACGAGATGCGGATGCGCGAGCGCCACCTGCGCCGCGAGATCGCCCTGCGCCGTGCCGACATCGACGAAGCTGCGATACTGGCGCCAGGGGAACTTTTCGGCGATGGCGAGATTGGCCCCGCGGCTCACACCCGTCATGGCCCGCAGGAATTCCTTGAGCCGCGCGGGGT
Organism: Burkholderiales bacterium; assembly: GCA_016791285.1. The sequence continues at coordinate 2,331 of JAEUMX010000471.1, forward strand.
CGGCGTAGAGCGTGGAGAATAGCGACTCACCGCCGCCCTTCAATTCGTTCTGCGGCAGGCCGGTGCGCAAACCCTCGGTCAGCCCGCCCCAGAACCGGTAGAGCCGGTGGTTCGCCATTTCGAGGATGCCACCGATGTACGAGGGTTTGCGCTTGTCGAGAAAGCGTTCGGTCGCCGGCGTGTTGCAATAGATCCCGTCGATACGATCCAGGAAACCCATGGCGACGAGCGCGTCGAGAAAGTCGCGGGCCGACCGTGGATGCAGGCCGAGGCGACCCTGAAGGTCCTCCATGGTCCCGGGGCGCCTCGCCAGTTCCGTGAACACCTCCATCTCCACGGCGCTCAGGAGCATCTTCGACCCCCAGAAGGCGAACCCGGTGTGCAGGATGTGCTCAGGGCCGATCGGCACGGTCGAATCCGGATCCATCGTCATGTTCTCCTTCGGGTAGCCAGCACATTGCCGCAGTTCGAATTCTGGCAGATAACCGCCCCGGGAAACGCCTCGCGCCCTGCCATTGGCCCGGCCAAGACTTGCCTGAAATGGTTGCGATTGCTACATTATCCGTTGCATCATCAACGCAAGGCACAACCATGGAAGCAACCGCGCTCCAGGCAGAAGAGTTCCAAGCCGCCGATCTCAGAACACGCGACGCGCGGGAGCGTTTGGCCCGCATCGTCACGCAACTCTTCGTGCATTGGGGCCTGTCCACGCCCGAGCAGGCTGCTCTCCTGGGGCTGTCTCCCGACAACCGCTCGACCCTTTCGCGCTACCGCAAGGGCGAGCCGCTTGCCGACAGTCGCGACTTGCTCGATCGCGCAGGTCACCTGCTGGGCATCCACAAGTCGCTGCGGATTCTCTTCCCGCAGGACCGCGACCTCGCCTATCGGTGGATGACCACCCCGAACCGGCGGCTGAGCGGAAGGCCTGTTGACATCGTCGTCGAGCGCGGCTTCGAGGGATTGCTCGCGCTGCGGCGCTACCTCGACTTCGAGCGTGGCACCTGAGTGTACGACGACCTGCTGCGGAGGAATGTCGCCTTTCAGGGCGACCTCGTTCGAAACATCAAGACCATACGCGAGTCGCAACAGCTCTTCGACGACCTGTCGGCCGACCCGCTGGATTGGGCGGTTGCCACCGCAGCAGAAGCCGAGGAGCGCGTGCCGACCGCGGCCGCGATCGTCACCCGGCCATTCGACTATGGATCGGTGATCCACTATTCCTTCGATCCGTCGTCGTGGCAGGCCACGCGCTTCAGCGACGCGCGCCGCTTCGGGGTCTGGTATGGCTCGCTCGATGCGGTAACGACCATCTACGAGACGGTATTCCACTGGCACCGATTCGTGATGGACAGCTACGCGGCGGAAGACCGCGAGATTACGGGCGAGCGCCGGCTCTTCGATGTCCGCTGCGATGCCCTGCTGATCGACCTTCGCGGCAGGGAGGTCGACTATCCGGACCTGGTGAGCCGTACGAGCTACGCGTTTACCCAATCGCTGGGCGACTATCTCTTCGACCAGGGTGCGAACGGCGTCCTCGTGAAGTCTGCCCGGTGTACGGGCATCAACGCGGCCGTCTTCCGACGGGAGCGATTGTCCAACGTCCGGGAGAAGATGCTACTTACCTATCGCTGCAACCCCGTCCGGGATCTGTGCAACGTCGAGCGAGCGCCGGGGGACCTTTGGATGAGCGTGAAACCAAGCTCGCTGTACTTAGAACCCCGCTCCTTGAGTGTCGAGACGGACGCGAAAGAGCGTCGTGCCGGCGGTGATGTATAGCACCGAGCCGTCATCGCCCCACGCGCAGTTGCCGGTGGCGACGCCGAGATCGATGGTGCCGAGATGCCTGCCCGTGCGATCGAAGATGTAGATGCCGCCTGGACCTGCGGAGAAGAGGTTGCCCGCGCGGTCCACCTTCAAGCCGTCCGGACCGCCGGGACGAGACTCCGCGAAGCGCGCACCGTCGACCAACACGCGACGCTCACCCAGGGCTCCGTCGGACAACACCTCGTAGGCGAGCCACTGCGGCCGCTCGCGATCGGCATTGGTCACATAGAGCGTCTTCTCGTCCGGCGAGAATGCGACGCCGTTCGGTGCCTTGAGGTCGCGGACGAGGAGCGTGACCGTGCCGTCCTGCGCCAGCCGGTACACCCCGCTGAACGGGATTTCCTTGCTCTCGTTGTCGGCGCGCGTTGAATTTTGACCACCCGTGCGCGTTGAATTTTGACCAGGGGTGGATAGCCGCTTGTCATTGAGCGGCTGTGGGTAAGTGTAGTCGATACGGGTGCGCGGCGGGAAGCGGCGATGGGCGTAGCCCG
>JAEUMX010000439.1 GCA_016791285.1 Burkholderiales bacterium
TGGAGTACGCGCGCTATCAGCTGGAGTTCTCCACCGACCCCGCGTGCCAGGGCGCGGGCTCGGAGAGGAGGCGCAGTCCAGGAGAACCTTTGGTGGGGACGCCGGCGCAAGTGGACACAGTGGGTATGTCGTGAAGTGTCAATCGCGCCGATCGCGATGTGAAGCATAATGGCGCCCGCGCAAGCCGGCACCCGCGTATGGACACGGCATGTCCGGCGCGTTCTGTTTCCCTTCACACGTCCAACTTGGAGATGCAAAAGATGAAAAAGCACATGGCCGCGCTGGCCGCTGCCGCCAGCCTCATGCTCGCCGCAACCGCCTTCGCCCAGCCGGGTACGGGAAAGGTGATCGAGGCAGGAGGAGGCGCCGAGGTGGTCACCGTCACCGCAACGGTCCAGGCCGTGGATCAGGCGAAGCGCATCGTGACCCTCAAGGGACCCGAGGGCAACGTCTTCGATCTCAAGGTGGGCGATGAAGTGCGGAACCTGCCGCAGGTGAAGGCGGGTGACATCGTGGTGGCCAAATACTTCGAGGCCGTCGCCATCGAGGTCAAGAAGGGCGGGCTCGGCATCCGCAGCGCCGAGTCGCAGACGGCGGTGTCGCGGGCGCGGGCGGGTGAGAGGCCCGCAGGCGCGGTGGCAACGACGACCACGATCGTGGCGAATGTTCTCAAGGTCGACAATGGCAAGCAGATCGTGACCGTCGAAGGCCCGAACGGCAAGAGCGTGAACGTAAAGGTGAAGGACGCGGGCGTGCTCCAGCAGATCAAGGCCGGCGAGCAGGTCGAGATGACGATCACCGAAGCGGTGGCGATCGCGGTCGAAGCGCCGAGGAAGTAGCCCTTACAGCTCTGGCTGCGCGGTTCGTGCCGCTTCTGTGATCGAGGTCTGATCTCTCGGGGGTAAGCGCGAATGTCAGGAGAGGAACGCGGACAGGTCGTCGTGAGTGAAGGGATCGATGAAACGAACTCCCTCGAGAACGCCAAGATCCTGAAAGTCTTCCGTGAGCATGATGGTCACCCCGGCTTCCTGCGCAGTTGCCCACAGCATCGCATCCCAGAGCGGCATCCGATAGCGCCGAAGGCCGTCGATGGCATGGGACAGCGTGTGCGCGCCCGCTGTGATCACAGGGAAGAGCGCCTGCCAATCCCGGATTCGATCGCGCGCCTCTTCTGCGGAGAGGTGCTCCTTACGGGTGACGACGTGGAAGAATTCGGCCAACGCCTGGAGAGAGACCACCGTGTCCAACTCCACCAAAGAGCGTAGCAGCGTGTGAACGGTGTGATGCTTGGTGGGGTCGCCGGTGTCTATCGCGTACACCAATAGGTTGGTGTCGAGGGTCGCCTTCACCATGCTACCGCTCGGACCGGTCGTAAAGTTCCTCACGGCGCATGCGCCCGATCTGGAGGGCTCGTGCGCCGGACTTGAGACGAGTGAGCGCCGCCCGTTGCTCGCGCGAGATGCGCCTGTGCTCGGGAATCCCGGTCAAGCGGGCGACCGGTTTGCCGCGCCTGGTAATCAAGACCTCGGCACCCTTCTCCACCTCTGCTACGTAACGGGACAGATGCTGGTTTGCTTCACGCAGGCTAACCTGGCGTTTCGCCATCGACGGTCCTCGCTGTTCTTTTGCGTCGATTGTAGGATGTTCTACATTCCCGATCAACGCCATCCAGGGATCAGTTCCGCTGTGGGGAGTCGAACATGCGGGATGTCAGACCGGCAGCGACTGCGAACGATCGACCATGAAGGAAGAGCAGTCATGAACAATAGGACAACGGCGACGGCAATGCATGCAGCTATCGGGCTCGCGCTCGGCATGGCGCTCAGCGCTGCCGCCCGCGCGGAGCTGAGCGCGGAAGAGCTCGCGAAGATGACGCAGAATCCGGTCGCGAATCTCATCAGCGTGCCGTTCCAGAACAACACCAACTTCCGTTACGGGCCGGAGAAGGGTACGCAGAACATCCTCAACATCCAGCCCGTGATTCCGATCACCGTGAACGAGGACTGGAATGTCATCACGCGCACCATCCTGCCGGTCATCTCGCAGCCGCCGCTGACGCCCTTCGACGATCGGGTGTTCGGGCTGGGTGACCTCCAGTTCAGTGCGTTTCTTTCTCCGGCCAACGCGGAGGGATTGATCTGGGGCGCCGGCGCCATCGTGCAGACGCCGACCAACACCAACTCCGTGCTCGGCAACGAGCGCTGGGGGCTCGGCCCGACCGCCGTGGTCCTAAAGCTGGAAAAGGGCAACCCGTGGGTGTACGGCGTCCTCGTCAATAACGTGTGGTCGGTGAGCAGCTCCGGCAGTTCGTCGAGCTACAGCAATTTCCTGATGCAGCCTTTCGTCAACTACAACTTTCCCGGCGGCACCTACCTCACTTCTTCACCGATCGTCACCGCCAACTGGCAGGCGAGCGGAGACAAGTGGACGGTGCCCCTGGGCGGCGGCATCGGCCACATCTTTCATGTCGGCCGACTGCCCGTGAACACACAGCTCTCGGCGTACTACAATGTCGCCCGGGTGGACGACGGTGCGTCGTGGCAGCTGCGCTTTCAGGTCCAGCTTTTGTTCCCCAAATGATCGAGGTTTTCATGCCGAAGCGGATCCGGTTTTTCCTTCTCGCCCTCGCGGTGCTGGCCACCGCAGGTTGCCAGACCCAGACACAGATCCTCCAGGACGAGGCGTCGACAGCAACACAGGTCGCCGTCAACCGCGGGCGATTCGAGATGAATTGCCCGCAGGCGATGGGGACGATCCTCTCCAGCAACCTGCTGCAGCCGGTCGTGTGGGGCGGTATGGAGCGCGCCGAGTACACCGTCGGCATCGAGGGCTGCGGGCAGCGCAGAACCTACATCGTTGTCTGCCAGCTTGGTTCGGTGAGCTGCTTTGCGGCCGCTGGGCAGCCTTACTAGTCTTCATGTATTGCTGCTGGCGGTAGAGAGTCACGCCTGCTTTACCCAGCACCGGTAGCAATCATCGAGCTCGGCGGCAAGCTGCACACCGCGATGTCGGCGAGGCCGCTGCGGACGGCGGCCGTGAATATGCTGCGTTCGGCGTATTACAATGGCGCCCTCGCAATCCGCGCGCTGATGATGATTCCCCGACGTAGCCTTTTGCTCGGCGCAACGCTGCTTGCCTTGGTGGGGCCCGGCATCGGGTTTGCCCAAGAGGCGCAGATCCCCGCAGAACAGCCGGTGAAGAAGCCGGTTTACATTTTCGTCCAGAGCGCGAAGAGCGCAACCTACGACAACGGCAGACTCACGCTCAAAGGGGTGGGTGCTACGACCTTGTTTTTCGCCGACCGCCCGGAGCGCGTGACCGGGCATATGTCGACGCGGGCGTTCGTCCCGTTCTGGAAGGATGGCAAGGAGAGCTTCCTGGCGGATGCGCCACATGCGACGTTGTCGTTCCTGGGACAGGGCGACGCCGTGGACCTGGTCATGGAGCTGCGCGATCCGGTGTTGAAAGGCGATGACCTCACCTACGGCGCCACCATCCTGCAAGGCGACGTGCCGGCGAAAGGGGGGGTGGTTTCGCTCTTCATCGACCTCGTCGGCGTGCCGCCACAGTTGTTGGCGAACGGGGCGGAACGTCGCACATGGCGTCGCCGCGGGTATTATTGAGGGAAGAGGGAAGAGGGAAGAGCAGAACATGGTCCAACGACAAGTCATTCGCCCGGGCGCTGCGCTTGCCCTCTGGGCCGCGATCATCCTCATGGGCGCCTCGTCTTGCGCGCACCGGCAGGGGGCCACGCCGCCGCCCGGACTGGAATCCCTGCCCGCCCCGGGCGCTCCATCTGCCGCAGTGGCCGGCACTCCCGCCCAGCCGACGCAGCCATCTCCCGACCCCTGGCCCCGACCCTTGACGTTGAGCAACGCGAACGTGCTCGCCTATCAGCCGCAGATCACGAGCTGGGACGGCAACGTGATCAAGTTCCGCTCCGCCATCGCGCTCAAAGCGACCGGCGCGAAGACGGAGACCTTCGGCGTGGTCTGGGCGCAGGCCCGCACGCAGGTCGATCGGGTCGACCGCATGGTCGTGTTCGAAGACTTGAAGATCACCAAGAGCAGTTTCCCGACCCTGCCTTTCAAGGGCGCACAGTACGTGCAGGAGCTCCAGCAGCGCTTCGCCGAGGACGTGCGCACCATCGCCCTCGACCGCGTCGAGGCCTCGCTTGCTCTTGCGGGTGTTTCGCCGCCCAGCTTCAGGGTCAACAACGAACCGCCTCACGTCATCATCAGTTATACGCCGTCGATCCTGGTGTCGATCGATGGCGCACCCGTGGTGAAGCCGATTCCCAACGCACCGTACGAGCGCATCATCAACACGCGGCTCCTGGTGATGCGCTCGGGTGCGGACGGCCCCTGGCTGCTCCACGTGCACGACGGCTGGCTCACGGCGAAGACGCTCGAGGGTCCCTGGACCCAGCTCTTCAACGCGCCGGCGGCGCTGACCGTCATCGCCAAGGACCTCGCGAAAACGGGCGCCGTCGACCTGCTCGACAGTCCGCCCGATGCGAAGACGAAGCTCACGCTCGCGAAGGGCGTGCCCGCGGTCTATGTGAGCCAGGTTCCAACGGAGCTCGTCGTCTTCGACGGCCAGCCCGATTTTCAGCCGGTCTCCGGGACCGGGCTGCTGTGGGCGAACAACACGGCGTCGGATGTCTTCGTCGACACGACGAACAACTATTACTACCTGCTGCTTGCCGGTCGCTGGTTTCGGGGGCCCGAGCTGGACGGCCCCTGGACCTACGTCGCCGCGACTGCACTGCCCCCTGACTTCACCAAGATTCCCACGAGCTCGCCGGCCGCAGTGGTGCTCGCCTCGGTGGCGGGTACGCCGCAGGCGCAGGAAGCGCTGATCGAGAACCACATCCCGCAGACCGCGACGATCAAGCGCACCAACGGTCCGGCCTTCACGGCGACCTTCGACGGGGCGCCCGTCCTGAAACAGATCCCGGGGACACCGTTGAATTACATCGTCAACTCCCCGGCGCCTATCATCCAGGTGAGCGACGAGAGCTACTTCGCACTGCAGGCCGGGGTCTGGTTCACCTCGACCACCCCCAACGGTCCGTGGATCATCGCCGAGACGGTGCCGCCGGTGATCTACACGATTCCGGTGGCCTCGCCGCTGCACTACGTCACCTACGTCCGGGTGTACGGCTCGACGCCCGAGGTGGTGTACGTCGGCTACACACCGGGCTACCTCGGCACGGTGGTTTCGAGCGACGGTGTCGTCGTCTACGGGACCGGCTACTACTACACGCCATGGATCGGGGATTACTGGTATCAGCCGCCGGTCACCTGGGGTGTCGCGGCGGCGCCGGTCTACAACCCGTACGCCGGGGCCGCTTTCGGCTTCGCCATGGGAGCGGCGATCGGCGCGGCGGCGTGGGCGCCGTACTACGGGCCCGCCTACTACCACCCCGGCTACTGGGGCTATCCCTGCTGCGGAGCGACCACGGCGAATGTGTATCGCAACTGGGGCACCGGTGCGAGCTACGGTACGCGGAGCTGGTATGCGAGCGGTGACCAGGTCGGCACCAAGGCCTATGGCGGCTATGAGAACTACCGCACGGGCACCACCGGCACCTACGCCGGGGCGCGCAGCTACAACGCCGACACCGGCTGGGCGAAGGAAGGCTATGGACGCACCTTCAACATGCCGGGCGGCGTCAGCGGCAATGTCGATCGCGGCGCTGCCTACAACGCATACACGGGTCAGCGTTACTACTCGTCGTCGGGATCGGCGACCGGTCCGGGCGGCAGTTCGATCTCGCACGATGCGAGTGCCACGGCCGGCCCGGAAGGAGTCGCGCATTCGTCCACGACCACGGCGTACGACGCGAAGACCGGGGAGACCCGGACCTGGAGCGACGGCCGCCCCGCCAACGACACGTACGCCGGGGCCGACGGCAACGCCTACCGCAGCAGCGAAAGCGGGTGGCAGCAGCACACGGCGAACGGCTGGCAATCATCGCTCGGCAGTTCGTCGTGGGCCGACAAGGAACAGCAGGCACGCAGCACGGGCGAAGATCGCTTCAACAGCGGCGGCTGGGGCGATCGCTCCGGAGGTTGGGGCGGCGGCGAGCGCTCGGGTGGGGGCGGCTGGGGTGGCGGCGGCCACTATGGCAGCTTTGGCGATCGCTTCGGCGGAGGCGGCTTCGGCGGTTTCCGGGGCGGCGGTTTCCGCCGCTGACCCGGGACGCCGGCTGGCGCGATTCTTTCGTATCTCCCGAGCGCGCACGGCCGCCCAGCCGACCATATCCGGACGATCATCGATTCTCCGAGGAAGCAACCACCATGTGGCACCTGATTCGTTCCCGCCCGATGGGGCTGGTCACGCTGCTCGTGCTATTCGCTCTGGCAACGCCAGTACCCGCCGCGCCGATCGATACTCCGGCCGATCCATGGCCGCGGTTGATCGATCTCGGTGGCGCCACCGCGACCCTTCATCAACCGCAAGTCGAAGGCTGGAACGGTAACCGCATCAGGTTTCGCGCCGTCGTGGGCGTGTCGGCGCCAAATCGAGCGGAAGATGCCTTCGGCACGATCTGGGCCGATGCGGTGACCCGTGTCGACCGCGTCGCGCGCCTCGTGGTGCTCGACGAGGTGACGCTCACGCGGGCGACGTTCCCGACCCTCGCCGACGGCGGGAGCTCGTATCTGAGAGCCTTGCAGGCGCGACTTGCGCGGGCACCGCAAACCGTGTCGCTCGACCACCTGCAGGCTTCGCTCACTACGTCCCGCAACGTGACGCCTGCGGGCGTGCCGGTGCAGAACGTGCCGCCCCGTATCTTCGTGAGCGACGGTCCGGCGGTTCTGATCCCGATCTCCGGGCCACCGGTGCTGCGGCGCATAGGCGGCTCGGCTTTCGAGCGCGTCGCCAACACGCGGGCGCTGATTCTGCGGGATGCTCGGAGCTACTACCTGCGCCTTGGAGACGGCTGGATGACGGCCGACGCGCTCGACGGCAGATGGTATCCGGCCGACCGCGTGCCAGCGGGACTTGATCTGGTCGCCGACAAGCTGGCGAACGCTGGGGCAGATTTCCTCGCTGGTGGCGTGCGACCTGCCCGGTACGCCGGCGCACCTGCCGTGTTCGTGAGCCACGCCCCGGCTGCGCTCCTGCTCTTCGAAGGCGAACCCGTCCTCGAGCCGATCGCGGGCACGACTCTGCTGCGTGCCGCCAACACCCCCGCCCATGTCATCGTCGACATCGTGAGCGGGCACTACTTCGTGCTCCTCTCCGGCCGGTGGTTTCGTGCCCCCGGCCTCAACGGTCCCTGGACGTATGTCTCCGCCCGCAACCTGCCGCCCGCCTTCGCGGCGATCCCGGCCGACGATCCGGCGGGCGCCGTGCTCGCCTCCGTGTCCGGTACGCCGCAAGCCAAGGCGGCGGTGATCGACAACGCGATCCCCCAGACGGCCGTGGTGCCCCGCGCGAACGGGCCCGCCTTTGCGGCCGAGTTCGACGGTCATCCGCAATATCGCCCGATCATGGGGACATCGCTTTCCTACGTCGCGAACTCGCCGACCCCCATCGTGCGGCTGGACTCCCGGCGTCTTCTCGCCCTCAAGGCCGGCGTCTGGTTCGAGGCGGCCTCGGTGTTCGGTCCGTGGGCGGTAGCGAACGCGGTGCCTGACGTGATCTACACGATTCCCGCGAGCTCGCCCCTGCATCACGTGACCTATGTGCGCATCTACAGCGCCACGGCACAGTTCGTCGAGGTCGGCTACACGCCCGGGTACACCGGCAGCGTGGCGACACCGGACGGCGTAGTCGTGGACGGCACGGGATACGCCGACGCGCCGTGGGTCGGCAGTGCGCGTGAGCCGGCGCCCCTCACCTACGGAATCGCCGTCAAGCCGCGCGATGACGCGGCGCGCAACGTCTATGCACAGTGGGGCAGCGCGATACTCACGGATTCCCGTGTGCCCGGCGCGCAGCCTCTCGCAGCAGCCGGTGCCGACCACGACTACGTTGCGAACGTCGACGGCAGCGTATACCGGAGCGGCAGCAGCGGCTGGGAGAAGCTGGGCATCCGCGGCTGGGGGCGCGCCACTTCCGAAGATCTCGGGTGGGCGAACCGCGAGCAACAGGCGCGTGCATTCGGGGCCGAGCGCTTCGAGCGTCATCGCACCAGGGCAGGGGTCGAACGCCTGGCCGAAAATCGGCCCGGAGCCGGCGAGCGGAGCGGTGCCGACGCGTTTGGCGCCGGCGGCGGCGTCCGGGTGGGGGGGCTGCGGGGGCGGCGCGGCACGCCGTGAGCGGATCGAGCGGCCGCCTCGCCGCTGCTGGGGAGACCGTTGCCTGCCCCGATTGTGATCTGCTGCAGCACATCCCCACGCTGCCGCCGGGTGCGAAGGCGCGTTGCCCGCGCTGCGGGCATGTGCTCGCCACCCGGCCGTCCGATCCGATCGATTTGCCTCTTGCCCTCACGGCCACCGCGGTGGTCGTGCTGATCGTCGCCAACACCATGCCGCTGATGGCGATCTCGGCGGTGGGGCGTCACGCAAGCACCACCATCCTCGGCGGCGCGTACGAGATGTGGATGACGGGCGAGCAGATCACGGCCATGATCGTGGCGTTCTGCGCGGTGTTTGCACCCGGGCTCTACATTCTCTTCATGCTGGCGGTGCTCACCGCGGTGCGATGGCCGCCCGCCCCGCACTGGGTCGGCGAGGTGCTCCGGTGGGGGCTGCACATGCAGCCGTGGTCGATGTACGAGGTCATGCTGCTCGGGATCCTGGTTGCGTTGATCAAGATCGCCGAGCTCGCGATGGTGGACCCCGGCATCGGAGTGTATGCGGTGGGTGTGCTGGTCATACTCTTTCCGGCCATCGCGGTGAGCTTCGACCCGCACGAGGTGTGGCGGCGAATCGAGTGGGTCGAAGACGAGGTGCCCGCCGGGTACGGCGGTGGCGATGCGATCCGCACCGGGGTGATGCGATGACGGCGGCAACCGCGCTCACCGCGGCGCGAGCCGGACTCGTCTCCTGCGAGACCTGCCGTCTGCTGTCGCGACCGGCTCACCCGGAGCATGCTGGCCACTGTCCGCGCTGCGGCGCGGCGCTCGAATTCCGTGTCGTGCACTCGATCCAGTACACGTGGGCGCTCGTCATCGCGGCGGCGATCTGCTACATCCCCGCGAACATGCTGCCGGTGCTGACGACCACCACGTTCGGGTCCGCCGAGTCGGACACCATCATGGGCGGGGTGGTCTTTCTCTACACCTCGGGGTCGTGGCCCCTAGCGCTCATCGTGCTGGTCGCGAGCGTGATGGTCCCGCTCGGCAAGCTGGTCGCGCTCGTCTATCTGCTGATCGTGGTGCAGCGTGGCTCGGTGGGCGACATGCGGCAACGCACGCGGCTCTATCGCATGGTGGAGTTCATCGGCCGCTGGTCGATGCTGGACGTGTTCGTCGACACCTTCACGGTGGCCCTGATCCAACTACAGCCGTTGATGTCCGTCGAACCTGGTCCCGGAGTGTTGTTCTTTGCCGCGGTCGTGGTGCTGACCATGCTCGCCGCGGAGTCCTTCGATCCGCGCCTGATCTGGGATGCCGGCACTGGCGTGGAGCGCGCGCATGGCTGAAAGCACTGATCGCGACGATCTCCCGCAGGCGGTTGTCGTGCCGAAGAAGCGGGGGCGAATCTCGGTCGTCTGGATCATTCCGATCCTTGCCGCGGTAGTGGGCATCGGGATCGCGATTCAGCAGATCCTGAGCGAAGGCCCGACGATCACCATCGTTTTCAAGTCGGCCCAGGGCGTCGAGGCCGGCAAGACTGTCATCAAGTACAAGGACGTGAACATCGGCCAGGTGACGGCGGTGCAGCTCGACGACGACTTCGCGAAGGTGCAGGTAACGGCGAAGATCGCCAAGAGCGCCGCGGGACTGATGGTCGACGATGCGAGATTCTGGGTCGTCGAGCCGCGCGTCTCCCTGAGCGGGATATCCGGCCTGAGTACGCTGCTCTCGGGCAACTACATCGGGTTCGAGGCGGGGCAGTCGAAGAGCAAGGCGCGCAAGTTCGTCGGACTCGACGTGCCGCCCACCATCACCGACCAGCCCGGTCGCAAGTTCACGCTGCAGGCGAGTGACCTGGGCTCGCTGGGCGTCGGCTCGCCGATCTATTTTCGCCGCCTGACGGTGGGCCAGGTCGCCGCGTACGATCTCGCGGCCGACGGCAAGGCGGTGAGTATTACCGTGTTCATCAACGCACCCTACGACAAGTTCGTCAGTCCGGAGACGCGCTTCTGGAATGCGAGCGGAATCGACGTCTCGGTCGGTGCGGGTGGCGTGGAAGTCCGCACGGAGGGCTTGGTGGCGTTGCTGGCCGGTGGTCTCGCGTTCGATACGCCCGCCTTCCTGACGGTCACCGAGCCTGCGGCGGCGAACACCTCGTTCACGCTCTACAGCGACCGGGACACGGCGATGAAGCAACCGGAGACCATCTCCCGGCGCTATGTTCTTTATTTCGACGAATCGTTGCGGGGGCTGTCGGTGGGTGCGCCGGTGACATTGTTCGGCTTGCAGGCGGGCGAGGTCACCGACGTCGGCTTGTCGGTCGACCCGGAGACGCTCGCCATACGCCCGCGGGTGCTCGTGACGTTCTTCCCCGAGCGCCTGATTGCTCGTTTGTCCTCCGCGCAGCAGGCGGCGGGCAAGGCCTTGGCGGAACAGCGCGGCGAGGCCCGCATCCGTTTCCTGCGCCGCGTGGTGGAGGAGCGGGGGCTGCGCGCGCAGTTGAGCAGCGGCAACCTGCTCACCGGTCAGATGTACATCGCGCTCGAGTATTTCCCCAAGGCGCCCAAGGTGAAGATCGACTGGACCGCGGACCCGTTGGAGATACCGACGCTCCCCGGTGGATTCGCGGACATCCAGGCCAAGCTCGCCAGCATTCTCGCGAAGATCGACAAGATGCAGCTCGATGCGATCGGCGGCGATACGCGCAAGATGCTCGAAACCTTGAACCAGACGCTCAAGGATGTGGACCAGGCGGTCAATCGCCTGAACGCGGACGTCACGCCGGCGCTCGGGAAGGTGCTCGAAGAAGTCCGTCGCGCCACGGCCTCCGCCGATCAGGTGCTCAGGAACACGGACGCGACGCTGGTTGGCAAAGATGCGCCCGGCCAGCAGGAGCTGCGCGATGCGCTGCAGGAAGTGGCGCGCGCGGCCCGCTCGCTGCGCGTGCTGACCGACTATCTCGAGCGCCATCCGGACGCGCTCATCCGCGGCAAGGCGGGGGAGAAACCATGATGCAGGGGTTTGTTGCTCTGACGATCTGCGCCGCGCTCGTGTTTGCGAGCGGATGTGCGTCCACGCCGCCGTCACGCTTCTACACCCTCAGCGCCGTCGCCGTTCCCGCTGCAGCGCCATCGAACGTTTCGGTGGCGGTGGGGCCGGTATCGGTGCCGGCCGATGTGGATCGCCCCCAGTTCGTGGTGAGCGCCGGCCCGAATCAGGTGAGGTTGGACGAGTTCAACCGCTGGGCGTCGCCCTTGCAGAACGGCATCTCCCGCGTGGTCGCCGAGAATCTCGTCATGCTGCTCGGCACGCCGCGCGTGACGTTGTATCCGCAGACGTTGAGCGCGGACGCGGACTATCGCGCGGCGATCGAGGTGCAGAGCTTCGCATCGGCGCCGGGCGAGGCTGCCATGCTGGACGCGGTCTGGACAGTGCGCCGGATGAAGGACGGCAAGACGGCAACCGGCCGCACGACGGTGCGCGAACCGGTGCAGGAGAAAGGCTTCGACGCCCTTGCCGCCGCTCACAGCCGCGCGGTCGGGCGCCTCAGTCAGGACCTCGCAGGCGCCGTCCGGGCCTTGGCCGGTTCCTGACCGCAGCAGAGATCGGGCTCACCGATCAGCCAACATCACGCCGAGAATCCTCAGTCGCCTGACGAGGGCCTGACTCTCAAGTTCACGAGAAGCTTCGGGTCGGCCAGCATGCGGTTGCCGATCTGCCGAAACGCCCGTTCGTAAGCCGACGCAATGCCGCCCTGCGAGAAGTTCGGCTGGCTCGCCGTCCCGCTGCCGGAATAGATGCCCAAAGGCTGCGTGTACGTGTCGTCGCCCGGGAATACCGTTGCCGTGGCGTTCGCGTAGTAGTCGGACATCACGGGATTGACCGAGCTGCTCCCGCTCAACCGGATGGTGACCGAGGGAGAGTCCATGCTCGATGCAACGCCCACTTCCGTGAACATCTCGCGGAAGATCCTCATCGCCGCGTGCTGCATCAACTCCGCACCCGGGTATTGCCACGTCTCGCCCCGCAACTCCACGGTCTGCGTGTTGACCATCGCGGGATCCACCTGTACCGCGACCCGAGCCCGGATCGGCAGCGTCATATCGGGTGGCGGGCGCAGCGGCGCGGGGGCGGAGGGGGCAGTTCCGCAACCCGGGCTCAGAGCCAGAAGCAGGGCCGTCAGCGCGAATCCAACTACCGTCATGTTCCCTGGGCGCCGCATTACCTCTCCTCCACTGTTCGATTCTCCGCTGTCGATTGAAACCCGGATGCCGAAGCGCGACGCTCGCGGTGCGCTTCTCGCGTCCGCTGATCGAGGTCGAGTGTCCATCGATTGTCCTTGTTTCGAGGCAGCAGCGCACCTGCATGGTTGTGCAGGAGGATCGGACCGGCGTATAAGCCAATTCCGGCTTGAGCGGTACTGTCACCCAACGCTTGCGACGGTTGAATACCTATGGCACCCCATTTTCGATTCGGTAGCTCGGAGGAAGCAGAACGATGAACAGGTCACTCGAAGTTTCGAAGCGGCTCGTAGCGGGCAGATGGTTCGCTGCCGCCGTGTGTGTTGCGGTGGTGGCTGCCGGGTGCGCATCCACGCCCCTGAGCGGGTCGGCAGGACTCGGGCCGCAGTACGCTGCGCTGCTCAAGCATCCGGACCGGATGAAGCCGGCCACGGGCGCGATGGGCGGATACATGTGGATGGCGCCCAACGCCAACATGAAGCAATACGACAAGGTGCTGCTCACGCGCATCCTGGTCACACTCGATCAGTCCGAGAACCAGGCGGTCGATCCCGTCACGCAGGCGAAGCTGACAGCCTACTTCCGCTCCGCGATCGTCAAGGCGCTCGAACCGAAGTATCCGCTGGTCACGCAACCTGGTCCAGGCGTGCTCGTCGTGCGCGCGACCCTGGTCGATCTGGTTCCGGTGAACGTGGCCGAGGACGTGGCGTATCAGGCGGTGCCGTTCGGGGCAGGGGTGGCCGCGGAGCTCGCGGAGGGGCCCGTAATGGGAGAAGGCTTCGGCTCAGCCCCGTTCCTCGGCCGCACCGGCATCGTGGTGCAGTTCTTCGACGGTCAGACGAACCAGCTGATCGGGGAATATGCCGACACCCAGTTCGGCAAGCAGTATGTTGCGAACCTTTCGAAGGGCGTCACGTCCGCGGCGGAACAGGGCTGGGATCAGTACTGGAAGGGCCTCAAGTCGTGGGGCTACGCGCAGGAAGCATTCACCGGCTGGGCCACCGCGTTCGGGGCGTATCTGGACAAGGCACGCGCGAGCTGATGCCGGATCGAAAGCCCCGGCGCCGCCACCGCCCGGGCATGCGGTGGCGGCGGAGAGAAACGCGGTCCGGGCGTTACTTGCTTTGACTCAGTCGAGCCGGCGCTGGCGACGGTGGTTCATGCGTGTCGCCCGGCTGACCTTCTGCCGCCGCCGGAGCACCCGGCACCGACGATGTGACGACGTCCCGATACACGAGCACCTCCACGCGCCGGTTCTTGGCCCTGCCGTTGGCCGTGCTGTTGGTGGACAAGGGCGCGCTCTCGCCGTAGGAAACCGGGATCACCTGCAGCGGGTCGGACGCCGTCTTGCTCGCCAGATACTGCGCCACCGCCTTGGCGCGCTGCTGCCCGAGTTCGT
Source organism: Burkholderiales bacterium (assembly GCA_016791285.1). The sequence continues at coordinate 13,895 of JAEUMX010000439.1, forward strand.
AGTTGTAATCCGGGCTG
>JAEUMX010000478.1 GCA_016791285.1 Burkholderiales bacterium
GAGCGCGCTGCGCCCGATGCGCGCGCCAAGGTGAAGCTGCCGGTGCCCGGCACGCTCGCGGTGTTCGTCGATCCGAAGGTGTTCACGACGCGCACCGTTTCCTCGTACGGCATCGATGAACAGGTCTTCAACGAGCGCGCCATGATCGAGCAGGCAGCCATCTCCTCCTTTGGCCGCGTCTACTCGCAGGTCATGCCATACCAGGAGGACAAGGACGCCCAGGCTACCCTCAGCCTGACCGGTGACAGCTACTACAACCCGATCATGCGCAGCTATTACGTGAACATCCGGGCGTCGATGTACATCGGCGATGCAGCGGACTCAATTGGCACGTACAAGGCCAAGGCGCAGTACGACGGCGGACTCAACGATCCGAGTGCGTTCCAGAGAGCGTACAAGAAGGCGACCGACGACATCGCGAACCAGATCGTGAGCAGCGCCGAGTTCGCCGAGGCGGTGCAAGGGGCGCGCTAGTCCCGCTGTACGATTTTTGCTCTGCCCCGACGACCCTGCTGCACGCTTACTTCCAGAAGCTTGTGATCCGCAATCGACCGCAGGGGGGGTCCCATCGTTCGTGGAAGCTGCCTGCTTCCCCGCGGCGGGAGCGCCGCAGACCGACAAGAAGGGGAGGTCCGAGCATGCAGCGACCTGGTCGTCGAGGGACGCGATATGCGCGCAGCGATGTGTTGTGCCTGGGCACCGCGCTGCTTCTCGCGTTTGCAGAGCCCAGTCGTGCGTTTCAGTTTCAAACTAACGATCCCGATTTTGCCGCGAGCTTCGACAACACCGTCTCGGTGGGTGCGGCCATGCGCACCGAGGGGCGCGATCCGGCGTTGATCGGCATTGCGAACGGCGGCACGTCGCGCTCGGTCAACGACGACAACGGTGATCTGAACTGGCCGAAGGGCAGCCTTTTCGCGCTGCCGGTCTACTACACCGGCGAAGTCGAGATGAAGTACCGGAATCTCGATTTCTTCGCGCGCTTCGATTACCTCTACGACCAGCGCATCGAGAGCAACGACAAGCTCGGCGACACCGCCAAGGCGCTCGACGGCAGCGATTTCCGGCTGCTCGATCTCTTCGCCGGCGGCCGCTGGGATCCGACCGGCGACGGCCGCATGCTGAGCGCCCGCTTCGGACGGCAGGTGTTGAACTGGGGCGAGAGCACCTTCATCGCGAACGGCATCAACACGATCAATCCGATCGATTTGAGGCGCCTGCGCAGTCCGGGCAGCGAGCTGCGCAATGCACTGCTGCCGCTCAACACCTTCTGGATGTCGCAGGACGTGGTGCCAAATTTCACGCTCGAGGGCTATTACCAGTTCGAGTGGAGCGCGACGCGCATCGACCCGGCCGGTACCTACTTCAGCTCGAACGACTACGCCTCGCCCGACGGCGAGTTCGTGTTTACAGGCTTCGGTCGGCGGCGCGATTTCAATCAGCCGATCGTCCCGCTGGCGGGCGCGACCGCCGGGATCGCTCAGTTGTACGCCCCCATCTCCGGGCAAGTGAACGCCCGAAACAGCGGCCAGTTCGGCTTCGCCGCGCGTGTTTTCATTCCGAGCTGGAACAACACCGAGCTCGGTTTCTACGGCTTGAACTACCACAGCCGCATTCCGGTGGTATCCGGCGTGCGCGGGAGCCCGAGCGCCATCAACGCCCCCGGGACCGCACGCTATTTCCCGGAGTTTCCGGAGAACATCAACCTGTTCGGCCTGAGCTTCAGCACCCCGGGACCTTGGGGCGTGGCGCTCCAGGGGGAATATTCCTATCGCCCGAATCAGCCGCTGGCGCTCGCAGGACCCGAGGTGCTGCTGGCGACGGTCGGAGCGCCGAACAGTATTACCGGGACCGGGCTGGCCACGGTGGGCAACAACCGGGTACCAATCGCAGCGTTGGTGCCGACCGGCGCGATCATCCGCGGTTACGATCGGGTCGAACAGCAGCAGTTGCAGATGACGGCCACGAAAGCCTTCGGTCCCACCTTCGGCGCGGATCAGCTCACGTTCGTGGGCGAGGTTGGATTCACGTATCTCGACTTGCCGAGCGGCGTTTACTTCAACGGACCCGGCGTATTCCTGCCGGCACCGGGATCGAACACGACGACCTCCTTCGGATCGGTTCAGACCACTGGGTATGCGACGCGTTTCTCTTGGGGCTATCGGCTCCTCTCGCGGCTCGACTATCCGAATGCACTGGGGGCCGCCACCGTCTCCCCGCGCGTGGCGTTCGGTCAGGACGTGAACGGTGTCGGTCCGACCTTCAACGACGGCGCGATGTCGCTGACCATCGGGGTCGGCTTCAATTACCGCCAGAACTGGCAGGCGGATATCGCCTACACGTCGTATTTCGGGGGCCACCTCATCGCGGGCATCGACACGGGATCCGGCAACGCTCAGAATCCCTTCCCTCCCGGGCAGAGCCGCTATTACGCGAGCAGCACCAATCCACTCAGGGACCGCGACTTCATTGCGGTCAGCGTGAGCTATTCGTTCTGAGTTCGCAGTGCCGGTTACTCGGATTTGTTGGCAAGGAGACTCGATCGTGCGGCGTCGTCTGATATCGAGCGTGATTGCGGGCGCGCTCGTCCTCTTTCTAGCGGCAGCAGGCATCGCCCGCGCCGACACAGCGCCAGACGCACCTGGCAAGTCGCTCACGCCGATGGGCGCGGAGAAGGCGGGCAACGCGGCCGGCACCATCCCGCCCTGGGACGGTGGATTGATCGAGTGCCCCCCGGGGCACAAGCCGGGAGATCACTACCCCAACCCGTTTCCTCAGGACAAGCCGCTCTTCACCATCGACACTTCCAATATGGAGAAGCATCAGGCGCATCTGTCGCCCGGCCAGATGGCGCTGCTCAGGAAGTACCCGACGTGGAAGATGCAGGTCTACCCGACGCGTCGCACGGCCGCATTCCCCAAGGGTCACTACGAGGAGACGGCGGCGAACGCAACGCGCGCGAAGCTGGTGGACGGCGGCAACGGCGTTACCGGGACCAAGGGCGGGGTGCCGTTTCCGATTCCGAAGAGCGGCCACGAGGCGATCTGGAACCATCTCTTGCGTTATCGCGGCGACACCTACGCCATGAACTGGAGCCAGATGCCCGTCACGCGCGATGGGGCGTACACGCCGGTGCGCTTCGAGTACGAGTACGACTTCGACTACGGCAACCTCGTCAAGCCGGTCGACCGCCGCACCGAGAACAGCCTCGCGAACTTCCTGCAGACCGTGACAGCGCCCGCCCGGCTCGCCGGCCAGATCCTGCTCATCCACGAGCCGGTCGACCAGGTGAAGGAGCCGCGAGAGGCCTGGACCTACAACCCGGGACAGCGCCGGGTACGCCTCGCGCCGCAGGTCGCCTACGACAATCCGGGGACGGCGGCTGATGGATTGCGCACCAACGACGACTTCTTCATGTTCACCGGGGCCACCGACCGCTACGACTGGCACCTCCTCGGCAAGCAGGAGCTCTACGTGCCGTACAACTCGTACAAGGTCGTCGGCAACGAGCTCAAGTATTCGGACGTACTGCGGCCGGGCCACCTCAACCCGGATCATCCGCGCTACGAATTGCATCGCGTGTGGGTGGTGGAGGCGACGCTCAAACCCGGTCAGACGCACCTCTACAAGAAGCGCCGCTTCTACATCGACGAGGATAGCTGGGCCATCCTCGTGACCGACAAGTACGACAATCGCGACGAGCTCTGGCGCGTGGCGGAATCCCACAACATCCAGTTTTGCGACCGGCCCATGTGGTACAACATGATCGAGGTCCACCACGACCTGCAGTCGGGCCGCTACCTCGCGATGGGCCTGCGCAACGAGGAGCCCAAGGTGTACCAGACCATCAAGCGTGAAGCCTCGGACTTCACGCCTGCCGGCCTGCGCGGGATCGGTACCCGCTGACGGAGGGCTGGTCGTCTCCCGGTCGCGCTCACCGGTCGAGGTCCGATTGCGGCGCGCGGCCTTCCTCTTCCTGATCCTGCTGTCCTTTTCTGCTGGCGGCGGGCCGCTGTGGTTTCCCGCTGGAGGTTCCGATACCCCACGGGTCGATCGACTCCTGCTGCTCGACGCCGCGCAGGCCGGGGGGCGGATCGTCGCCGTGGGCGAGCGCGGTCGTATCCTGATCTCGGACGACGGCGGGCGAAGCTGGCGCTACGGCGCCTCGCCCACCGAGGCGACACTCACCTCTGTGTACTTTGCAGGCGACCGGCAAGGCTGGGCGGTCGGGCACGACGCGACCATTCTGCTAAGCCGCGACGGGGGTGAGACGTGGGCGCAGGTGTACGCTGCCCCGGACGAAAACGCACCGCTGCTCGATGTCTGGTTCGGCGACCCCGACCATGGACTGGCCGTGGGCGCCTATGGCCTCGCGCTCGCGACCTCCGACGGCGGCCGCACCTGGAGCCGCGTTCGGCTCGACGAGGGCGACCGTCACCTGAATGCCATCGCCGGGACGTCCAACGGGCGTCTCTTCGTCGTCGGCGAAGCGGGCACCCTTTTGCGGTCGGACGACCAGGGCGCGAGCTGGACGAAGCTCGAGGCCCCGTACCACGGGTCGCTCTTCGGTGCGCTGATCCTGCCCGGTGGCAGACCTCTCGTCTTCGGCCTGCGCGGCAAGATTTTCGTGGGCTCGCCCGATGGTGCGGCGTGGCAGGCGGTGGCATCGGGTACCGCCGCGTCGCTGCAAGGCGGCATCGTTACCGCGCAGGGGGAAGTGCTGCTCGCCGGCAGCGATGGCGCCGTCCTGGCGGGGCGGGTCGACGGCGCCGGTTTCGCCCCGCTGCGCACCGCCGATCGCAAGCCCATAGCGGCGGTCCTGCCTGGCAAAGGAGCCGATCTGCTGCTCTTCGGTGAAGGCGGGATAACGCGGTCGGCGCGCGGCGTGCCCTGAAGTCCTAGCCGAGAACGAGCAGCGTGCGCAAGAGCGCTTCGACCCGTCACCGCCGGCTCACCGAGCGCATTGCCGCTGCCATCTTCGGGGTGCGCCGTCTGCTCCTCGTCGCCTTTGCGCTGCTCACCGCGACGCTTTGCTACTCGGCGACCCAGCTCAAGGTGGATGCCGGGTTCAACAAGATGATCCCGCTCGCGCACCCCTACATGAAGGTGTTTACCGACTACCGCCAAAGCTTCGGCGGCGCGAACCGGGTCGTGGTGGCGCTCGTTCCGCGGCAGGGCGACATCTTCACCCCCGCGTTCTTCGACACGTTGCGGCGGGTGACCGACGACGTGTTCTTCATCCCCGGGGTCGACCGGCCCACGGTGACTTCGCTCTTCACGCCCAACGTGCGCTTCATCGAAGTGGTGGAAGAGGGGTTCGCCGGCGGCAACGTGATGCCGGCGGGATTCGCCGGCACGCCGCAGGAGCTCGAAACGGTGCGCGCCAACGTGGTGAAATCGGGCAACGTCGGCCGCCTGGTCGCCAACGACTTCCGCGGCGCGCTGGTGCGCGCGGAATTGCTGGAGGTCGATCCGGGCAGCGGTGCCAGGCTCGACTACCAGGCCGTGGCGAAACAGCTGGAGGCGCTGCGGGCAAAATACGCGGCGCCGGATCTCGACGTGCACGTCATCGGCTTCGTGAAGGCGGTGGGGGACATCGCGGACGGGGCGCGCGGCGTGATGGCATTCTTCGGCATCGCCTTCCTCGTCACCGCGCTGCTGTTCTATTTCTATTCCGACTCGTTGCGGCTCACCGCGCTCGGACTCGTCTGCGCCATGGTGCCGGTGGTCTGGCTGCTCGGCTTGCTGCCGCTGCTGGGCTACGGCATCGACCCGCTGTCCATCCTGGTGCCCTTCCTCATCTTCGCGATCGGCGTCTCGCATGCCGTGCAGATGACCAACGCCTGGAAGCTCGAGGTGGTGCGCGGGCGGGATGCGCAGACGGCGGCGCGCAATGCCTTCCTCAAGCTGTTCATCCCGGGTGCGGTGGCGCTCCTGACCAACGCGCTCGGGTTCATCGTGATGCTGCACGTCGCCATCGAGATCGTGCGCGAGTTCGCCGTCGCGGCGAGCCTGGGCGTGCTGCTCATGATCGTGACCAACAAGATCCTGCTGCCGGTGATGCTGTCCCATGTCGAGCTCGAACCGGCCGCATTGCGGCGGGCACCCACGCGCGGTGCGTGGAGTGAGCGTCTGTGGTGGGCGCTCGCCGGCATCGTTCGGCGCGGCCCGGCACTGGCGGTGCTGGGAGTTGCGGCGCTGCTCGCCGTGACCGGAGCCTGGAAGGCGCGCGAGCTGCGCATCGGCGATGTCGGCAGGGGACTTCCGGAGCTCAAGCAGGACGCGCGCTACAACCGCGACCTGCAGGCGATTACCGACAGGTTCAGCATCGGCGTCGACGTGCTCTCGGTGATCGCGCAGACCCGTGGTGTGGAGGGCGGCTGCACGGACTTCGCGCTGATGGATGACATCGACCGCCTCGAGTTCTATCTGCGCCAGGTGGACGGTGTACAGTCGGTGCTCGCGCTGCCGGGGCTCGCCAAGATCATCAATGCCGGGTACAACGAGGGCCACCTCAAGTGGCGATCGCTCTCCCGCGTGCCGCAGGTGCTCGCGCAGGCGGTGACACCGGTCGACACCGGCACCGGCCTGCTCGACCCCGATTGCAGCGCGATGCAGATCATGATCTTCACCCGGGATCATCACGCCGACACGATCGAGCGTATCGTCCGGGCGGTGAAGGACTATGCGGCGCGCTACGATGGTGAGCACATCCGCTTCCTGCTCGCGAGCGGCAACGTGGGCGTGATGGCGGCGACCAACGAGGCGGTGGCGGCGTCCGAGAAGACGATGCTGGTGTCGATCTTCGGCGCAGTGATCCTGCTCTGCTGGCTCACGTTCCGATCGCTGGCGGCGACGCTTTGCATCATCCTGCCGCTCGCGCTCGTCTCGCTGCTGTGCAATGCCCTGATGGCGAGCCTCGACATCGGGGTGAAGGTGGCAACACTGCCCGTGATTGCGCTCGGCGTCGGCGTTGGCGTCGACTACGGCATCTATCTCTACGAGCGTTTCCAGCACGCCCTGCACGAGCAGGGTGCCTCGATGCGCGAGGCGTTCTGCGATGCGTTGCGCCAGCGCGGGACGGCCGCCGTATTCACCGCCGTGACCATGAGCGTGGGCGTGGGCACGTGGGCGTTCTCCGATCTCAAGTTCCAGGCCGATATGGGTATCCTGCTCGCCTTCATGTTCCTGGTGAACATGCTCGGAGCGGTATTGCTGCTGCCCGCCCTGGCCGCCTATCTGGTCTCCGGGAAGCGCACCGGCTAGAGGGGGGATGGCGATGCTGCACCTGTGGACGGAATCCCTGCGCGTGCCCTTCAGCGACATGGACACACTCGGCCACGCGAGCCATCTGGCCTATTTCCGCTACATGCAGGAGGCGCGCGTGGCGTGGGTGCGCTCGCTGGCTGGCCAATTGCCGCGCGATCACGCGCCGGTGGTTGTGACCGCGAGCTGCGATTATTTCTCATCGGTCGTGTATCCGGCGACGCTCGAGATCGAATTGACGGGGGGCGAAGCGGGGCGGAGCAGCTTCCTGCTCCGGTACGAGATGCGGGTGGGCGAGCCGAATCCGGTGGCGACCGGCGCGACGAGAATGGTCTGGATGGATCTTGCCGCGCGGCGCTCGGCGCCGTTGCCGGATGTGCTCAGGGCGCTGCTGCCGGCGCGCAGCCGATGATCTCGCCGCTGCGACCGCGGCTCGCAGGACCCATGAAGTAAAGGTACCAGGGCATCAGGCTGGCGGCCGCGGGGAGGGCTTCCGGCGCTTCTGCCGGGTGACTGCGCGCCCGCTGCGGGGAACGCACCGGCCCCGGGACCAGCAGGTTGATCCTGAGTTGGGGGTAGGGCACCCATTCCTGCGATTGCACCTTGACCAGCGTGGCGAGGCCGGCCTTGGCGACCGCGAATGCACCCCAGAAGGCGGACGGCGCAAGGCCGTGGGTCTCGCCGGTAACGATCACGGCCGCGTCGGGCGCCGCCGCCAGCAAAGGCTCGCAGGCCCGATTTAGGCTCGCGGGTGCGGCAAGGTTCACGCGCAGCACCTGGAGCCAATGCTCCAGCGGCAGGTCGGTGAGTCGCTTCAAACCTTCGAACATGACGGCGCTGTGCAGGATGCCGTCGAGCCGACCGAGTTCGGCCTCGATGGTGTCGGCAAGGCGCTCGAAGTCGGTGTCGGTGGCGGCGTTCAGATCGAGCGGCGCCATCGCCGGTTCTGGATATCCGGCCTGCTGAATCGCCTCGTACACCGTCTCGAGCTTCTTCGGCTTGCGGCCCTGGAGCACCACCGTGGCGCCATGGGCAGCGAACTCGAGCGCCGCGACGCGACCGATGCCCTGGCCCGCGCCCGTGACGAGGATCACGCGATCCTTCAGCAGGTCGCGTGGTGGCTGGTAGTCCGGGAGTGCTGGGGTGTCCGGCGGCATGCGTGTCCTCGTTCGGTAGTCTCCAGTTTAGCGAACGCAGGCGGTGCGCGGAAACCGGACGGCTTCAGCCGGCGCGCCAGGCGATCCAAAGCTTGCGTAGCGGCGTCAGGCTGGTGCGCCGATCCAGCACCCGACAGTCATCCGCGCGAATCTCGCGCAGCAGCGCACGTCCAATGGCGGCGAGCGCGAGCAGAGGATGCTGCGCTTTGCGGTCGACCGCTGGAAAGTCGGACAGGGCGGCGGCGAAGGTGCTCTCGATGCGGTCGATCTGGTGTTCGACGAGCTGCCGGAATCGGTTGTCATGCCGCGAATGGAGCAGCTGTGCCGGCGTGACCGCGTACCGCCTCATCTCGTCCGCAGGAAGATAGATGCGGTCGCGCCGCGCGTCGAGACCGATGTCGCGGACGATGCGTACGAGCCGGGTAGCGATGCCGAGTTCGCGCACGCGATCGACGGTGCGCGGGTCCTGGTAGCCGAGTATCCGCGCCGCCAGTTCGTTCGGCACCGACCCCAGCTGCGTGCAATAGCGCGTGAGTGCGGTAAAGTCGGGATAACGCGATGCGGTGAGATCCGTTTCGACGCCCTCGATGATGTCGAGAAAACGGGACTCGGGGAGCCGATACGCTTCGACCACTGCCTGCAGCGCGCGAGCGACAGGATGCTGCGGGGCGCCGCCATAGACGGCTGCAAGCTGCTGACGCCACCATTCGAGCCTGAGTCTTCCGAGCGCGGGATCGGAGCGCTCCGCCGCGATGTCCTCCACCTCGCGCCGAAAGGCATGCACGGCGACGATTGCCTGCCGTTTCTCGGTGGGAAGCCGGAAGACCGCGTAGAAAAGAGCCCCGCCGCGCTTCGCGACCTTGTCGGCGCAGTACTCGTGCGGGGTCATGGCCGATCGATTGGGAGGGTGCGCGCCCGAAAGCGAAGGACGAGTCTCGCGGCAGCAGGGTAGAGACAGGCCTTACGGCTGCATGGCGGGACGCTCCGCATTATCTTACAATTAGTTATGTGCCTCCGGCGCGAAAGTGGCGGAATTGGTAGACGCACCAGACTTAGGATCTGGCGCCGCAAGGTGTGGGGGTTCGAGTCCCCCCTTTCGCACCACGCGTCGATAAGCGGTCCAATAACTTGAGGATTGATCCCTGATGCAAGCAACTCTCGAGAGCCTGAACGGGCTCGAGCGGCGACTGAACGTGTCGCTGCCCCTTACGGAAATCGATACCGAGGTCAGTGCACGTTTGAAGAAGATCGCACGCACCGCGAAACTTGCCGGGTTTCGCCCGGGCAAAGTGCCACTCAAGATCGTGGAACAGCAATTCGGTCCGCAGGTGCGCCAGGAAGTGCTGGGCGATGTCGTGAAGAAGAGCTTTGGCGATGCGGTGCGCGAGCAGAACCTGCGGGTGGCCGGGTTGCCCAGCATCGAGCCGCGCTCAGGTGGTGAGGGCGGTGGAGCATTCGAATACAGCGCGACCTTCGAGGTTTACCCCGAAGTTACGGTGACGGACGTCTCCAGCTTGCAATTCAAGCGACCCGTGCACGAAATCGTCGAGGCAGACGTCGATCGAACCCTGGAGATTCTGCGTCGCCAACGGGTGAAATTCGACCCGGTCGAGCGCCCGGCCGCCGCTGAAGACCTGGTCACGATCGATTACCGCGGCACGATCGACGGGGTCGAGTTTCCGGGTGGCTCGGCCTCGGACCATGGGGTGATTCTCGGCCAGGGGCGGCTTCTACCGGAGTTCGAGTCGCATCTCGTCGGGCTTTCTGCCGGTGCGACAGCCGCGTTCGATCTGCAATTTCCCGACACCTATCACGGCAAGGACGTGGCGGGGAAGACGGCGCGCTTCGAAGTGACGTTGCAGCGGGTTGCCGCTCCGCGCTTGCCGGACCTGGACGCGGAGTTCGCGAAGCAGATGGGCATCGAGGACGGTGACCTCGAAAAGCTCCGCGCGGAGGTGCGTTCGAACGTGGAGCGGGAGATCAAGGCGCGTGTTCGGAAGCGGATCAAGGATCAGGTCATGCAGGCACTCCTCGATGCGAACGAACTCCCCATCCCGAAGTCTCTGGTCGACATGGAGGCGCAGCGGCTCACCCAGGCCACCATGCAGGATCTCGCCTCGCGCGGGGTCGACGTGCAACGGCTCCCATTCCCCGCCGAGGGGTTCGAGACCCAGGCCAGGCGCCGCGTGAGCCTCGGTCTGATTCTTGCGGAATTGGTGCGCGCACACGATCTCGGGCCACGTCCGGAGCAGGTGCGCGCCGTGGTCGAGGAACACGCCCAGAGCTTCGAACATCCCCGGGAGGTCGTGAAGTGGTACTATCAGGTGCCGGAGCGATTGAACGAGTTCGAGTCGGTGGTGCTCGAAGATAATGTGGTGCAGTGGGTGACCCGCACCGCGCAGGTCGAGGACGAGGCGGTTGGGTTCGACGAGTTGATGGGGAATGCCTGATATGCATGGTCGTTACATCGAGCCGCAGGGGCTCGGCCTGATCCCGATGGTGATCGAGCAGAGTGGTCGCGGCGAGCGCGCCTACGACATCTATTCGCGCTTGTTGCGCGAGCGGGTCGTATTCCTCGTGGGTCCGGTGAACGAGGTGTCGGCGAATCTCATCGTGGCGCAGCTGCTGTTTCTCGAGTCCGAGAACCCCGACAAGGACATATCCTTCTACATCAACTCACCCGGCGGTTCGGTGTCGGCAGGGCTTGCCATCTACGACACGATACAGTTCATCAAGTCCGACGTGAGCACGCTGTGCGTCGGTCAAGCGGCCAGCATGGGGGCACTTCTGCTCGCTGCAGGCGCGAAGGGAAAGCGATTCTGTCTTCCCAACTCGCGGGTGATGATTCACCAGCCGATGGGTGGTTTTCAGGGGCAGGCATCGGACATCGAGATTCACGCGCGCGAGATTCTTTTTTTGCGGCAGCGCCTGAACGAGATCCTTGCAAGCCACACCGGACAGGGCATCAAAACCATCGAGAAAGACACCGACCGCGACAATTTCCTCAGCGCGGACGAAGCGGTGCGCTACGGCATCGTGGACAAGGTGTTGGCGAGCCGCGTCGCGGCGGCTGCCTGAGGCAGGTTGTTTCTTCACTCGGAAGACAGACATGTCTGACAAGATCGGCGGCGAAAAGCTTCTCTACTGCAGCTTCTGCGGCAAGAGCCAGCACGAGGTGCGGAAGCTGATCGCGGGTCCGTCCGTGTTCATCTGCGACGAGTGCATCGAGCTTTGCAACGACATCATTCGCGAGGAAACGCAGGGTGACCAGACGACGAAGGGGGTCAAGTCCGATCTGCCGGTGCCGCGCGAAATCCGCGAGATCCTCGACCAGTACGTGATCGGGCAGGAACAGGCCAAGAAGATTCTTTCGGTTGCGGTCTACAACCACTACAAGCGTCTGAAGACGCTCAGCAAGAACGAGGACATCGAACTCGCCAAGTCGAACATTCTGCTCGTCGGTCCGACCGGGTCCGGCAAGACCCTGCTCGCGCAGACGCTCGCGCGCCTGTTGAACGTCCCGTTCGTCATGGCCGATGCGACAACGCTGACCGAAGCAGGCTACGTGGGCGAGGATGTCGAGAACATCATCCAGAAGCTCCTGCAAAAGTGCGACTACGACGTCGAGAAGGCGCAGCGAGGCATCGTCTATATCGACGAGATCGACAAGATTTCCCGCAAGTCGGAAAACCCCTCCATCACACGCGACGTGTCGGGCGAAGGTGTGCAGCAAGCCTTGCTCAAGCTGGTCGAGGGGACGATTGCATCCGTGCCGCCACAGGGCGGGCGCAAGCACCCGAATCAAGAGTTCGTACAGGTCGATACGACCAATATCCTGTTCATCTGCGGCGGCGCGTTCGACGGCCTCGACAAAGTCATCCGCGCCCGCTCGGAGAAGGGCGGGATCGGCTTTGGCGCCGAGGTCAAGAGTCGCGATAACCGCAAGGATATCGGCGAGGTGTTGCGGGACGTCGAGCCAGAGGACCTCATCAAGTACGGTCTCATACCGGAGTTCGTCGGCCGCCTGCCGGTGGTGGCGACGCTCACCGAGTTGGACGAGAGCGCGCTGATCCAGATTCTGGTCGAACCCAAGAATGCTCTGGTCAAGCAGTATCAGAGACTCTTCGCCATGGAAGGGGTTGACTTGGAGGTGCGTGAGCCTGCCTTGCGAGCCATTGCGCGCAAGGCGCTCGCGCGCAAGACCGGCGCGCGCGGATTGCGCTCCATTCTCGAACAAACCCTGCTCGATACCATGTTCGACCTGCCATCTCTCGACGACGTGATTAAGGTGGCGATCGATGACGTATCGGCGGGTGGCGAGATCAATCCGATCCTGATTTTCGCCGATCAGCCCAAGGTCGCCGGGTCGGTTTGACGGCGGCCGCATCTCTCCCCGCCCTTTGCTTCGGGTGGGAAGCAGGGTATCGTAGGTCTGTTTCGCGGCGCCGTCGCGACCGGGAACAGATTTCCCGAATAAGATTGCATCCCCATTCCCAGTAGGTGCCTCCATGTCTGAACCGGACAACATCGGTCAAGAACGACTCTTACTGCCACTGCTGCCGCTGCGGGACGTGGTTGTCTTTCCGCACATGGTCATCCCGCTGTTCGTCGGGCGCCCGAAGTCCATCAAGGCCCTCGAAAGCGCAATGGAAGCCGGCAAGAGCATCCTGCTCGTGGCACAGAAATCGGCAGCCAAGGATGAACCGTCGGCCGACGATCTGTATGGCGTCGGCAGCATCGCCGGGATCCTGCAGATGCTCAAGCTTCCCGATGGCACGGTGAAAGTGCTGGTCGAGGGATCGCAGCGCGCGGTCATCGGCGACGTGAGTGACGTCAAGTCGCATTTCGTCGCCGACGTGGTGCCGGTAGAGCCCGATGGCGCCAGCAATCACGAGATCGAGGCGATGCGGCGCGCGATGATTTCGCAGTTCGATCAGTACGTGAAATTGAACAAGAAGATTCCGCCCGAAGTGCTGACTTCGCTCGCCGGCATCGACGAGGCGGGCCGGCTAGCTGACACCATCGTGGCGCACCTGCCGCTCAAGCTCGAGCAGAAGCAGCAGGTACTGGAGATGTTCGAGGTCAAGCGCCGGCTCGAGCACCTTCTGACCTTGATCGAGACCGAACTCGACATTCTGCAGGTCGAGAAGCGCATCCGCGGCCGCGTGAAGCGGCAGATGGAGAAGAGCCAGCGCGAGTACTACCTGAACGAGCAGGTGAAGGCGATCCAGAAGGAACTCGGCGAGCTCGAAGAGGGCGCGGATCTCGACGAGATGGACAAGCGCATCAAGGGTGCGCACATGACGAAGGAGGCGCGTGCCAAGGCGGAGGCGGAACTGCGTAAGCTGCGCCTCATGTCGCCTATGTCGGCGGAGGCGACCGTCGTGCGCAACTACATCGAATCCCTGGTTTCGTTGCCGTGGAAGAAGAAGAGCAAGATCAACAAGGATCTGGCGGCAGCCGAGGAGGTGCTGGAGCGCGACCACTACGGACTGGAGAAGATCAAGGAGCGCATTGTCGAGTATCTCGCCGTGCAGCAGCGCGTGGACAAGCTGAAGGCGCCGATCCTCTGTCTGGTCGGTCCGCCCGGGGTCGGCAAGACCTCGCTCGGCCAGTCCATCGCACGTGCGACCAATCGCAAGTTCGTGCGCATGTCGCTCGGAGGCGTGCGCGACGAGGCAGAGATTCGCGGCCACCGGCGCACCTACATTGGCTCGATGCCCGGCAAGATTCTTCAGAGCATGACCAAGGTCGGGGTGCGCAATCCGCTGTTCCTGCTCGACGAAGTCGACAAGATGGGCATGGACTTCCGCGGTGATCCGTCCTCGGCACTGCTCGAGGTGCTCGATCCGGAGCAGAACCACACCTTCATGGATCACTATATAGAGGTCGAGTACGATCTTTCGGACGTGATGTTCGTCGCCACGGCGAACACCCTCAACATCCCGGCGCCGCTGCTGGACCGCATGGAAGTCATCCGCCTCTCGGGCTACACCGAGGACGAGAAGGTGCATATCGCCACGCGCTACCTGCTGCCGAAGCAGATGAAGAACCACGGCCTCAAGAAGGAAGAGCTGCTGGTGTCGGACAGCGCGCTGCGCGACATCATGCGTCACTACACCCGCGAGGCCGGGGTACGCAGCCTCGAGCGCGAGATCTCGAAGTTCTGCCGCAAGGTGGTGAAGTCCCTCATCCTGAAGAGCGCGGCACGCAAGATCTCCATCACACCGCGCAATCTCGACAAGTATCTCGGTGTGCGGCGCTATACGTACGGCATGGCCGAGAAGCACAGTCAGGTGGGTCAGGTGACCGGGCTCGCATGGACCGAGGTGGGTGGCGAGCTGCTGACCATCGAAACAGCGGTGCTGCCCGGCAAGGGCAAGACGATAACGACCGGGAAGCTCGGCGAAGTAATGCAGGAATCGGTGCAGGCTGCGCTTTCGGTCGTGCGCGCACGGTCGGACAAGCTCGGCATCGCGGAAGACTTCTACCAGCGCAGGGATCTGCATATTCACCTGCCCGAGGGGGCGACTCCGAAGGACGGTCCGAGTGCGGGCATCGGCATTTGTACCGCGATGGTGTCGGCCCTCACCGGTATCCCGGTTCGGGCTGACGTCGCCATGACCGGGGAGATCACGCTGCGCGGCGAGGTGTTGCCGATCGGCGGT
>JAEUMX010000050.1 GCA_016791285.1 Burkholderiales bacterium
CTTCGACACCGCCAGGGTCACGGCCGGGTGCTCCCCGGACGCCGTCAAGCCCTTGTCCTGCGCGGCCGCTCCGGCTCCGAACCAGGCGTAGCGCTCGGGTTGGTCTGGCCCGTCGTCCACGCGCGCCACGTCGGTGATGAAAATCGGTCGGCCGTCGCGGACGCCGACCACGAGCTCCTTGACGTCTCGGCTGGAGGAGAGATACGTCCCGGTCTGTACCAGGAGCTCGGCGTTACCGGCGACGAGACTGCCCGAAGGCCGCGACGCGTTGGCGAGCTGCAGGGCGTTGCGGATATCGTGAGCGGTGAGCTGGTAGGCGGCGAGGCGGTCGGGGTCCATGATCACGCGCACGACGTGCGAAGGTCCACCAATGGTGTAAGCCTCGCGCGTACCGGGAATGCGCTTGAGATCCGCTTCCAGCGAATGCGCCACGCGCTCGAGCTCGAAAGCACCGCGCGCCGGATCGGTGGTCCAGAGCGTAAGCGTGACAATCGGCACGTCGTCGATGCCGGTCGGCTTGATGATCGGCTCGCCGACACCGAGCTGCGGCGAGACCCAGTCCCGGTTCGACATGATCGTGTCGTAGAGCCTGACCAGCGCCTGGGTCCGGTCTTCGCCGACTTCGTACTGCACCGTCAGGATGGCCATGCCCGGGCGGGAGACCGAGTACACGTGCTCGATCCCCGAGATCCGCGACAGCACCTGCTCGGCGGGGGTGGCGACCAGCGCTTCGACATCCTTAGCGGACGCCCCGGGGAAGGGGATGAAGACGTTCGCCATGGTGACGTTGATCTGGGGCTCCTCCTCGCGGGGTGTGACGAGTACCGCGAAGAGTCCGAGCAGAAAGGCCGCAGCCGCGATCAGCGGCGTCAGCTGCGAGTGGAGGAAGAAACGCGCGACGCGCCCGGAGATTCCCATTCGCTTCACCGCCGCGCGATGCCGGCCTTGACCGGATCGAGGGCAACGTTCTCGCCCGGATTCACGCCCGCGAGGATCTCGATCCAGTGCTCACCTGCTTCGTCCCCGGTGCGGATCTGTCGCAACTGCGGCCTGCCTTCGGCGTCGACCACGTAGACCGCCGTCACTTCGCTCCGGCGCAGGACGGCCTGCGCGGGCACCACCAGTTTCTTGGCGCGTCCGACGACGAAACGGGCGCGCGCGAATATGCCCGGCGACAGGTCGCGCTGTTCCCCAGGCAGATCGAGCCGGACCTTGGTGGTGAGGGACTTCGGGTCGGCCGCTGGCAGCACGGTAATCCCGGCCGCCTCGATGCGACGATCGTTCGCGGCGGGCACTTCCACGGTGGCCGCTCTGGCGGCGCGGACGGCCGCGACCCGGTACTGCGGAATGTTCGCAACGACGCGCATCTGCCGCGGGTCGAAGCCCGCCATGAGCGGCGTACCGGGACTCGCCATCTCGCCTAACTCCACGAGCCGAGCCGAAACGACCCCGCTGTAAGGCGCGACGACGGTCGCGAACTCGCGCGTGGTTTCGGCGACGCCGAGGCCGGCGCGCGCGGCCTGGAGGTGGGCAGCGGCCGCTTCGAACTCGGCTTTGGCCTTGTCGAGGGCGGCCTGACTTACGAACTTCTGCTGGTAGAGCTGCCGGCTGCGCTCGTAGGCCGCCTTCGCGTCCTCGAACCGGGCACGCGCCTGGGCCACTTGGGCCTGACTCTCGGCGGCGGCTTGTGTGACCTGTCGCGGGTCGATACGGACGATCACCTCGCCCTGCTTCACGTAATCTCCGACGTCGAAATTCACGGCCACGACACGACCCGCGATCTGCGCCGAGACAGTGGACTGCCGAACCGCCTCCACGATGCCGTCCGCGGAATACGTTTCGTCCACTTCCCGAATGGCGGCGGCAGCCGTCGCCAACGGCTCGATGGCGGTTGCGCTACCCGTACCTGCTGCAAGGAGGAGCCCGGCAACGAAGCCGATGACCTTCGTACCGGGCAGTCCTTTCAGAACATTACCGAGTTCTAATATATAAATGCGGCGTTTGTGCTTCACGGCCTGGATCACGTGCATAGTCGGGATCTGTCGGGTGCTACGCGGGGAAGCCGCAGAACACGTCCCGCATCATCCCGATCAGCTTGAGGGTGCGTGCGTCGCCGACCCGGTAATAGACGCGATTCGCGTCTTTCCGCGTACGCAGAACGCCCTTGTCGCGCAGGATGGCGAGGTGTTGGGAGATGTTGCTCTGGGTGGTGCCGACGGAGTCGACGATCTCCTGTACGCTCACTTCGCGATCGCCGAGCACGCAGAGGATCTTGAGTCGAAGGGGATGTGACATGGCCTTCATCGCGCGCGCGGCCTGCTCGATGTGCTCGTCGCGGTCGATGAGTTCTTGCGTGATCGCGGTGGGCTTCGATCTGACGGAGGTGGCAGCACTCATTTGAGTTTCATTATATACTAATATACGATGCGCTGTGCAAGTGCTCGTGTGCCAACGGGTTGCAGCGCATCATGCGTTCCCCGATAATTCCCCAGGCCCGATGCGCTGCATGCAAAGAGCCGACCGCGACGCACCGACAACGACACAGGGAGGGTGTTCATGTACAAAGTCGTTCTTCTCCGCCACGGCGAGAGCACGTGGAACCAGGAAAATCGCTTCACCGGCTGGACCGACGTCGGATTGTCGGAGAAGGGCACGGCGGAAGCCAAGCGCGCCGGCCACCTCCTCAAGGAACAGGGCTTCGTCTTCGACCGCGCCTACACTTCGGTGCTCAAGCGGGCGATTCGCACCTTGTGGATCGTGCTCGAGGAAATGGATCTCATGTGGATCCCGGTCGAGAACAAGTGGCGCCTGAACGAGCGCCATTACGGCGCGCTGCAGGGGCTGAACAAGGCCGAGACTGCCGCCAAGTTCGGTGAGCAGCAGGTTATGGTGTGGCGACGCAGCTACGATATTCCGCCGCCCGCGCTCACCCGCGACGACCCGCGCTTCCCGGGCTTCGAGCCGCGCTATAGCGGACTTGCCGACTCCGAGCTGCCGCTCACGGAGAGCCTGAAGGAGACGGTCGCGCGCTTTCTCCCGCTGTGGAAGGAAGTGCTGGCCCCCGCGGTGAAGCGAGGCGAGCGGCTCATCATTGCAGCCCACGGCAACTCGCTGCGCGCGCTCGTCAAGTACCTGGACGGTGTCTCCGACGAAGAGATCGTCGGTCTCAACATTCCCACGGGCGTGCCCCTGGTCTACGAACTGGATGCCGATCTCAAGCCTCTGCGCCATTACTACCTGGGTGACCAGGACGAAATCGAGCGGGCGGCGAAGGCGGTCGCAAACCAGGGCAAGGCAGGGTAGTTCACCGGACTCCAAGTGGATCACGACCCGTTCGCATGGCGGGTCGTGCGGATTTCTCGCGAGCCGTCGCTGGCCCGCACCGCTCGTCGCTAACGAATCATCGCTGCACCCTCTCTGGACTCTCCCGACCCGCGCGGGAACTCCCGCGCCAGTTTGGAAGTCCACGATCTCGCTCGATTATTTCTTGCTAATCAGGTTTATACTATAAGGTCGACTTTCGGCGGCAGGCGTCGCTTGCCACCGCGAAGTCGTCGAAACCCATCGGCCAGCGCAACGGATCGCGGCAGGAGCAGAATTCTTATGAAGAACAAGTGGCAGCAAGTTGGGCTGATCGCACTCGGGGCGGTGCTCGGAGTCATGATCAGTCTCAACCTATCGGCCGTGGCGCAACGGGACACTCCCGGGCCGCTGCCGGTCGAGGAGTTGCGCGCCTTCACCGAGGTCTTCGGCCGCGTCAAGAGCGACTACGTCGAGCCCGTCGAAGACAAGAAGCTCATCAACGAAGCAATCAACGGCATGTTGTCGGGTCTGGATCCGCACTCCTCCTACCTCGACGCCGAGGCGTTCAAGGAGCTCCAGGTCGGTACGCAGGGCGAGTTCGGCGGGCTCGGCATCGAGGTCGGCATGGAGGACGGTTTCGTCAAGGTGATCAGCCCCATCGAGGACACGCCCGCCTACAACGCGGGCATCAAGTCCGGCGACCTCATCATCAAGCTCGACGACTCGTCGGTAAAAGGCATGTCGCTGAACGACGCGGTGAAGCGCATGCGCGGCAAGCCCAATACTCCGATCACGCTTACCGTGGTGCGCAAGGGCGAGGCGAAGCCCCTCACATTCACTCTGAACCGGGCGGTCATCAAGATCCAGAGCGTCAAGGCGAAACTGGTCGAGCCCGGCTTCGGCTATTTCCGCGTCACCCAGTTTCAGGAGCACACCGCCGAGAACCTCGCGAAGGCGATCGAGAAGGTCATCAAGGAGAACAACGGCCCGCTGCGCGGTCTCGTGCTCGACCTGCGCAACGATCCAGGGGGACTCCTGAACGGCGCGGTTGCCATATCGGCGATGTTCCTGCCGCAGAACGCGCTGGTCGTGTACACCGACGGTCGCACCGAGGATTCGAAGATGCGACTGACCGCCAGCCCCGAGAACTACTTGCGGGGAAGCCTGCGGGAGGACTACATCAAGAAGCTGCCGCCGGAAGTGAAGTCAGTCCCCATGGTCGTACTCGTGAACGGCGGATCCGCCTCCGCGTCCGAGATCGTGGCCGGTGCCCTGCAGGATCACAAGCGTGCGGTGGTGCTCGGCACGCAGACTTTCGGCAAGGGTTCGGTGCAGACGATCCTGCCACTCGGCAACAACACCGCAATCAAGCTCACCACGGCGCGTTACTACACGCCGAGCGGGCGCTCGATCCAGGCCAAGGGGATCACGCCGGATATCATCGCCGAAGATCCCGCATCGGCGGAAGCTTCGCTGCGATTGCGCGAGGCCGACCTGGAGCGACACCTGTCGAACGACAAGGAAAAGGATTCCGAAGCGAAGCTGGAGCCCTCGCAGGCGAAGCCGGAAATCAAGTCGGACCCGAAGCCGGACGCAAAACCCAAGAAGGACGAAGAAAAGGAAAAGGCGGATCAGGGTCCGCCGAAAGAGTTCGGCTCCAAGGACGACTACCAGCTCAATCAGGCGCTGAATCTCCTGAAGGGCCTTCAGGTTCTGCAAAAGGCGCAAGGGACTTGAAGCTCGGCGCCCGGTAACGACCAGATCTCGCGGCCCGCTTCGACGGGCCGCAGTCTTTGCGATCCCGTGGACGACGTTCAGCTCACCCGCTACAGCCGCCACATCCTGCTGCCCGAGGTCGGCATCGAGGGGCAGACGCGCATCCGCGGCGCGCACGTGCTCGTGGTCGGCGTGGGGGGACTGGGGGCGCCCGTGTCGATCTATCTCGCATCGGCGGGAATTGGCGCGATGACGCTCTGCGACGGCGATCGGGTGGATCTCACAAACCTGCAGCGGCAGATCATCTTCCGCAGCGGCGATGTCGGCCGGCTCAAGGTAGAGGCCGCCACGGACGCGATCGCGGCACTGAATCCCGAGGTGCCCGTCACCGGCATCGCGGAGCGCATCAGCGCCGCTCGGCTCGATCGCCTGGTCGCGGATGCCGATATCGTCGTCGACTGCTCGGACAATTTTCCCACCCGCCACGCCATCAACCGCGCTTGCGTCGAGCACCACCGCCCCCTCGTCTCGGGGGCGGGCGTGCGCTTCGACGGGCAGGTGAGCGTGTTCGATCTGCGCCAGTCGGCGAGCCCATGCTACGGCTGCCTGTTTCCCGAAGACGCAGAGATCGAGGAAACGCGATGCGCCGTCATGGGTGTGTTCGCACCGGTGGTCGGCATGATCGGCACGGTACAGGCGGCCGAGGTCCTCAAGCTTGCCGCCGGCATCGGCGAATCTCTGAGCGGCAGACTGCTTCTGCTCGACGTGCTCGCGATGGAATGGCGCACCGTGCACCTTCGCAAGGACCCCGGCTGCCGGGTCTGTGGCACGAGCGCGTCGCCGCCGGGCAGCATTGAACGGCTTGCGGGATCCAGCTGCTAGAATCCGGGGCTGTCATCGCCCCACGCTGTTCCGTCCCGGCATGCGCGCAGAGGTCGGGAGCAGCCCCCAGAATTCCAGCACGAGGGAGTAACCACCCATGAATCTATGTGTCATCGGGACCGGCTACGTCGGTCTTGTCACCGGCGCCTGTTTCGCCGAGATGGGGAACCGGGTCGTCTGCGTCGACAAGGACGAATCCAAGATCACGGGATTGCTGGCGGGCCGCATTCCGATCTACGAACCGGGGCTGGAGAATGTCGTCACGACCAACACCAGGGCAGGTCGACTGGAATTCACGACGTCGCTGCAGGACGCCATGCGCGACAGCAACGTATTCTTCATCGCCGTCGGGACGCCGCCACAGGAGGACGGGTCCGCGGATCTGCAGCATGTTCTGGCCGTCGCCCGCGAGATTGGTCGTCACATGGATCGCTACTGCCTCATCGTGGACAAATCGACCGTCCCGGTCGGTACCGCCGACAGCGTGCGGGCCGCCGTTCTGGAGGAGTTGGCAAAGCGCGGTGTCGAGATCGAGTTCGACGTGGTGAGCAATCCCGAGTTTCTCAAGGAAGGCGACGCGGTGAAGGACTTCACGCGGCCGGACCGGGTCGTGGTGGGCGCCGACAGCGAACGGGCCACCGAAACCATGCGCTCCCTCTATTACCCGTTCATGCGCAACCACGAGCGCATTCTGTTCATGGGTGTGCGCGATGCCGAGATGACCAAGTACGCAGCCAACGCGATGCTGGCGACCAAGATCTCCTTCATGAACGAGATCGCCAACCTCTGCGAGCGGCTCGATGTCGACGTCGAAAACGTCAGGCTCGGGATCGGATCGGATTCGCGCATCGGCTACTCGTTCATCTATCCGGGAGCCGGCTACGGAGGCTCGTGCTTCCCCAAGGACGTCAAGGCCCTGATCCACAGCGCCGAATCGAACGGATTCGATGCTCAGGTATTACAGGCCGTCGAGCGCCGCAACGAAATCCAGAAGCGGCGATTGTTCGAAAAGGTGACGGCGCGCTTCACGAAGGATCTGCGGGGCGTGACGCTTGGCGTCTGGGGGCTCGCCTTCAAGCCGGGAACCGACGATATGCGGGAAGCACCCTCGGTGGTGTTTCTGCGCGCTGCCATCGCGGCAGGCGCGCGGATTCAGGCCTACGATCCCGTGGCGATGGACGCCGCGCGTGCCACCCTGCCCGATTACTGGTTCACGGACTGCCTGCTGACCCTCTCCGACAACCAGTACGACGCGCTCAAGGGGGTCGATGCACTGGTGCTGGTGACCGAATGGAAGCCGTTTCGCTATCCCGATTTCGCCGCCATGCACCGCTTCATGAAGCACCCGGTCATCTTCGATGGTCGCAACCTCTATGACCCGAAGCAGATGGTGCAGGAAGGATTCGAGTACGTCGCGATCGGTCGCGGACAGTCATCGGCACCCACGAAGTGACGAGCTTGCGCTGCCGGTGGACTAGCGCGCGTAGGCCTGCCGCGCCTCAAATGATTGGCGGTCGAGCCGGAACTCGAACCTGCGCGGGCTGAAACCCAGGTCCCGGCTCGCCTCGATGTGATCGAAGCACATGTCCACGTTCATCCGGGTCACGAGCTCCGGCGAGAGCTTCCGGAACCGTGGCACGATGCGGGCGGTGCTCACTATCGCCTTGAGCAGGCGCGTCGGCACCTGGACGATGCGGGGCGCACGACCGAGCCCGTGGAAGATCTGCACTACCATCTCGCGATAGCTCAGGGTCTCGCCGCCGGATAGGTCGTATGCGCGGTCGAAGGCCTTGCTTTCGTCCAGCGCGGCAAGACAGGCTGCTGCGAGGTCGTCCGCGTGCACCGGCTGCCGCTTGCCGAGCCCCTTGCCAAGCATGGGGAAAAAGCCGGCGCGCTGAATGAAGCGCGCGATCTCCGACACGTTCCGATCGAGACCAGGACTGTAGACGAGCGTCGGCCGAAATATGGTCCAATGGATGCCGTGATGCTCGCACTGCGATGCGACCGCCTCCTCCGCGCGGACCAGGGACGCGGCGAGTTCGCGTTCCGCCGGGTCCGCCGAGCTGGCTTTCGTGAATCGGCTGGTGGAACTGAACGCGATGATGCGCGTCGACCCGAGGTCTGCTAGCGCAGTCACCAGCGGCGGGAGTATTCGCAGCGGCGCAAGGCTGACGACGGTCGCCGGCCGCAGTCCCGATGCCAGCAACGCGGACGTCTGCGCGAGATCGAGGCGATGCCAGTTCGCCCCGCGGTGGTCGCCCGGCGCGTGAAACCGTGAGACCGCAGCCACGTCACGGCCGGCTTCGGCCAGACGCGGGAGCAGGTGGTATCCGATCTGGCTGGCGGCCCCGATAACGAGGACACTCTTATTGCTGGACTGCACCTGGCGTTCGACAAATTTCGCCATTTTGCGCTGCACCATGAAGAGGGCGCAATTGTATAATTACAGGTTTTCCGATTTTGCCACCAGGTTGGCACAGGTCGGACGCTTCGGGTGTTTCAATAACTGCGAAAGGAAGACGAGGCCATGCCAAGAGTGGCGTTAGTGACGGGAATCACCGGGCAGGACGGATGTTACCTGGCCGATCTGCTGCTGCGAAAGGACTATCAGGTCTTCGGACTCCTGGCCCGACGCAGCAGCGATACGCTTTGGCGTCTGCGGGAGATGGGGATAGCGGACAAGGTCGAAATGGTGAACGGCGATCTTACCGATGGCGCCTCCATCGTGCGCGCGATCCGGTCGACGAACCCCGACGAGGTCTACAACCTGGGCGCGCAGAGCTTCGTGGGGACGTCCTGGGATCAGCCGGTGCTGACGGGGGAGATATGCGGTCTCGGTGTCGTGCACATCCTGGAAGCGATCCGCCAGCTGTCACCCGCCACGCGCTTCTATCAGGCGTCGACGAGCGAGATGTTCGGCCTGATTCAGGCGCAACGGCAAAACGAGAAGACGCCGTTCTACCCGCGCAGCCCCTACGGCGTGGCGAAGCTCTACGGCCACTGGATCACGGTGAACTACCGTGAGAGTTTCGGGCTGCATGCCTCGAGCGGCATCCTGTTCAACCACGAATCGCCGATGCGCGGCATCGAGTTCGTCACGCGCAAGGTAACCGACGGCGTGGCGCGCATCAAGCTCGGCAAGCAGAAGGAACTGCGGCTCGGCAACATCGATGCGAAACGGGACTGGGGCTTCGCCGGCGATTACGTGGAAGCGATGTGGCTGATGCTGCAACAAGAGTTGCCCGACGATTACGTCGTCGCCACGGGGCGGACCACCACCGTCCGCGACATGTGCCGGATCGCTTTCGAGCATGTCGACCTGAATTACGAGGACCACGTGGTGATCGATCCGAAGTTCTATCGCCCTGCCGAGGTCGAAACGCTGCTGGGCGATGCGAGCAAGGCCCACGAAAAACTGGGCTGGAAGCCGAAGACCGGCCTCGAGGCGCTGATCAGGATGATGGTGGACGCCGACATCCGTCGCGTGAGGAAGGAATGATGTTGATTCCGGTCATTCTCTCCGGTGGTGCCGGCACCCGCCTGTGGCCGGTCTCGCGCGAAGGTCATCCGAAGCCCTTCATGAAGCTGCCCGACGGGCAGTCGCTGCTGCAAAAGACGTATCAGCGTGCAGCCGCGCTCGCCGCGGATGCCGACCTGATGATCGTCACCAATCGCGACTACTACTTCATGAGCCGGGACGAGTTCGCAGCGGCAAAACTGGGTCCACCCGATCGGCTCCAGTTTCTGCTCGAACCGTGCGGTCGCAACACCGGGCCGGCGGTTGCCCTCGCCGCACTTTACGCACAGGAACGTTACGGCCCTGATTGCCGGCTGCTGGTGCTCCCCGCCGATCACCTGATCGCCGACGAGGCCGCTTTTGCCGAGACCGTCCAGGAGGCCGAGCGGCTGGCGCAAGCCGGTTATCTGGTGACTTTCGGCATCCGACCGGACGCGCCCGAGACCGGTTTCGGCTACATCGAGTGCGGCGCCGGGATTGCGGGCAGCGCCGGTGCGAAGGTGGTCCGCTTCGTCGAGAAGCCTTCTGCCGAAAAGGCACAGGAATATCTGTCGAGCGGCAGGCACCTGTGGAACGGCGGCATGTTCTGTTTCCGGGCCGATCGCATCCTGGAAGAGTTCGAGCAGCACGCGCCCGAATTGCTGGAACGAGTGAGCAGCTGCTGGGCCGACAGTCGCGAGCAGTTGAACGCCAATCCCGGCATGCTCGATTTCGATCGGGAGCGCTTCGAAGCGATGCCGGACATCTCCATCGATTACGCCGTGATGGAGAAATCGAGCCGAGTGGCGGTCATCCCCGGTCGCTTCGGTTGGAACGACATCGGCTCCTGGAGCGCGGTCAGTCACCTGGTCGACGCCGACGGCCACAACAATCGCGTCATTGGCGATGCGGTGGTCGTCGACTCGCAGAACACATTCGTCAAGAGCGAGGATCGGCTCGTCGCGGCGGTCGGCGTCGACAATCTGATCATCATCGAGACGCCCGATGCGATCCTGGTTGCTGACGCCAACCACGCCCAGGAAGTAAAGAAAGTCGCCACCCAACTCAAGGCCAGCGGGCACGAGAGCTATCGCCTGCATCGCACGGTGGCTCGCCCTTGGGGCACCTACACCGTGCTCGAGACGGGACCCCGTTTCAAGATCAAGCGCATCGTCGTCAAACCGGGCGCATCGCTGTCACTACAGATGCATCATCACCGTAGCGAGCACTGGGTGGTCGTGAGCGGGATGGCAAAGGTGGTGAACGGCGACCAGGAGCTCTACGTGAACACCAACGAGTCCACCTACATCCCGGCCGGACACAGGCATCGTCTCGAGAACCCGGGCATCCTGGAGCTCGTGATGATCGAGGTGCAAAGCGGCGATTACCTGGGCGAGGACGACATCGTGCGCTTCAGCGACCAGTACGGACGGGGCTGACGGTCGGAGTCGTGTCGGTGTCGCCCTCGAGCCGCGCGGCCTTCGACCAGGGGACTTCGCAGCGCGGCGGAAACGACGGGCTGCAGTCGTCGCTCGCGAGCGAGAGGTTGGGGCTGTAGAAGGGATCGTCGTCGAGCTGGCGCCCCCATTTCGCCCTCATGCAAGCCCACTCGGCACTGAAGCGCGCCGCCTTCTCGGGGGAGTCGTCCGGCCCGCGCGTGGCGCCCTCGTGGTGATAGAGCAGCGCGTGAGGGGTCCAGATGTTCCGGTAGCCTCTGCTGCGAAGCTTCAGGCAAAAGTCGATGTCGTTGAAGGTGACGGGGAAGTCCTTCTCGTCGAGACCTCCCACCTCTTCGTAGACGCCGCGCCTCACCAGCAGGCAGGCGCCCGTCACGGCCGTCACTTCCCGTGTGACGGCGAGACAGCCGCAGTACCCTGTCGATTCCTGCGGCATTCGCTGTTGCAGGTGTCCCACGGTGCCATGCAGTCCCATGACGATCCCAGCGTGCTGAATGGTGCCGTCCGGATAAAGGAGCTTGGCGCCGACGGCGCCGATTCCCGGTCGAACTCCGTGGGAGACCATCTCCGAGAGCCACTCGCCGTCGATCACTTCGGTATCGTTGTTGAGCAGCACCAGCACGTCGCCGGACGCTTGCCTGGCGGCGAAGTTGTTGATGGCCGCGTAATTGAAGGCCCCCTCGAAGCGCAGGAGCCGAACCGTCGCGGACGACTCGAGCGCGCGGAAATAGGACATCGCGTCCGGCTCGTCGCTCTCGTTGTCGACCAGGAGGATCTCGTACGAAGGATACGAGGTCTTGGCGGCGATGCTCTCGACACATCGCCGGACCAGCTCCGCGCCATTGCGCGTGGGGATGATGAGCGTGACCCGCGGCGCCGGCTCGGGCTGCGGATATCGAATCCGAAGCACGCCGGGTACTGCTCCGCGTTCGACCGACGCACAGGAGGAGATGGCTCGCAGGGTATCGTCGACGGCGCGCGGCGCCTCACCTTCCCCCGATCGGCCTGGCGATGAATCCGATCCCTTCGACGCAGGCTGACGCCGGGCGTGACGGAGCACGAATGGCACGTGACCGATCCGCTTTGATTCACTCGCCGCCGCGCAGCGAAGTGCGAGCTCGAAGCGCGCGCTGCTTTCGCAATCCGATCGAAACCCACCGACCTGGCGCACCAAGGTCCCTCTCAATGCGCAGAACCGCGAGAGGTAGTCCTGGTGCAGCAAGCGCTCCGCGTCCCACTCCCCCTTGAACCATGGCGACGCGCGGTCTCCCAACGGATCGAACTCGTCTTCGTCCGCGTAGACAAGGTCGAGACCAGCGTCCGCATCGAGCGCTTCGGCGATCAGATAGCAGGCGTGCTCCGCTAGCGCTCCGTCGGCAGCGAGCAGGATGACGTAGTCGCCCGTCGCAAGATCCAATGCGCTGTTGCCCGCCGCGATAAGTCCATCGCCCGCTGGTGGCGTCGCGATTCGAATCCTTGTGTCCCGCCTGCAGTAATCGTCGAGCAACCCGCGAGTCTGCGGGGCTGTGGATGGATCGAAGGCGATCCAGAGTTCCCAGTCGGGATAGATCTGATGCGCCACGGAATCGATGCAGCTACGTAGCCCGTCCTCCGGCGCGCCGTCCAACAGGATGACGATCGACAAGCTGGTCCGCCGCCGCAATACGGCGACGCGCGATCGTATTGCCGCGCGATCCTCGTCTGTCAGCGAATCGTGATATGCGACCCACGTGCGGTAATCGAGGCCGGACTGTTCCAGCCAGCGCGCAACGAAGATCTTGAGCGAGTTGAGGTTACCGCCGCGCCATATGCGCCACGCAATCCTGCTCCACGCGCCCAGACGAACCGGATCCCCGGTCACCTGCCGCAGCGCACGCCGCGCGATCTCGAGCAGCACCCTGTACCCAGAGAGCTGCTCGATTCGGAAGTCCTCGATCCAAAAGCGTCCGGGACCCTCGATCGGGCTCAAGCGCATGTTCGCCACACGCGCCGGCAATCTCCGAACGGCGCTGATGTGCTGCCCGCGCGACGGTGGCAGTTCGATCAGGACATGGCCCTCGCCGCCGGCAACTGTCTCGATGCAAAGCCTGGGGGACAAGTATCCCCGGGCAGAATGGCCGCGATAGGAAATCCTGCACCAGCCGGAGGGCAGCGCTTGGCTTTGCGAGACCACGCGAAAGGTCGGGTTCGAGCCGAGGCTCTCACGGGTGCCCTCGACTACTCGGATACTCTGGACCGGCTCAAGCTTGATGTCGTTGCCTTTCGACCGAGACATGGCGTCTGATGGCGGTCCTCGTACCCCGGTTTCACTGGCCCGTCCTGTAACCCGACCGTCTCGTGGGAAAAGCGGGGAGAGCACACCCCGGCGGCGGAAGAACGTGATTATATGGGGCTTTCGATGCGATGCGGGCGGTATTCAGAACAACACCCAATACTCGCCCCGCGATCGCGAGGCGCGGGCATGCCGCGATCAGGTTTCCGTCATTCCCCGCCGGATGCTGTCGGTGAGCGGCTTGAGCAGGTAGCTCAGCGCCGAACGCGAGCCGGTCTGCACGTGGACTTCGACCGGAAGCCCCGGCTTCAGCGCGACCGCCCCGAGCTTATCGTGGGTCGGCTCGGTAATCATGACGCGCGCGAGATAGTACGGCTGATTCGTCGCGGTATCCATCAGGCGATCCGCAGAAACCAGGGCGACTTCGCCGGCGAGCACCGGGGTCTGCCGCTTGTTGAGCGTGGGGAACAGCACCTCGGCCCGCTGACCTATCTCGACTTGGTCGACATCCTGGGGACTGATCCTTACGTCCGCGATGAGACGCTCGTCCAGCGGCACGATGTCCATCAGCGACTCCCCGGGCGCCACGACGCCGCCCACCGCATTCTTCTTCAGATTCAACACGCGCCCCTGATACGGAGCGGTGATGGCGAGTCGCTGCAAACCGTCCGCGACCGAGCGGAGCTGCTGCTCCGCGTCGTGCAGTTGCCGTAGCGTCTCCTGACGCTGTCCGGCGGTGCTCTCGATGAACTCCTGCTCGGTCCGCGCCATGTCGGCTCGCGTTTTCTGAATGCGCGCGAGCGCGGCGGCCTTTTCGGCGGACGCCTTCGCGGCCTCTCCCTGTAGCTTTTCCGCCTCGCGCTCGAAGGCGCGAATGCGACTCTCCCAGCCGAACCCCTCCTTGAACAGACGCTTCAAGCCCTTGAGTTCGTCTTGCACCGAAGCGAGCTGCGCCATGCTCGATGCCTGTTGCGCTTCCAGACCCCGGATCTGCTCTTTCAGCTGCTCGATCTCTCCGTTGGAAGCAGCTACCCGCATCCGTCGCGCCTCGGACCGGCTGCGAAAGATTTCCCGCTGACCGCGCAATATGTCGGCGACTGCGGGTTCCGACTGCCGTCCCTGAAGGTCCCCAGGGAGCTCGATGGTTGCCTGATTCTTCTCTTCGGCGAGCAGCCTCGCCTCGGTTGCGCTCAGGCTGTCGACCTGCAGTTGGAGCTGCTCGGCACGCGATCGCATCGCGACCGAATCCAGCTCGATCAGCACGTCCCCGGTCTTGACGACGTCACCTTCCTTCACCCGGATGGCGCGGATGAGACCGCCTTCCAGGTGCTGGATGGTCTTGTGGTTGCCTTCCGGAACCAACTGCCCCGGCGCCACGACGGCGCCGGCCAGCGGCGCGAGCGCGGCCCAGGCGAGGAGAGCGAGAAAGCCGATCGCGATGATCAGGAGGCCCACGTTGACGTGGCGGTCGATCTCGATCGGTGCGTAGTCGTGCGTGCTGGTCGTCATGGTCGTTATTTTGGCCCGGAGGGATCAGGCTTCAGTCCTGCGCTCGCGACTTGGGGAACGCCTGGAACGCGGCGGAGAAGAACTCCTCGCGAGACGAGTATCTCTGCACGCGCCCTTCGGACAGAAGGAGGACGTGGTCCATGTGCCGCAACATTCGCGGGTGGTGCGATACGACGACGACCGTCTGACCGTTTGCCCGCGCCTGCTTGAACACCTCCTCCAGGACGGCCTGCCCGTCGGGATCCAGATTCGCTTCGGGCGCATCGAGCACCAGCAGCGCCGGATTCCCGTAGAGCGCCCGGGCGATGCCGATCATCTGCCGCTCACCCACCGACAAAAGCTCCGTACCGCCACCGATTTCCGTCTCGTACCCTTCCGGCAGGCGCGATATGCGCTCGTGGATGCCGGCGAGTCTGGCGGCTGCCTGGATGTCTTCGACCGTCGCATCCTCGCGAAAGCGGCTGATGTTCCGAGCGACGGTTCCCGGCAAGAGCTCGACTGTCTGCGGCAAGTAGCCGACCCAGCGCCCCAGCTCCCCGGGGTCCGGACGGTCCAGCTCGACCCCGTCCATTCGAACGCTGCCGCTCATCGGTGCGAGCGCTCCGACCAGCAAACGCGCCAGAGCGGACTTTCCGGCCGCTGCGGGTCCAGCGATGCCGAGCGCCTGTCCCGGCTTGATCTCGAAGCTGATACCGCCCAGGACCGCCGGCGCGGACTTGCGTGGGATCGCGAAAACGTTGGACACGACGACATGGCCGGCGGGGCGCGCTGCCGGGGCGTTTCCGCCCTTGACCGCAAGCTGTGGCAGCAGCGCGCGCAGACGGCCGAACGCGCTCTTGGCTTCGCCCAGCTTTTGCCAGTTGGCGGCTGCCAGCTCGATCGGCGCGAGTGCGCGGCCCATGATGATCGAGGCACCGATCATCACGCCGGGGCTCAATTCCTGACGGATGACGAGCCAGGCGCCGAAACCGAGCACCGCGCTCTGGACAAGGATGCGCATCGTGCGGCTGCACGCCGAAACCACCGCGAGGCGGTCGCTCATTTGGGTCTCGGTGGCGAGCTCCACGCGATCATAGCGACCCCAGGTGCGCGCGAGGCCGGCCGCCATGCCGAGCGCTCGCGCCGCATCGGGCTGGCGTGCGATCGCCTGCATCATGCTCACTTCGCGCCGGCGATCCTCGGTGAGCTGCGGCAGCCTGGCGCTCGTGATCCGCTGGCTGCGCAGCACCAGACTCACCAGTACGACTGCGCCGAAGAGGGAGACGAACCCGAGCACGGGGTGGATCAGAAAGACCAGAATCAGAAACAATGGAAACCAGGGCAGATCGAAGAGGGCGGTGATGGACTGCCCCTGCAAGACCGCGCGCACGCTGCGCAGA
Organism: Burkholderiales bacterium; assembly: GCA_016791285.1. The sequence goes on from JAEUMX010000050.1 coordinate 16,015, forward strand.
TCGTCGAGCGGCCGGTCGCGAGAGACATCCTTCGAACCCGATAGCTCCAGGACGTGCCGCAAGAGACGCGGACCGTAGGTGTGCTCGAGCAGGTTGCCGAGCCGGGCGAGGAGTTGCCCGCGCAGTGCGTCGAGAACACCCATGAGGATCAACAGCGCACCGAAGATGGCACTGAGCAGGACCAGCGTCGGCATGCTCTTGCTGTTCAGCACCCGGTCGTAGATCTGCATCATGTAGAGGGGCGACGACAGCGCCAGGACGTTGATCACCGCGCTGAAGACTGCGGCAGCCGCGAGTCCCTTCCGCAGCTTGCGGAGCGTGTGATCGTCAGCGTCTGGTCCGCGAGCGTCGGGGTGGTGTGGCGTGGAGCTGGACATCGGGTGGATTCGAAGATTGGAAGGAAAAGGCTACCCGCATCGAGGGGTGGGCGCCAGCCGGAAAACCATTGCCGCCATCGTCACCCTCGGCAGCGTAGGGGTCTCCGAGGACCGGGAGATGTCGCGGAGGGCGTGTTCCGTGCCCTGCAAGAACAAGCCCCGGTGCTCCCGGCAACTTCGCCGGCCAGTCACCGGGGCTTGGTGGGGCAGCCCCGTGATCAGGCGTCCGTTCTACCCTCGAAGAAGCCCTGCGTGATGTAGTGGACAGTGGCGGCTTCGGTATCGGTGCCGAAGACCGCCTGAAGGTCTGCATAGTTATTGAGATACTCGGCGGCGTCGAAGAGATCCGCCGCCCGTCCCTCGGCGTGACCGCTCAGAATGTAGTGGACGGAGCCGATGTCGTGATTCGGATCGGCGGCTACCTGGCTGTGGAACGCATTGATCAGGTCGCTGTAAGACGCCACGTACTCGAGGCCGTCGAATGTGTCGGACCGACCTTCCGCATGCCCATTCCGAAGGAAGTGATTGGATCCGATGTCGTGGTTCGCACCGGCCGCCACCTGGCTCTTCAACGCATTGACCAAGTCCCCGTAGGAGGCGATGTATTCCAGGCCGTCGAAGGTGGCGGTGCGCCCTTCGAATCGGCCGTTCGAGATGAAGTGAGCGGCGCCCGCACCGTCGTTGGCGCCGAACACGCTGATCAGGTCCGCATTGGAGGCTATGTACTCCAGCCCGTCGAAGCTCGAGTGGCGGCCTTCGAACCTGCCGCTCTGGATGTAGTGGTTCGCGCCCGCGTCGCCGTTCGGCCCGAAGGCGCTCATGAGATCGGCATAGGATGCGACGTACTCGAAGCCGTCGAAGGTGGCAGTGGCTCGCCCTTCGAAGCGGCCTGCCTGGATGTAGTGCGTGGCACCGGCGTTGGTGGATGCGCTCGCGCCGAAATGGTTCATCAAGTCGGCGTTGGAAGCGATGTAGTCGAGTCCGTCGAACGTGGTGCGGTAGCCGTCGTAGTGGCCCCTCGAGAAGACATAGTGATTGAAGATCGCTTCCGGGTTCGACGCCGCTCCGAAATGGTCGGAGAGCCCCCACGATGAAGCGACATACTCCAGCGGGCTGAAGTATTCGTTGGTCGTGGATGCGAGCGAGTAGGTGCCGTTCGAGAAGGCGGCGTTCTCGACATTCGTGAGCCGGTCGATTCCGTCCGCCGCCGCGGCGGGGCTTGAGTACGAGGGGAGCACGGCCGTCGTACCGTTCCAGTTCACCAGGTAGTAATTGCCGCGTACGTCACCGTATCTCGCGGTGTCCGTGCCGCCTCCCCCATTGATCGAGTCGCCGTTCCCGCCACCGGAGATGATGTCGTCTCCCGCGCCGCCGATGATGATGTCGTCGCCGAAATAGCCGTTGAGAACGTTACCGGCGACCGTGCTCGAAGCATCGATGTAGTCGTTGCCGGAGTACGTCGCAGTGCCCGAGAGGAGATAGCTCTGTGCACCCAGGGCATTGCCTGCTTGGGCGAGAGCGATGTAGGTAGTGGGGTCGACTCCCGTGGCGACCGAATAGAGAAGGTTGGCGTCGTTCGGCACGGTCCCCGAGAACACCCAGAACGCGTCCATCGTCCCGCCGACGAGGGAGGTACCGCTATACGCAAAGTCGCCGCTCCCCGGAGAGTGGAACTGAACGACATTGGCACCGTTGGTGAACCGGTGAAAGACCGGAGTAGTCAGGTCTGACGTCACCGGCGCGCTCACTACAGGCAACCCCGTGTCCATGTTCTGAGGTTGGTAAAACTTCATCCACGTCATGATGTTTCCTTTTCACTCATTGAGTTTCGAAAGACTCGATTGCGGTTTGCACAGGGGATGGGGATTGCGACTTCCGGACGTGCCCGCCATGCTCTTCGAAGATCGGTCAGGCAGCTGAGAAACGGATGTGGCCGCGTTTCGCCCGACCGAACTCTGGAAACCGACGCGCTGGATTCTGGCCGACGCCCCCTGGGTGGACGTGGCCGACCGATGAACGGAGAGAGGATGGCGAGATGGCCATTGCCGCTATGGCGCGAAGGCGCGCCGCGGCAGCAGTTGCGGGAATGGCGACGCCCGCTGCAGGCGTCAGGCGCGTTTCGCCGCTTCGGAACGCACTGTGACTAAAGGGTCCTTGGGTTCGTCGGCCTCGGCATCATCGAGGCAACCAAGCCCCTCCAGTAGCTCTCGAACACGAGCCCCAACTACTGCGGGCGCGAACAAGTCACGAAGCAACGTCCGCCCGCGTTGCCCCTTGGCACGAGCCGCAGAGGGATCGTCGTAGATCGACCGCAGGGCTGCGACTGTTGCATCCAGGCCCGGCTCCGCCCAGACCTGACCTTCCCAGCCTGGGTAATCGCCCTTCTTCAGAGGCACCAACTCGTAAGCGATGGGATATCCGGTGTCGGGTGTAATGAAATCGGTAGTGCCCGCATAGTCCGTCGCCACCACCGCCTTGCCGGCCGCGAGTGCCTCCGCCGCACCAAAACCGAAGCCCTCGGACCGATGCAGCGATATGAAGACATCGCAGCTTTGCATCAGCGCATCCATCTCGCTGCGCTCCAGTGTCTTGTCGACGATCTCGACGCGAGGGTCCTGCGCTGCGGTCTCGCCGAGCCATTTGCGCATGCCCGCATCGCCAGAATACTGTCCGCCGCGTACCTTGACGATCAAGCGCACATCGCGCTGATCAGCCGGAAACGCTGCCAGGAATGCGCGTACCGCGGCCGTGGGGTTCTTCCGGGCGCCAAAGGAGTCGAAATCCAGATAGGTATAGAGTCGCAAGGTATCCCGCGCGTGACCGTCGTCGGGGAGAAACGCCGACATTCGCAACGGCTGCCGCAGGAGCTTCACCGGCCGGTCGAAATCCAGTGGGAATGCCTGCGCCACGAAGCTCGAGGGCGCCCAGATCTCGTCGAAGCGTCGCGCCGTTTCGAGCCATGCCTCCGGAACCCGACCCAATTCCCAGAACGGATAAAGGATGTTGATGCGCCCTGGCCCGATCTCGTGAATGAGATCCATGATCGAGGGCAATCCCGTGACTAGCAGATTGGCTCTTCGATCGGGCACAGAGTTGCACTTCGTCATAAACTCGGTATCGTTCTCGCGGCCTCGCAACGGGACGTGACGGAACGAAACCGGCAGGCGGTTCGCGTCACACGCATAGGCGAGATTGCGGGCCGCCTGCCCCAAACCGATTTCCGAACGCAGATACCCGATCAGGCACAAACCCTCCTGCAGTTGGTTCGACGGCGCCTGCTCCACGCCGGCGGGCCTCGCGGTGTTGTCCAGCCAGCGACACACCGTCGGATTGCCGAGCCCCACTTGCAGCAAGTGGGTGATCGGATTGTCGGTCTGCGGGTTGAACTCCCGCTCCACCTGCGCGTAGTCTTCCGCACCGAAGCCAGCCGCCGGTCGGCGTCCTTCGCGCCATCCGTCCTGGATGTAGTGCAAGAAGGGGTCGGCACCGCATGCGACGACATCGGGATACCGGGCACAATACCAACGCGCGTCGAACAGCCCCAGTCGCTCGGCGAGGACGCGGTCATTGCGCGTGACAGGGGGCGCGGGGATTCCCAACAGCCGCTCGAGATCGGCGATCAGGCGTTGCCCTCGATCATGGGGCCGCATCAACCGCCGCAGCGCGCTCTTGACGCGCTGGCGCGCCGAGTTCGGGATCCTAAGGATGACGGGGCGCAGCAGGTCAAAGATCATGCCGCGCCTGCATCATCGCGCGCCCACGGGAAGCACGCCCGCGGTACGTCGCCAAGCTCGACCCACGGGTTGCGGTAAGGGTCATGACGGAACGCTTCCCGCCACCTGTCGGCCATGCATGCCATCGCCGCCTGCCGCATTCGCGCGACTTCAGGGGAAAGCTCCGAACCTCGAGTGGACGACTCGAGATGAAAGATACCGTCCAAGGGCAGGCACAAGACGCGGTAGCCCGCCCGACGCACGCGCAAACAGTAGTCCACATCGTTGAACTCGACAGGCAGATGCACCTCGTCGAAGCCACCGACCTCGACAAAAACCCCTCGCCGACCAGCCATCAGCGCACCGGTCACCGCCTGGTAATTGCGCACGCAGGACAGTGCGCCGAGGTAGCCGGGGTCACTCCTGCTCGCCCCGCGCAGGACGTGTCGTGCCAGCATCGTCTGCACTCCGGCATGTCCCTCCTCCAGTACTATGCCGGCGTGCTGAACCGTTCCATCCCCGTTGAGTAGCTTCGTGCCGACCACCCCCACCTCCGGACGCTGCGCGTGGGCCAGCAGTTGCTCGATCAGACCCGGTGCCGTGATCTCCACGTCGTTGTTCAGAAGCAGGAAGGTTTCCGCGCGAGCGACGGCGACACCGACGTTGACCATCCGCGCAAAGTTGAACCTCTGATTCATGCTGGCGATCTTCGCACCGTGACGAGCCTCAAGCTGGGCGTAGAGCGCGACCACCGACGGGTCGTCGCTGGCGTTGTCGACGATGATCAGCTCCGTCTTGAACCCATTCTCAAAATCCATGAACTTCAGACACTGCTTCAGCAGTTCGGGCCGGTTGCGATTGGGTACGATCACCGCTAGTTCAGGGGTGCCGACCAGGGCGTGGCTCGATCTCACGGGCGGAGGTGGCTGCACATCGGGCGGCGGGAGGTGAACGACCGTTTCGGTCACGTGCTGCGTCACGAGATCGGGCTCGTGTTGCGCGATCAGTCGAAGCCAGTCATGCAGGCTTGTGCACGAGGTCGATCGTGCTCGGTGACGACGTATCAGCGCCCGCGAAGCGAGGAAGGCAGTCTCGACATAGTCCAGAGAATGAATGAGGTCGGGGTCCCAGCCACACGTGAAGCAGGGCTCGACGAAATCCTCCGATTCCTTGACGCGATCATGGTCGCACAGCACCAGATCCGGACTGACGTTCGGTGCGTGTGCGTTGAGCGCCGCATTCAGCAGAGCAAAGGCATCCGCGTCGAAGACCGTCCCCGGCCAGGCGAACATCAGGTGACTGCCCCGCCACACCCTGTCTGCGTGCGAATCTCGCAGGATACCCAGATGAGTGAGTTCGGGCTCGAAAAAGATGCCCCGATAGCCGGCGAAGGCGTCCGCGAGGTGCGTCTCGGCGAGATGCCCTCCCACCACCATCACCTCGATGTTGTGATAGGTCTGTCGCAGCAGCGAGCGTAGCGTTACGTCCAGCCTTGTGCTGTCTGCATCGCATTCCGGCGAGATCAACACCAAGGAGATCAGATGATTCCAGGATCCAGCCGTCGGACCGGATTCTTCGAGTCGTTGCCTCAGCCGGGACTGTCGCCAGGATTGGTAGTCGCCTTTCGCAGGAGTCACGTCACGCAAGAGCTCGCCCCAGGCACGGTCAGCTTGTAGATGACTCGCCGGCATTGTTGGCGTGTTTCGTATGCGTGCGCGTGCCAACGACCGTGTACTGATCAACTTCTCTACCCTCGTACACCTGTTTGTGGAGAATCAAGGTGGTCTCTTCGAAACCGAGCACGCCCACTGCTCTCACAACCCACTCCGGTTTGATGTCCCACCAAGTGTCCTTCGGCTCCAATGTCTTCGCGTCCGGGAGGAAACCGAGTATGGGCTCCGAAGCTGACTCGGCCGGTCCGCGAAGCGCTTCGGAGACGATCACTGTTTGCGTTGCAAGTCTGCAACCGTTCTGAAGTGCAAGAAACGGATCGCGAAGGTGCAAGAGTATCGATCCGAAGACAACGATATCGACCAGGCCGATCGCTTCGGGGATTGCATAAACGCTTCCATATACAACCCTTGCTCGAGAGCTCAAGCTACGATGAGCAAACCAGTAACCATTGTTGAGCCGGTCGATAATCGCCTTCCTCGCATGAGATATGTGCTCCAGATGCTCCCACTTCTCGAAAGGAACCATGTCCCAGTCGCCCCGGCTATCGAGATCGAAGGAGATTACCCGAGCGCCCCTCCGTTCCATATGGAAGCTGAGTGCCCCACTCGCACAGCCAACATCCAAGACGCGCTTTCCGGCAAAGCTCACGTTTCCAAGATAAGTTTCGATGTTCGGTCGAAGATCCCAATTCCCATGTACGACACCCACGTCCGGAAGGTCCATGGTGTGATAAAAGTAGCAATCGTCCAGGCTTGTAACGTTTCGTGCGTCCGCATACACCGCCGTCTCCCTCTCGTCTATGGATTGGTCATTCGTATCCGCCAAGTCTGACTCCGACACCACAGAGTCAAGCAAGTCTTGCGTGACCGCCGAGCTCGCCGCACGCGCCGTCAATCTGTAGATGACACGCCGACATTGCTCGTTCCAGTTCGTGCTGGAGAGTTCTTCAACCTCGAAGCCGCGACTGCGACACGCAGCGAGCAAATTGCCCTCGTTAAGTTGAATCATGGCACGATTGCCCACGAAATCGGCAATCTCCCGCGACACGAATGCATCCGCCACGACACAACCCGAGGCAGACATCAAGCGGCGAATGTCGCGGAGCATCAGCGCGATCTCGCGCGGGAACATGTGGGTAAATACACTTCCCAGATAAACGAAGTCGAACTCGATGCCATGGATCGGAATGCTGGTCTGCTCGTTCTTCACGAAGTGGAACCGAGGTTGCGGGAACTTCTTCCGGCAGAACTCCACCGCTGGTCCCGCTACATCCGTTCCATAGTAATACCCCTCGGCGGATAGGATCGGTACGAGTGCCTCCGTCAACTGCCCGGTGCCACAACCGATGTCGAGCACCCGAGAACTTGGCCCGAGCCCTAACGCCATCAGCTGCGCGCACTTGCCACGGCCGAGGCTTTCGTACTCCGCGCGCGTCGCGGGACCTACCGGGGTCCACCAGTCTTTTTCGAGATCCACGGTCTTGTACATGGTCTCGTAGTCAAACTCCTGAGGCGCGTCTTTGGCGTCTTGCCCGGACACATGCCGGCGGAGTCGGGCAGGCAAATCGACGGGCTGCCAGTGCACTCCTTGGACATCCACCAACTGAAACGTGACATCCACGTCCGCTACGCTATTGACCGGAACGTCGACCGTGGCCGCCAGCAGCTTCGTTTTACCCGGCTTCAAACTGGGTAGGTCGAACACCTTCTGGTGCGTTAGGACCAAGTCGGTGCAGTCGTCATTCAGCACCGACCACCGGAGGACCAGCGTCGCGGTCGGCCACTGGCGCCTGCCGTCGTTGCACATCGAAAGTCGGAGCCGCGCATTACCCGACACCCTTGGCTTGGCTTCGAACTCCAGCACCGATAGCGATACCGATACGCGGTCGCCGCATACGTAACGCCCCGTTGCCTCGATTGTCGGTGAGCGCAACTTTGGATCGAGAAACGTTCTGAGCGCCTTCAGCACTGCCATGTTGGCCTCACCGTTCCAGGTCTTGTCGTCGGCAACTTAGAAGCCCTCCAGCAGGCGCTTTGCGCGTCGCTTGACCCGGCCCGCGAACCGGCGCAGGGCGACTGGCTGCTGCCGAGAGACGCGTAGCGGTGAATCGGCACGCACGGCAGGATCGTTCCGGGACACGCCCGACAAGGCCGCCTTGAACGACCCACCATCGATCGTGGCACGCGTTGCCACCAGTTCGGCTGCATCGAACATGCGCGCGTACTCCTCGTCCGTGAAGATTTGCTCATTGATTCCGTCCTCGAGATCCGCCCGAAACTCGGCGCTAAGCGTCTCCGCACGGTAGGAGCCGATCGGCTCGCAGAGGATCGCCACGAAGCCGTTCGGACGAACCACACGCCGCATCTCGCGCAAGCAACCGGCTGGATCCAGAAAATGGTGAAGGGCGGCAAACATCACTGCGCAGTCGAACACGCCATCGGCGAACGGTTGGCGGAGCGCATCGGCCGCCACGAACTTGATGTTCGGTCGGCTCTCCCGATAGTGCAGCGCGCCGACCTGGAGCGTCTGCACGTCGATGTCCGTGCTCACCACCTCGGCCGGCAGATCCCACGTCATCGGATTGCAACAGCCCCCGACTTCGAGCACGCGACGCACGGGTCCGCCCAGGCGCGCCAGTTCCTCCTTCAGGAACACCCGCCCAACCTCGTGATCGATGCCGTAATCGTAGGTTTCCGGGAGCCGGTGCAGCGTGAGCCAGTCGGCGGGAACCGCTGATTGCCACGCGGCAGACACCTCCACGTCGATCCTGCACGAATCGGTTTCATGACGGATCGCTCCGTCCTGCCCGAGCAGCACCTCCAAGGTGTATCGGCCGGGATGCCTCGGCGTTGCGACCCACAGCGGGATTGTCACCCCTCGCCCCGGCGCCATGTCGACCGGCAGCGTCGTTCGCACTTCCTCGCTTCGCGCGAGCGCGCCCGCTGCATCCCACCAGCGGTAGCCGAGGAAGACCGGTTGCGAACCATGAGGCGACAGCACGCCGGCACCTGTATTTACGAGCCGCACGTTCCAGCTTCGCGTCTCGCCGGCCGGTAGCACTTCCGGTACACGATGAAATGGGATCTCGTAGCGAACATCCCGATTCACCGCCTGGTCGCCGCCGTATGCCGCCTTGGGCCGGTAGCCCTCGGCCGCGAGGCCCACGCGCTTGAGGTAGTAATTGTTCTCCGCCGTCAACCACACGTCCGCGAGGCGATAGTTCCACGCGAAGATCTCGTGCAGCGCACGCCGGTTCGCCGGTTGATCAGGGATTCTTTCGGCTGCGCAGATGCGCGTGACGAGGTCGTCGGGCAGTGAGAAGTTCGACGGTTCGACGGTCATCCCCGGAATCAGGATCGGTACCCCATGGCGAATCGGATAGCTGGCGTCACACGAGCGGCACGCGTAACCCGCGGATGCCACTCTGAGCGGGCCGCGGCATTGGGGACAGCAGAGGATGTCCGGATCCATGTCAAACCTTCCGATTTCGAACTCAATGCCGTGAAACGATGCGCTTCACTGCTCGAAGCGGTGATGTCAGCCGCCACGACGACGAGCTCAGCATGGCGTCACGCTGAGCGGTCAACGCCTGGACCTGCGCTTGGTGGTCCCGCAATGCGGAGTCCGCTTGGTCGCGCTGTGCGGTCAACGCTTCGATCTCCAAATCCCGGTTCCGCAATTCGCAACGCGTCTGCTCGAGCTGCTCGTTCAGACCAGCGTTCTCCGCAGCCAATCGCGCCATGTCCGTCGCGGCATTCTCTAGGAGATGATGCCGCTCGAGACTGAGTCTTTCCACCGCGGCCAACCGCTCCCGAGTCGCGTCGAGCTGCGCCGCGACCTCCTCTAGGCGACGGGCGTTCTCGTCGCGCCCTGCGACGGCGGCAACGAGGTCGGCACGAACAAACTCATCGAAGTAATTGGGCGGCGCCCGGAACGACGAAACGAGCTCCCCGCGCTCAGCCGCCGTGTAAAACCGGCTCAATCCGTCGAAGTACACGAATCGGTAGCCGGCTCCGAGGAGGATCGGTTCCCAGACCTGATGGCACTCCTCTTGGCTGTTCGGCACCGTCGCCTCGATGACCATGATCCAGGGTCGGTCGCGTTGCGCGTTCCAGCCACGGAGCACGTCGAGCTCCGCGCCCTCAACGTCGACCTTGAGCCAGTGAATATCGCGGCCCGCGTAAGGCAGGAGCAAGTCGTCGAGCGTAACGACCGGGACCACGACCTCGGTATGCTCGTAGCCACGCAAGGCGACGGCGCTCAAGGCGCTTGCTTCGACCAGGGACGAGAGGCCGGTGCCGGGAATGACGTGGAGAGTCATCTCGCCCGTTTCCGCGCCGACCGCCTTTTCGATCACCTCTTCGTCGGGACGTGCTTCGCGCAGCAAACGGGCATACTCGGCGACCGGCTCAACGTGCGCCCCGCGCCAACCCCGTTCATAGAACGCAAGACTCACGGAATCGACGATCGGGTCCTGAGCCCCGATGTCGACGTAGAAGCCGCGCTCGACGTGCTTGAGCGCACGCCAGAGCATGACGTCTTCGAAATTCTGAGCGTAGGAGACGAAGGTCACGGTGTGGGGAACATCGAGTTCGCGGCGCGGTTGCGGCTGATCTCGGGCATCTCGATGCGACGATCCCAGGGCAGGAAGCTCGCAACGATGAGACCGTCGCCGCTGAAGGATTCCTGCACGCTGTGCTCCGCGAGAACCACCCCGCCCAGGCGCTCGACTTCGCGCACGCAGTCGGCGTGCGTCGTCGGCGAGCCCGAGATCGAGCTGTGGTGGGTCGAGGCGACCAGAAAGCGGACTTTCTGCTCTCTCACTGCCGCGTCCATCGAGCGCAGGAACGGCAGTTCTGCCCCCTGGGCATCGACATGCAGGAGCTCGATCGCGCACGACTCGGTGATACGCAGCAGCGAGGTCATGTTCACGCAAGGCAGATCCCTGGGGCTGCCCGTGGATTCGCAGATGGCCTGGTGCGACGCGCGCTCTTCCCCGCCGACCCAGGCTTCCATGAACCGGACTCTGTGTGCAAGGGAATTGAGCGACGCGTTGCGCTTGCCCACCTCGAGGTTGACCGGATCGGGCTCGATGCAGATCGCAGTCGAATCCGGTATCTCGCGCAGGTACCAGAGCGTGTAGTACGCCCAGAACGAAGCGAGCTCGACCATCAGTGAGCCGTGGCGCACGTACCGGAGCAGGTGGTGATACACGAGTTCTTCCTGGGGCTCGTGGTGGCCGCGCAGCCCACGGATGACCTGGGCCATCCAGTCGCCATGGTAGCCTCCGGCCAGCACCTTCAGACCGTTGTGCATGATCTGCACGCGGCCCCCCGCTTCGTCGCGGATCTCTCCTGCGTCGGCAACCTTGGGCATGACGTCGCTGTCGCGACAGCTGATGGTCATCACGGCGCGTTCGAGCACATCCATGGCTATTGCCTCGAGATGGAGAACTGCGCGTTCAGGAAGGTCGTTCCGACAAAGAGCGGCTTGTCGACATTCACCACCTCGAACACCAGTGCGTTGTCGACCCATTCGTAGGTGCTCGTGACGTGGGTCTGGTCCAAAGTGAGCGCGTAAGTAACGGCGTAGGAGCCCGGCCCGAGATCGCACGGAAACGTCACCTCGAAACGCACGACCTCCCCAGCATCGAGCTCCTTCATCTGCTGGCCCGTATGCCAGGAATTGGTACCCCAGACGACATGGCCGGTTCGATCACGAATCATACAGCCC
>JAEUMX010000101.1 GCA_016791285.1 Burkholderiales bacterium
GCCACCATGATGTCGAGCGCCTGCTGCGACAGGTAGACGTTGTGGGGCTTGCCGGCCTTCATGCGGCTCTTCGGAATCGTCCAGACGGCGTTCTCGAAGTCGACCTCGTCCCAGGTGGCCTCGATCAGTTCGCTCTTGCGCACGAGCGTCAGCAGGATCAGACGCAGCGCCAGGCGGATGGTCGGCAGGGTCGCGGTGGCGTCCAGCACCCGGTGCATGACGCGGATCTCGGACGGCGACAGCGCACGGTCCTTGGCCACGAAGGTGGCGATCGATGAGGGGCCGACTTCGTCCGCGGGATTCGGCGCCTTCTCCCCGTGCAGCGCCGCGAAACCGAACACCTGCTTGACGATGTCGCGCACGTGCACGGCGGTGGCCGGCGCGCCGCGCGCCTTGACCTTGGCGCACAGGTTGCGCAGGTCCTCCGCGCCGATCTCGGCCATCAGCCGGTTGCGGAACACCGGCATGATGTCGCGGTCGATGATGCTCTTGCGCATCGACTTGGTGCTCTCGGCCATCCTCGCTTCTTCCAGCCAGCGCTTCGTGAACTCCTCGAAGGTCTTGGCCTCGGCTGTCCTGAGCTTCTCGCGCTGCTTCTCCTGGGAGGGAGACCGGCCTTCTGCGATCGCCTTGCGCGCTTCCACGCAGCGCTCACGCGCCATCAGAAGCGAGATCCCGTCCTTCGATCCGTAGCGGCCGATCGTGAGGGTCTCCCGCCGGCCGTTGAGCCGGTAGTCGAGACGGAACGTGATCGTGCCCCTGGGGGAGACGGTCACGTACATCCCGTCCCGGTCGGCGATCTTGTAGGTGGTGGCCTGGGGCTTGATGCCCCTGAGCGTGCCATCGGACAGCATCGGCAGTCCCTCCTCTCGGAGGAATTTTACCGTCACGATGTTTTTGCCGCTACAACTGCGTTAAGTGGTTGATCTGTATTGGTTTTATGCACATTTTTTTACCGTCAATGACTTCGAAGCGCTGACGGTAAAAAATTTTGAGGGTGTCCGTGCCAGATTTTTACCGTCAGATTTACCGTCAAACTGAAGGGCATCCCCCCGATAGATGTCGATTGATCTCGACAGACGTTATCTATACGGGACAACAACTTAGGATCGCTTTCCGATAGACTTCGATAGACCCTGAAAGACGCCGAATCATTCCCACTCGATCGTGGCCGGCGGCTTCGAGGAGATGTCGTAGGTCACACGGTTGATCCCGCGCACCTCGTTGATGATCCGGTTCGCGACGCGCCCGAGCAGGTCGTGCGGCAGCTCTGCCCAGTGCGCGGTCATGAAGTCGGTGGTCTGCACTGCCCGCAGGGCGACCACGTGCTCGTAGGTGCGGCCGTCTCCCATCACGCCCACGGAACGCACCGGCAGGAATACCGCGAATGCCTGCGCAATCCGGTCGTACCAATCCGCCGCACGCAGCTCTTCGATGAAAATGGCATCAGCCCGGCGAAGCAGCTCGGCGTACTCTTCCCGCACCTCGCCGAGGATCCGCACCCCGAGTCCCGGTCCCGGAAACGGATGGCGGAAGACGCTCTCGTGCGGCAGGCCGAGCGCGATGCCGAGCTCCCGGACCTCGTCCTTGAAGAGTTCCCGCAACGGCTCGAGCAAGCGCAGATGCAGCGTCTCGGGCAGGCCGCCCACGTTGTGATGCGACTTGATGGTGTGGGCCTTCTTCGTGCCGGCTCCCGCCGACTCGATGACGTCGGGGTAGATCGTGCCTTGCGCCAGCCACTTCACCTGCGGGAACTCACGCGCCTCGCGCTGGAACACTTCCACGAAGACGCGGCCGATGACGCGGCGCTTCTCTTCCGGGTCATCGATGCCGGCGAGCGCGGAGAGAAATTCATTGCGCGCATCGACATGCACGACCTTCACGCCCAGGTCGCGGGCGAAGGTCTGCATGACCTGCTCCGCCTCGTCGAGCCGCAGCAAACCGTTGTCGACGAAGACGGCCACGAGTTGGTCGCCGATGGCCCGGTGGATGAGCGCTGCCGCCACGGACGAGTCGACCCCGCCGGAGAGGCCGAGAAGGACGTGATCGTCGCCGACCTCGGAACGGATGCGACCGATGGCCTCGTCGACGTAGCGGGGCATGGTCCAGTCGTAACCCAGACCGCAAATCTCGTGCACGAAGCGACCGAGGATCGCCTTCCCCTGCAGCGTGTGGGTGACTTCGGGATGGAATTGAAGCGCGTAGTACCCGCGACTCTCGTCGGCCATGCCCGCGATCGGCGTCGAGGCGTTGCCGGCGATCACCTTGAATCCGGGCGGCAGCGCGGTGACCTTGTCACCGTGGCTCATCCAGACGTCGAGCAGGCCGTGACCGGACTCGCTGACCCGATCTTCGATGTGACGCAGCAGACGCGAATGACCCCGAGCGCGAACTTCTGCGTACCCGAACTCGCGAATGACACCGGTCTCGACCCCACCGCCGAGCTGGGCTGCCATGGTCTGCATGCCGTAGCAGATGCCGAGCACGGGGACGCCGAGCTCGAATACGACCTGCGGGGCGCGCGGCGTACCGCCTTCCGTTACCGATGCCGGACTGCCCGAAAGAATGATGCCGGCAGGTGCAAACTCACGAATGAAGACATCGGATACGTCGCAGGGATGGAGCTCGCAGTAGACGTTCTCCTCCCGCACGCGACGAGCGATCAGCTGACTGTACTGGGAGCCGAAGTCCAGGATGAGGATGCGGTCGTGCATGCAGCGTCCACCGTAAGGATCAGGCGAGTGCGAAGCAGAAAGGGAAAGCTTTCGCGCGGGGCAGAGGCTTGGCCGTCCACTTCACTCGATGCGGTAGTTCGGAGCTTCCTTGGTGATCTGCACGTCGTGGACATGCGACTCGCGCACGCCTGCCGCGGTGATCTCGACGAACTCCGCCCGCTGGTGGAACTCCTGCACCGTGCCGCACCCGAGATAGCCCATGCTCGAACGCACACCGCCCACGAGCTGATGAATTACCGCGACGACGGAGCCCTTGTACGGCACCCGCCCCTCCACGCCTTCGGGCACGTACTTTTCGGTGCTGTCCTGAGCATCCTGAAAGTAGCGATCGCTCGATCCCTGCTGCATTGCCCCGAGCGATCCCATCCCTCGATAGGTCTTGTAGGAGCGCCCCTGGAACAGCTCGATTTCGCCCGGGGATTCCTCGGTACCCGCGAAGAGCCCCCCCAGCATGACGCTGTGTGCTCCGGCAGCGAGCGCTTTGGCGATGTCTCCCGAGAAGCGGATGCCGCCGTCCGCGATCAGCGGAACGCCGCTGCCGGCGAGCGCCTGCGCGACATCCCGGATGGCGGTGATCTGCGGAATTCCGACCCCGGCAACGATGCGAGTCGTGCAGATGGAGCCCGGCCCGATCCCGACCTTGACACCGTCCGCGCCCTGGTCGGCCAAGGCTCGCGCGGCCGCGGCGGTCGCGATGTTGCCGCCGATCACCTGCAACTGCGGAAAGCTCCGCTTCACCCAGCGAATGCGGTTGAGCACACCTTGCGAGTGCCCGTGAGCGGTGTCCACCACGAGCACGTCGACCCCGGCTTCCACGAGCGCCGCAGCGCGCTCCTCCGTTCCCTCGCCGACACCGATTGCAGCGCCGACGCGCAGCTGTCCGAGCTGATCCTTCGAAGCCAGGGGATGCTCGCTCGATTTGAGGATGTCCTTGACCGTGATCAGCCCGCGCAGCTCGAAGTCGCCGTTCACCACCAGCACGCGCTCGAGACGGTGACGATGCATGAGCGCCATCGCCTCGTCGCGGCTCGCACCCTCGCGCACCGTCACCAGACGATCGCGCGGCGTCATGATGTTGCGGACCGGCTGGTCGAGGTTGCTTTCGAACCGCAGGTCGCGGTTGGTGACGATGCCCACCACGCGGCCCGCCTCGTCGATCACCGGCAGCCCGCTGATCTTGTACTGACGGGTGAGGCTCAACACGTCACGCACCGTCATGTCGGGACGGACCGTGATCGGATCCTTCACCACCCCGCTCTCGAAGCGCTTCACCTTCGCCACTTCCGCCGCCTGGAGCTTGGCGGACATGTTCTTGTGAATGATGCCGATGCCCCCTTCCTGCGCCAGCGCGATCGCCAGGCGGCCTTCCGTGACCGTATCCATGGCCGCGGACACGATCGGGAGGTTGAGGGTGATGTTTCGGGTCAGCGCCGAAACCAGACTTACGTCTCCGGGCAGGACCGTGGAATGGGCGGGGACGAGGGACACGTCATCGAAGGTGAGCGCCCGCTGAATGAGTCGCATGATGGGACCTGCGCAAAGAGCGCATTATACGGTCCGCCAGAATCCCCGGTAAACGCCGCGGGCAACCTGCCCCCGGCGCCGTCGCGACCGATGGCGTGTTACTTGCCTCCGACCGATCCGACCCGATCGGCCCGCAGTCGGTCGGGAGTCCGGATGCCCGCACAGCCATCAGGCGCCCGCTTCGACGGAAGGAGACCCCCCATGCGTTTACGCACGTTCGCCCTCGCCGCCCTTTTGCTCCCCGCAGCGGCAACGGCCCAGATCTATCAGTGGAAGGATGCCAACGGCAAGGTCCATTACTCGGATCAGCCGCCACCCGCCGCGGCAAAGCAGGAACGCACCTTCACACCGCGTCTGGCGCCCGCCGCCGCGGCCCCGGCGTCCGACGACGCGCCCCCGGCGGCCGCTTCCCTGCAGGAGCAGGAGGCCGCCTTCAAGCAGCGGCAGGTCGAGCAGGAGGAAGCGAAAGCCCAGCAAGAGAAGGAGGCTGCCACGGCGAACGAGCGCAAACGCAACTGTGATCTCGCCAAGGGCAACCTCAGGAACCTGCAGGTTGGCGGCCGCCAGGTACGCTTCGACCCCAAGACCGGAGACCGCGCCTATCTGTCGGAAGCCGAGCTCGCCCAGACGGTGAAGGACGCAGAGCGGGCGGTCGAAGAATGGTGCAATTCGCAAACCGCACAGCGCTGACCCGCGATCGGGTTCGCGGCGCTCAGCGCAGGGCGCCACCGCGGACCCTTCCCGCCTTTTCCCTCGCCCTCTGGCGCCGCGCTTCTTTCGCGTCCGCCACGAGAGGCCGATAGATCTCCACTCGATCCCGGTCGCGCAGCAGCGTGTCGAGCCGCGCCGGCCGGCCGAATACGCCGACGCTCGCGCTCGTGAGGTCGACCTCCGGATGCTGTGCGAGGATGCCGGAGGCTCGAATCGCATCGGCCACCCGGGCACCCTGCCGCAACTGCACGCACACCACGATCTGCTCACCGGGCGGCGCGTAGGCGACCTCCACCCTCATGCACGCAGCCTGCATCATTCCGGGTAGGTCTGCTCGGCCCGCCGCGTGAAAGCGTCGACGAACGTGCTGGCGATATGGTGAAACACGGGCCCGACGAGCTTTTCCAGGACCTTGC
Source organism: Burkholderiales bacterium (assembly GCA_016791285.1). The sequence goes on from JAEUMX010000101.1 coordinate 5,387, forward strand.
TCGAGAACTCGTACTCGATGCGGAAGTCGATCTTGCAGGCGGCATCGCCCAGCGGAACGAAACGCCAGGTGCCGTGCAATCGTCTGAACGGGCCGCTCACCAGGCGAATGTCGATCATGCGCGGACGCTGGTTGGCGTTCTCGGTGCTGAAGCTCTGCTTCACGCCGTGGTAGTTGATCTGAAGCGTGGCGCGCGTCGTCTTCTCGTCCCGAAAGTCGACGTGCGCCTTGCCGCACCAGGGCAGAAACTCCGGATAACGCTCCGGCTCCTCGACGAGGTCGTACATCTGCTCCGGTGTAAAGGGCACGAGGACAGTTTTTTCGACTAGAGCCATGAGCGTCCGAATGGTTTGCGCGGCCCGTCTTCGACCTCCGGGTCGGTAGCGACACCGCGTGCGTTTCTGTGCAACACTTCCTCCATGAGCATCGTACAAAACAAGAAGGCGTTCCACGACTACTTCATCGAGGAGCGCCTCGAAGCCGGCATCGCGCTCGAAGGGTGGGAAGTGAAGGCGATCCGCGCTGGGCGCGCGCAGCTGAAGGAGGCCTACGTGGTAGTCCGCAGCGAGGAGGTCTTCCTCATCGGCTGCCACATCACGCCACTGCTGGCGGCATCGACACATATCGCACCCGATCCCACGCGCACCCGGAAGCTGCTGCTCCATGGCGAGGAGATCCGCAGGCTGATCGGCAAGGTGGAGCGCGCCGGTTACACACTCCTCCCGCTCGATATGCATTACAGCCGTGGGCGCGTGAAGCTGGCGGTCGGGCTCGCGAAGGGCAAGAAGCAGTACGACAAGAGGCAGGCCGAACGCGAGCGCGAGTGGCAGCGGGACAAACAGCGTCTCATGCGCGCATGATCGGAGCGCAGCTTCGCGCGCGCTGCAGTGTACCGCGCGGCTACCAACCTCGTACCATTGGCCCCGCTCAGAACTGATAGATGACGCTCAGGCCCACGAGGTAGTTGCGCGTCGGCGCCGGATAGTAGTAGCGCCCGTTTGCATCGCCTACGTTGACGGCGCCGATGTACTCCTTGTCGAAGATGTTGTTCACCCGCACGAACTCGCGCACCGTCCACGGCCCGGATTGTTGCTGCAGCCCCGCCCACCAGTTGGCGAGAGCGTAGCTCGCCGCCGCCTCGCTGTTGAGGTCGTTCACGTAGACGTTGCCGTTCCAGACCCCCTCCACGGCGGTGGTGAGCCCGAAGGGCGCGTAGCGCCAGGTGAGCGATCCGAACAGGTTGTATTCCGGTATGCCGGGCACCCGGTTACCGGACTCGACGACAGCGATGTTGGTGCCCGTCGCCGGAATGCACGGGGCGGGACCGGCGCAGGTGACGAAGTCGCCGCTGAATTCGGCGTTGAGATAGGTCGCTGCAAGATAACCGCTGAATCCGGCCCCGAGCTCGCTATCGATGAGGAGCTCGGCGCCCTTGCGGCGGCTGCCGGAAGCGTTCTGATACGCCGCGCGCCCCCCGGCGTTGCGGGCGATGACGATTTCGTTGTCGGAATCGATGTAGAAGAGCGCGAAGTTGACTCGCGTCCCCGCGCCGAGAAAGGCCTTGGCGCCGATCTCGTACTGATTGCTCAGCGTCGGCTGCAGGTTGAAGTTGAGCCCGGAGCCGGCGTCCGGCCGGTAGCCGAGCTCGATGAAGGTCGGCGTCTCGAAGCTGCGGCCCGCGTTCGCGTAGACGTTCACCGCGGAGGTGAGCTGATAGAGGATGCCGCCCACCGGCGTCCAGGCCGAGTAGGTGGCGCTGCCGCTGTCGTCGGGATTGCGCTGGGCCGGACCCGGTCCGACGATGGCGGAAGTCCCGCTGCAGCGCGTGCCGACGATGACGCAGACGAACTTGTCGCGCGAGTCGAATTGCACCTCGGTCCAGCGGATACCCGCGCTCGCGTTCCAGCGCGGCAGGAACTGCCATTCGCCCTGGAGATAGACGCCGAAATTGTCGACGGTGTTGTCCTCGTTGCGCTTGAGCGCACCCTGCTCGCCGAGGTTGTTGAGATAGCCCTGGCGGGAGTCGCTCGCGGTCTCGTAGTCAACGCCCGTGGTCAGCGTGAGCGGGCCGTCGAAGAGCGGTTGCACGCGCGTCCAGCGCACGCTGCCGCCGCCGAAGTCGCGATCGAAGGTCGACACCCCGCCGGAGCTGCGGATGTCGTTCTGGTTGACGAGCGGGATGGCGAGATACTGAGCGTTGCTGCGCGTGCCGTAGTACCCCATCACCCGCAGCGTGTCCTCGTCGGTGATCCGGTTGTCGTAGATGAGCCCCGCCTGGCTGTTGCGCAGCGTCCGCCGCGTATCGAAGAGCCGGGCGGCGGCGTCGGCCTGGCGCGGATTGCGCGCCACCTGCTGCGCGGTCAGGCCGAGCGGGTCCTCGGCGTTGGGCTGGTCGAAGTAGTTCACGACCAACGTAAGCGCGGAGCGATCGTCGAGGGTGTAGGCGAATCTCCCGTTCACCTGCGTCTTCTCGGCCGCGCTCTGCTCCCGGTAGCCGTCGGTGGTGAAGTAGGTCGTGTTCACGAGGTAGTTGAGCGGCCCGCCCTGCCCGCCGAACTTGAACCCGTAGCGCTGCGTGTCGTAGCTGCCGAAAGTGAAGCTCGGCGACATCATCGGCGGCACCCGACCCGGCTCGGTGAAGATCTGCACCACGCCCCCCGAGTGGTTGCCGTAGAGCGCCGAGAACGGCCCGCGCAGCACCTCGATGCGATCGGCAGAGCCCAGGTCGAAGATGCCCGGGCTACCCTGACCGTCGGGCGAGCTCGCCGGAATGCCGTCGGCGAGCAGCCGCACGCCCCGCGTGCCGAACTGCGAGCGGGCGCCGAAGCCGCGGATGCTGATCTGCTGTTCCTGGGCGAAGTTGTCGCGATTCTGGACGTAGGTGCCCGGCGCGCGATTGAGAACCTCGGAGACGTTCACGTCGAGCTTGCCGCGCTGGATATCGGCCTGAGGAATCGAGTCGATCGACATCGGCAGATCGAAGGCTCGGGCCTCGGTCCGGGTGCCGGTCACGACCACGGGCGAGGCCTCGACTGACTCTTCCGCAGCCGTGGCCGGCGCGGCGACCCCCGCCATCAGTGCGCCGAGCAGGGCGGGAACGGATCGCGTGACGAAGGCGCGATTCGATACCGCGCCAGGTTTCTGGTTTTTCACTTCGTTTCCTCCCTCGGGCCGCCCTCTTGGGAGCGGCGTCCGCCCACAAAAAAAGGGCTGCCCGTGGGCAGCCCTTGTTGCAGCGGTGCAAGTCAGCGATTGCAGATGTACATCGTTACTTCGAAGCCAAAGCGCAGATCGGTGAATTCAGGTTTGCTCCAGGCCATTTCTCTCTCCTCGGTGGACGATTCAACAAGCCAGACTCTTTCGACGGTTGCAGTATCTCTGCAACAGCCCGGGAAAAACAGGGAAAAAGCCGTAAACCCGACTCATGATTTTCATGAGATTCGGGGCTCGTGGCCGGCGTGCTCACGGCTCGATCAGGCGGTTGCGGATGGCGATGATGGCCAGATCAGCCTGATTGGAAGCGCCGAGCTTCTGCTTGATGTTGTACAGGTGGGTGCCGACGGTGCGCGGCGAGAGGTGCAGTACTTCGGCGATCTCCAGCACCGACTCGCCCCGGGCAAGCGCGAGGAACACCTTGAATTCCTTGTCCGACAGCACTTCGACCGGATTGCGGTCGCCCGAGAGCTGCTGCACCGCCATCTGCTGGGCGAGCGCCGGTTCGATGAAGGTCTTGCGCTGGTAGACCTGCCGGATCGCCTGGATCAGCTCCTCGGCGGCGCTGCGCTTCGAGAGGTAGCCGAGCGCCCCGGCCTTGAGCGCCCGCCGCGGATGCATCGTGTCCTCGTGCGCTGAGAGGACGAGCACGCGCGCGTCGGGTTCCCTCGCCAGCAGTCGACTCACCGCTTCCAGCCCGCCGATACCGGGCATGGAGATGTCGAGCACCAGCACGTCGGGCCTGACCTCAGCGTATGTGCGCAGCGCTTCCTCGCCGCTTTCGGCCTCTGCCACCACCTTCATCTCGGGGCTGCCCTCGAGCAGCAGGCGAAAGCCCATGCGCACCACCGCGTGGTCGTCGACCAGCATGATCCGGATCGGCACGGCACTCATGCGCTCGTCCCCTCCTCTGCCTGGGCGGATGCCGTCACGGGCAGCGCGACCCGCACCCGTACCCCTCGCCCCGGCTGGCTGTCCAGAGTAAAGCTGCCGGCCAGCGCCTGCACCCGCTCGCGCATGCCGAGAATGCCATAGCGCGGCACGGCATCCATATCTGGACTGCCGATGCCCCGGCCGTTGTCGCGCACTTCGATCTCGAGCCGATCACCGTCTTCGTCACGAACGCGCGCGACCGAAACCTCGGCCCGGCTCGCGCCCGCGTGCCGCAGCACGTTCGTGAGACATTCCTGCACGATGCGATAGGCGCTGATGTTGAGGGCCTCCTCCAGGTGGTCGAGCGCGCCGCGGGTCTCGAGCCTGAGCTCGATCGCGGGATGCTGGGACTGCAAGGCCGAGACTGCCTCCTCCAGTGTTTCCCGCAGCCCCAGGTTGTCGAGCGCGGCCGGCCGCAGCTGCCGCACGATGCCGTGCATGGCATCGTACAAACGCCCCGCGACCTGCACGATCATGCGGCTGCTTTCGTGGATCTCGGGCGCCGAGTCGCGGCTGCGGTTCGCGATCGAAGCGCCGATGGTCTTGATCGCGGTGACGCACTGCCCGAGCTCGTCGTGCAGCTCGCGCGCGAGGCTGCGCCGCTCTTCCTCGACATGCTTCTGGATCAACTGCGTGAGCTCGCGGTTCTGGCGCAGCGCGCGCTCGGTCTCCACGGCGTGCTTGTGCTCGGTGATGTCGCGCAGGCTCACGATGCTGCCGATCACCTCGTCGCGCCGCGGGTCGATGAGCGGTGCGGCGGAAAGCGCCACGTCGAGCACACGGCCGTCCTTTGCGACCCGCTGCGTTTCCTGGTTCTCGATCACCCCCCGCGCCCGCACCGTTTCGAGGTTGCGCCCGATCTGCCCGCTCTGCGCGTCGGAGGCCAGTGTCGTCGCCGGTCGCCCCAGCATCTCGTCCGCGCGGTAACCGAAGAGGCGCTCCGCGGCCGGGTTCCAGAAGGTCACGATGCCTGCCAGATCCTGGATCATGATGGCATCCGAGGACTGCTTCGCGATCAAGGCGAGCCGCTGGTTCTCCGCCACGCTATCCTGCAGTGCCTGGGCCATGCGGTTGAACGAGCGGCTGATCGAGGCGAACTCCGGCGCACGGAACTCCGGCAGGCGGGTGTCGAACCGCCCCTGTGTCATCCCCGACAGTCCTCCGAGCACCGTCTGCAGCGGCTGGAGGCTGCGCCCGACGAGCCAGAAGAGCAGCACGATCAGCAAGAGGAAGAAACCGGCTGCAACCATCATGAGCGCCTCGAGATCGTCCCACGCATCGAGCACCGAGCGCGAGGCGTCGGGGACGATGCGCAGCGTCGCCCCCGGCAGCAAAAGGGCGACCGGCTCGGTCTTCGGGGACACCATCCGGGAAAACCAGTCCGGCGCGGAGCGACCGACCTTGTAGGTCGACTCCGGCGACTTGTACACGACCCGCCCAAGCCCGTCCTCCAGAATGATGTCGTGGGCTCGCACGCGCCCGAGATTGTTCAGGAAGGAAAGCAGGAACTCGCGCTGCGTACTGGCAGACGGGTAGAAATGGCCCGCGTAGATCACCGCTGATACGAGTTGCACCGTGATCTTGGTCCCGGCCTCGATCTCCTCCCGGATCGAGCGCCGCGTATCGTCGATGATCAACGCGCCCACGGCGACCATGAACGCGACCATCAGCGCCGAGATGACGAGATTGATCCGCAGCCGCAGGCTCATGCTGCTTCGACCCCGAGGCGCCCGGAGAAGTCCGCCAGCGCCTGCACCAGCGCCGCCGACAGATGCGGATTGAAGACGAAGTGGCCGGCGTTCTCCACCATTCTGAGCTCTGCCGCGTCCCAGTCGGCGGCAAGCCGCGCGGCCGTGACGGGCGGACACACCATGTCGAGTCGTCCCTGCACGATGATTGCCGGGAGCGAACGGATGACCCCCATGTAAGGGAGAATCGGGCGCTCGGCAAGAAAGCACTGGTGCCTCAGGTAGTGAGTCTGGACTCGGACCCGGGCGAGCAGCGCGTCGTCGCCCGCCGCAACCGACGCGACGCCGGGTTCTTCGCCCAAGGCCATCACCGCGGATTCATAGGCGACCCAGGCGCGTGCGGCGTCCAGCGCAGGCGCCGAGGACCCGGCCTCCATGCGGCGCAGACACGCCTGCAGCAGATCATCAGGCGAACCGGCATCGAGTGCACGGGCGAACGTGCCCCACGCCTGCGGTACGAAACGGCGCAGCCCGTTCAGAAACCAGTCGACCTCGTCCGCGCTGCCGAGGAACACACCGCGCAGCACCAGCCCCGACATCGCACCGGGATGGCTCTGCGCATAGGCCAGCGCCAGGGCCGCGCCCCAGGAGCCGCCGAAGAGCAGCCAACGCTCGATCTCAAGCCGACGGCGCAGCGCCTCCATGTCGGCCACCAGATCCCAGGTCGTGTTGTGGCGAATCTCGCCGCGCGGCTCGGAGCGACCGCAGCCGCGCTGATCGAACAGGACGGCGCGATAGCGTGCGGGATCGAAAAAGCGGCGGTGTGCCGGGCTGCAACTGCTCCCGGGTCCGCCGTGACAGAAGAGCACCGGGATGCCGGCGGGATTACCGCACTGCTCCCAGTACACGCGATGACCCGCGCCGACGTCGAGCATACCCGTCGCGAAAGGTTCGCTGGCGGGAAAGAGCGCTGTGCTCACTTGCTGAACTCCTCCCGTTCGAGCTCCGTGTACACGTGCTGGATGTTGAGTGGGTGGGTGTCGCCGTAGAGCGCCCAGCCTTCGAATGCGGGCAGGTTCATGCTCGGGTCGTGCAGCAGGTCGATCACGCTTACGCCCTGGTTGTAGCGCTTCTCGGTGTCGGCGACGAGCGCGGCGAGGTAGTCGCGCGTCTCGCGCATGCGCTGGGGGTCTGCGACCGGTCCGTGGCCGGGCACGATGCGCCGCGCCGGAATCCGCTCGAGCTGGTGCAACGCAGCAACCCAGCCGCGGACCCGCGCTTCGTGCGTGTACGGTACGCGGTCGAGGTACACCAGATCGCCGGTGAAGAGCACACCGCTCGCAGGATCGAAGACCGCGAGATCGCCCTCCGTGTGCGCCCAGCCGAAGTGGTACAGCTCGATGCGGCGCCCGCCGGCCTCGAAAGACCCGTTGCCGCTGACGCTCAGGTTCGGGATCACGATCTCGGTCCCCGCCATGGCCGGGGAACCGAGCATGCGCTCGACGTTCTGGAAGCATAGCTCGCAGCGCGCCCGCATCGCGTCGATGGTCTCGGCGCGCGCGAGGATCGGGATGTCCGCGAAGGCGTGGTTGCCGAGCACGTTCTCGGGGTGCGGATGCGTGTTGACGACGAGCGCGATCGGGCGATCCGTGATCTTGCGGATGGCAGCCAGGATGGCGCGTCCGTGCGCGACGTTGACCCCGGTGTCGATCACGATCACACCTTCCGGCCCGACGATGAAGCCGCTGTTCATCACGTTGCCGCGGTTTTCGGGGGTGATCTCTTCCTGGGTGCCGATGAAGGCGTAGACGTCGGGCGCCACCTGCTGCGGCACGAGCACGAGCTCGTTCGCCGCCGCGATCACCGGCACGGCAGCAAGCAAGGACACGACGAGCGCGAACGCGCGGAGGAGATGCGAGACCGGCGAACGGAACCTGTCCACCTGCTCACATCCGGAACTTACTCTTTCAGCCGGAAGGCGATCGGCACCAGCACGGTGAAATCCCGGTTGCGCAGCCGCTCCGGCGGATTCGGCAGCGGGTGAGCGTCCTTCACCATCTCGAGTGCCTGGGTGTCGAGAGTCTCGTGGCCGCTCGACTTGTGCAGCGTCGAGGCGAGGAGTCGGTTGCCCGAACCGAACTTGAGCGCAACCGTCGCGGTGCCCTGCCACCCCCGCATCTGGGCCACACGAGGATACCGCTGGTGCCTGCCTATGGCCTGTGACAGCGCGTGGCCGAAGCCCGCGAGCAGATCGGGATCGGGCGGCGTTGCGGTCTCGATCTGCTCTCGCACTGGAGCGGGCGGCGCATC
>JAEUMX010000137.1 GCA_016791285.1 Burkholderiales bacterium
GTGCTGTTGGTGGACAAGGGCGCGCTCTCGCCGTAGGAAACCGGGATCACCTGCAGCGGGTCGGACGCCGTCTTGCTCGCCAGATACTGCGCCACCGCCTTGGCGCGCTGCTGCCCGAGTTCGTAGTTGTAATCCGGGCTGCCCGAGTTGTCGGTGTGGCCCGCGACCACGATGGTCGTCGCGTCCATGCCGCCCGGTTGCGATTTCAGATCCTTCAGCACGGCGTCGATCTCCTTCTTTGCCTGCTTCGGCAAGGAGGACGAACCGAAGCCGAAGGTCGCCCCTTCCTTCAGGTCGATCACGACCCGTCGCTCGACCTTGAGGTTGGCGATCGCATTCAGAGCCTGCTCGCTCTTCGCGTCGACGACGCGCAGCGTGCCCTCGACGCCGGTCAGGCGCCCGCTGAGATTGCTGATCTTGCCCTCTGCCTGGGTCAGGCGCTCGTCATAGGTGGCCACCTGCTGGGTGACCGGTTGCATCTGGGTCTGGACCCAGTCGCGCGTTGCGATGCACCCCTGCGTCGACAGCACCAGCGCCGACCCCGCTGCGACGAGCAGCACCTTGGTCCCGATTCGAGCTTCCGTTATTCTCATCAAATATTCTCCTGACCGGATTCGACACCTCCTCACCCGTTCGACGCCTCGCGCCGAGACGATGGGCAAGGAGCGCAAGTTGGTCGGCCTTTCGTTCTTGGCTCCGGATACCGCACGGAGCTGCTTTCTCGAGGGCACTGCCACCAATATTCTGACGCCGCGAATTGTGCAGGTAAAGGCCTTACATATTGCTTACACCGCCCAACAATCGACAGCGCGATGCGGATCGCTCCACCCTTGGCGTTGTCCAAGGATCGCATTTCACACGAGAGGAGGACTCATGGACGAGAGTCGCGTGCTGACCCCGCGGGAAGCGGAGGCGGTGGTCGAGGACCGCATCGAGGGGTTCGGACTGGGGGCGTTGCCCCGTGTCGCGGTTGCCGCGCTTGCCGACGGCACGTGGCGCATACGATGGGAGCACCTCGAGCGCATCGCATCGCCCATGACGCACGGTGCCTGGACCGCGTGGCTCGAGGAGAACGTCGGGTCGCTGGATGCCGGCGACCTGGAGACGACCGAGAGCTGAAATCGTCACAGCCCGGCGCCCCACCGGTACTGCCAGGCAATCCCGAAGAGGTCGTAGTTGTTGTCGGTGCGTGCCGAGACACCGCTGCTCGCGTAGAGCTTGATCGAGTTGTGCACGTCCACGGGAAACGCCAGCGTCCCGCCGACGCGCCAGTTCTGCTGCAGGTCTTCGTTCAACGTGCCGTTGAGCGTGGTGCGGCCGCCGGTGAAGTAAGTCACGTCGAGCGAACCCCAGATACCCGAGCGAAAGCCGTAAATTGCGTGGCTTTGCAACGAGTAGATCGGGTTCTGGGAGCGTTCGTTGCCGCCGAAAAAGTCGTCGTTGTCCGTGAACAGGGTGGCTGCCGCCTGAAACTCGAGCGTCCACGGACCCAGTGCCTGGGAAACGCCCACTTCCGGCTTGAACGACCAACGGTTCGTGCCGATGTTGACGAGCTTGCTCTCGTCGTACTGGCCGGAAGGCACCGACACCTGCAGGCTCGCGCCGACGATCAGGTCCTGCTCATATTCCTTGAACTCCTTCAGCGTCAGCGCCGGAGCCCCGTACAGGTTGACTGACAATCGAAACCTGGCATCCGCGAAACCGCTGACGTTGCGCTCGATCGGATCACCTGCAAATTCGGCCGATCCGGAGAGCCAGGTGTAGGGCACTACGACGTCGAACTTGGCAGACTTGCCCCACAGGTCGAGCACCCGCGCGTAGGCGAGAACGGCGCTGGATGTCGTGAGGTTCGCGTCTTTCACTGGCAGGGCGGCGTCGAATGGCACCGCGCCCTCCGTGTAGGCGTAGCCCGCGATCAGGAAGTTCACGCCGATGGGCGCGTTGGAGTACGCGCGTGGCTCGATCTCCTGCGCTCTCGCGGTGGACACGATGATCACACACGCGGCGAGCGTTCCTATCGCATGCAGTGCGTGCAAAATTGTGCCGCTCAGGCAGTTAACGGAGTCGGCAGTCATGGATCATGGGGGCAACGACGAGGAGATCTTAATTTTTATTGCGGCGCGAGGCCATCCTGCTCGTCGCTTCGGCAGGCGCGACCTCGGCTCGCCCCACGCCGCGGTGGGCGAATTCGTCCAGCGCCTGAATGCGCGCGTGGAACCCTCGCTCGGACGCCGCTTGGTCCCGCTTAACGCGCCAACTCGACCAGCCGGATCATCTCGGGCGGCTTCCTGCGGTAGTAGCGCAGTAGGCGAAGATCTCCGCGTTGTTGCCGGTGTCGAAGAGAATGCGCTTGCCGTTGACCTCGACGAGTGCGGAGAACCCCCGGCCCTTCTTCATCGCCCCGTCCTTGCCGAACGCGTCGTAGAGGATGGTGATCTGGTGCTTCGCCGGTGTCGCGGCGAGCGCCCGCTCGGGCGCCGCTGACAGCGACTTATTTCCTTACCTTGTTCCAGTCGGAGAAGGTCTCCGCTTTGCCGTTCTTCACCACGGTCCAATAGACCTTGTGGAAACCCTTGTGCGACTGCGGGGTGAACTCGAGCTTGAGTTGGCCCAGGCCGATGTCCACGTTGTTCATGCCCTCGATTGCCTCGATGTATTTCTCCCGCGTGAGGTCCTTGCCAGCGCGCTTCAAGCCTTCGACGAGCACCATGGCGTCCACGAAACCTTCCATCCCCATCCAGGTCGGCGACTCCTTGGGGAAGTACTTCTGCATGTTCTTCTCATAGTGGGCCACGGTCGGCAGGTCGGTCCGGGTGTAGGGCGGCACCACCTGGGTGATCACGACGCCCTCCACGTCCTTGCCGCCAGCCTTGATGAGCGCGTCGGTGCCGACGAAGGACACGGTCTGGAAGAGCGGGTCCCAGCCCTTCGCACGGCTGCGCTTGACCACTTCGGCCACCGGCGCGTAGGGACCGACGACGGTCACCGCGTTCGCCCCGGCGGCGCGGACGGCGTCGATGGCCGCATCCACGTCCAGGGTGTTGCGCGGGAACGAGCCGATCGCCACCGGCTCGGCGTTGTGCGCCTTGAGGGCCTTCTTCACGCCGTCGAGAACGGCCGTGCCGAAGGCATCGTCCTGGTAGATCACGCCGTACTTCTGCAGCCCCATGCTCCAGGCGCCATTCACCTGCTCGCGCGCCTCGTCGCCATACGAGGCCCGGATGCTGATGACGTAGCGCTTGAACGGATCGTGAAGCAGTCCGGCACCGGTGAACCAGCCGGTAACAGGGATCTTGTTGGTTTCCGCCATGGGCGCGTGCTTGGCGCCGGTCGGCGTCCCGACGAAGAAAGCCCCGCCGAAGACGTGATCTCCAAGGATGGTCTTGTTGAAGCACTCGATCGCGCCTTCCGGCTCGTAGCGGTCGTCGCCCTCGATGAGCTTGATCTTGCGGCCAAACACCCCGCCCTTCTCGTTCGCCTCGTTGAGATAGGCCTTGGCGCCCAGGAGCTGCTGGATGCCCAGCTGGCTGGCGGGCCCCGTGAGAACGGAGCAGGAGCCGATGAGGATTTCCTTGCCGCTTACGCCGACCTCGGCCCAAGCGGAGATCTGAGGCGACAACACCAAAGCGAGCGTGACGCAGATTGTCCTGGCGATCATGGTGTTCTCCTTGTGCGTGGTTACCGGTGAGGGTGTGGTGACAACCGCCTTCCTCAATCCGCTTTCCAGATCCGTTGGCGCTTAAGCCGCCGCCCCCGCGAGACCAATTTAGTAGCACCGGCGCGATTACAAGGAGGGTACAGATGGTGAGAAAACAGCCGGGAACGGGCTAAAGCGATAGCAGCTGGCGGAGCAGCTCTTCGGATGTGGGGGAAACGGCAATGCCGAGAATGACGGACAGGGTGTCGCGCAGGCGGCGGTAGACGGAGATACCCTCGACGCGGCGATCGAGGTTCCGATAGCAGCGCATCAGGCCCTGGTAGAACGTCTCCGCCAGCTCGTCCGTCTCCAGGTCCCGCTGGTAGCACGCGATGGCTTCCTCCCACTGCCCGGACTCCTCGCGCAACCGACCCAGCTCGGTGCAGTGACGAATGAACTTCGCACGCAGGCGCTCGCGCATCGACAGCGTCCAGGGCTCGTCCTGGTCGCACGCGAGAAAGGTGCCGCGATAGAGCGCCAGAGCGCGTTCGAGCAAAGCCGGTCGTTCGGCTTCGGACGCGCCCGCGGCTTCGCCCACCAAGCGCTGAAAAGCCCAGATATCGACCCAGCAACGGTCGGGATCGAGGCTCACGCGGCCGTCGTGCAACGTCACCGAGTCAGGATCGCCGAGCAGTCTGCGCAGCCGGTGCAGATTCACCGCCAGCACATCGTGTGCGGCGTCGCCTTCCTCGTTCGGCCACAGCGCGTCCGTCAACCGGTGCCCGGCCACCTCGCGGCCGCCCAGCGCGATCAGAGCCTTCAGCAGCGTGATCGGCTTCTTCGGGAGCTTGTGTGCAAAGCAGAGCGGCGTACCGTTCAACGCCAGCGAGAAGCGCCCGAACGCGCAGATCCGTATTGGCGACGCGGCAACTTGCGATCGTCGCGCTGCGTGCTGCACTGCGCCAGCGATATCGCACCAGGAGGGGGCATGCTCGAGGTTGTGAAAGCCTGCCACCAGATCCTCGTTCACGGTGCGGTGGCCTCGCTGGTCTGATCAGACTTGGCGCGCGGTGCGCGTCGGCGGGCAAGGCGAGAGGGGACGCGCTCCCTCCATGCATTCATTATAGGAAGGCCAGCGATCGATGGCTTGGAAGAATTGCTGTGTTGAGGAAAGCCGTGGGATGTTGTTTCGCAAGCCGACCGTAGACATCAAGACATCAAATCAAGTATGGTTCGATGCATGCGAACAACGCTGACCTTAGACGAGGATGTAGCCACCCTGATCGAGCGGTTACGCAAGGCTCGCGGTGCAAGCCTCAAGGATGTCGTCAACGAGGCGCTGCGGGAGGGTCTCAAGCACATGACCTCGCCGCCGCGGCGGCGCACGCCTTTTCGAACCGCGTCGGTCGATCTCGGGCGCTGTCTGCTCGGAAACGTCGATAACGTGGCCGAGGTGCTGGCCGTGGCCGAGAACGAATCGTTCCGGTGATCCTGATCGATGCCAATCTTCTCATCTACGCGCACGTCAGTTCCTTTCCGCAGCACCCGAGCGCGCGCACCTGGCTCGACGGCCAACTGAGCGGCCGCGCGCGCGTCGGCCTGCCATGGGCGAGCCTGCTTGGGTTCCTGCGCATCGTCACGAATCCGCGTGTGTTCCAACGGCCCGAGCCGATCAACGAAGCATGGCAGCAGGTCGGCGCCTGGCTCGAAGCGGAGGTCGCCTGGATTCCACAGCCGACGGAGCGCCATCGCGACGTCCTGGGAGCCATGCTCGCGCTGCCGAGCGTGCAGGGCAACCTCGTTCCGGACGCGCACCTGGCAGCCTTGGCGATCGAGCATGGACTTCTGCTTTGCTCCACCGACGGCGATTTTGGCCGCTTTCCCGAACTGCGCTGGCAGAATCCGCTTACCGCCTGAGTAGCCTCGAAGCGAGCGCGGTGCGGGTGACCGGGACCGTTCCCATGTCGATCGCATCGCGCTGCCACCGGCAGCGGTGGCCAAGGTGCAGCTTGTGGACGTGTCGGCGCCCTATCTCCCCTGTGCGACCGTCACCTTATGGCCTGCCTCGTCATGGATATCGTGGCTTTGCGCCAACAACACTCGATATGTCTTCAAGTCGTCCTCGTCCATCGCCTGCGTCTGCGGCTGCCCGGTTCCTGCCATCGACTTCACCGTCGGCCCGACGGCGAGCGTGGTGCCCAGGCCGGCGTAGAGATACTTACTGCCGAACGCCTGCTTGAGCGCCGCGAACATGGGTTCTCCGGTGCAGTGCGCCGGCGCGATCCACTCGATCTTGAAGGTGTCGTGCAGCGCGACGGTGACGCGTTGCACGTCCTCGTCTTTCGCCGCGCAGGAGGAACTACGAGAGCAACTCCCGCAGCAACTTTTCGGTTGCGGGAGAGACGCTGATCCCGAGGACGATGGACAGCGTTCGGCGCAGACGCCGGTAGACGCAGACACCTTCAGCACGGCGTCCGAGGTGCGCGTAACAGCGCATGAGGCTCTGGTAGAACACCTCGGCAAGCTCTTCACTCTCGATGGCGCGTTGATAGCACTCAATGGCTTCCTCCCATCGACCGCCACCTTCGTTCGTTCATGGCGCGATAGGCTTCCATGCCGTGATTTGGAGTCGGCGCTCGCTGCCCGTCGATGAGCAAGCCGGGAGGCTGTTCCTCCCATACCCCATTATAGGAAGCCAAGCGCGGTGTACGTGATATCGAGGCACGGTCACACCGCAGCATGCGGGGCGAATCAGACGGCGCAGCGTCCCTAGGCATATAATCCGCTTCGCACTGCGCGTCCCCGGCACTCCGCCGGCCCTCTTGAAGGCGACGTAGCTTGAAAAAGTCGCAATTGATGGCCGTCTCCGATCAGTTCAGGGCCAGCAACATCCCCGCTGACGACCATGTCCG
>JAEUMX010000197.1 GCA_016791285.1 Burkholderiales bacterium
AAGGCGAGAAAGTGCGAAGGGTGACCCAGCACGAAGCGCCAGCTCGGCTGGCGCGGCGGTGCCGCGACCGCGCTCACGGCTGCTCCGGCGGGACGAATCCGGAATCGCGCGCGAGCGCGCCGAAGTGGTCCCAGCCGGTGATGCCGATGCTCACCGGCTCGCCCTTCGCGTCGACGATGGTAAGACCGGCCCCTTCTTCGATGCGTCCGATGCAGGTCAGCGCAATGCCGGCCCGCTTGCCGATCTGCAGGGCGTCGCCGTGGCGCTCGGCGGGCGCGGTGAAGCAGAGCTCGTAGTCGTCGCCGCCTGCCAGCATCGCCCGCAATGCCGCCGCAGCCGGCAGCTTGCGATCGACCAGACGCGAGCGCGGTACCCGCGCCAGCTCGATCACACCGGCCACCTGCGAGCGCTCGAGGATGTGACCGAGGTCGGCTGCCAGGCCGTCGGAGACATCGATGCAACTGTGTGCGATCCCGACCAGGGCGCGGCCGAGCCCCACGCGCGGCGACGGCTCGTGCAGTCGCGGCGAGTACATCGCCACCTCGTGCGGCTCCAGCACGATCGAGTGATCGAGATGTGCGAGCACGAGCGCGGCGTCGCCCAGCTGCCCCGATACCCAGATCTCGTCCCCCGGTTTGGCGCCGTCGCGCCGCAGCGCAGCGCCCGGTGCCACCTCGCCCATGATCTGGACGCAGATGGTGAGCGGTCCGCGCGTCGTGTCGCCGCCGACGAGATCGACCCGGTAGCGTTTGGCGAGTTGCAGGAAGCCGCGGGCGAAGGGCTCGAGCCATAGCTCGTTGGCTTCGGGCAGCGCCAGTGCGAGTGTGGCCCACCGCGGCGTGGCCCCCATCGCCGCCATGTCGGACAGGTTGACTGCGAGCGCCTTGTGGCCGAGTTTGACGGGGTCGGCGTCCCGATGGAAGTGGCGCCCCGCGATGAGCATGTCGGTAGACACCACGAGGTCGGCATCGGGCGTCAACCGGATCAGGGCGCAGTCGTCGCCCACACCCAATATCGCCTGCGGTGCAGGGCGCGTGAAAAAGCGACGGATGAGGTCGAACTCGGAGAGCATGGCGTCGATCGAATCTGGGAAAGGGCCATTCTAAAGGGATATGGCGACCGCTAACCAGCACCCCGTCACCCGATCGCATCCAATGATTGCGGCATTCGGCATCCTCTTCGGACTCACGCTCGCCACGGTCGCGGCCTGGTTCATCCGGCGCGACCGGCGTCGCGCCGCGGCGCAAGCCCTGCTCGGGCGTGGCCGATGATCGCCGCAGTCGCCACGAGGCGCGCCGAAGCCGGCGACTTGCCGGCAATCCGCGCCCTTCTGGGAGCGACAGGCTTGCCCACGGCGGACATCACCGCGTGGAGCGCCCCGTGGTTCCTGCTGGCCGTGGAAGGGGACGTCGTGGTGGGCACCGCTGCCGTCGAACCGTGTGGCAGCTTCGGGCTGCTGCGGTCGCTGGCGGTGCGACCGGACCGGCGCGGACAGGGTATCGGGCGGCATCTGGTCGCCGCATGCGAGGCGCGCGCGGACGAGGCGAGGTTACGCGGACTCTACCTCCTCACGACGACCGCGAGACATTTCTTTCGCGCGCTGGACTACGACGATCTCGAGCACTGGGAGCTGCCGGAGGCGATTCGCGAGACCAAGGAATACGACAGCGCGTGCCGGGGCAGCAAGGCGATGATGAAGCGGCTGCGCTGACGCCTCGCGGGCAGCCGCACCCTCACTCCCCTGCCCGCGCCTTCGCCGCAAAGCGGTCGAGCACGCCGTTCACGTACTTGTAGCCGTCCGTGCCGCCGAAGGACTTCGCGATCTCGATCGCCTCGTTGATGACGACGCGGCGCGGGATCTCCGGACGATGCACGAGCTCGTAGGCGCCTATCAGCAGGATCGCGTGCTCCACGGGCGAGAGCGCGTTCGGGGCGCGATCGAGGTAAGGCGTGAGCGCGTCGCGCAACGCCGCCGCATCGTCGACGACCCCCCGGAGCAGCACTTCGACATATTCCCGCTCGGCGAGCCGGTACGCCTCGTCTTCCTGCAAGTGGGCGAGGATCGCGCCTGCATCCTGGCCGCCGACCAGCCACTGGTAGAGACCCTGCAGCGCGAGCTCGCGCGCGCGCCGCCGTCCGCCGCGCGACTTCGCGCCGTCGTCTGGCGCCTCAGCCCTTGCCATCGATCCGCCGCAGCAGGTTCGCCATCTCGACTGCCGCTTCGGCGCACTCGGCTCCCTTCACGCCCATGCGGGCCAGTGCCTGATCGTCGTCCTCCGTCGTCAGCACACCGTTGGCGACCGGCAGCCCGGCATCGAGCTGCACGGTCATGATGCCCTCGGCGGAACGGTCCGACACCACTTCGAAGTGATAGGTCTCGCCACGGATCACGGCGCCGAGCGCGATCAGCGCGTCGAAGCGTCCCGAGTTCGCAAGCTTCTGCAGCGCCAGCGGCAGCTCGAGCGCACCCGGCACGGTCACGATGAGGACATCCTCGCGCGCGACGCCGAGCTTGAGCAGCGTCGCGGTGCAGCTCGACAGCAGCCCGTCCCCGACCTCGGGATTGAAGCGGGACATGGCGATACCGATGCGCAGCCCCTCGCCCTCGAGGCTGCGCTCGACCTCCCGGATGTCGTCGTATCGGCTCAACTCTACGTCTCCTTGAACGTTTCAAGCCCCGCGTCGGGCTGCAGATAGCCCGTCACATCGAGGTCGAAGCCGCTCCAGCTCGGCATCTTGCGCGGCACGGCGAGCAGCTTCATGCGGGCAATGCCGAGGTCGCGCAGAATCTGGGTCCCGATGCCATAGTTGCGCAGCGTCTTGCCCTCCCAGCGCCCGACGGCGTCCGGCTGCAAGCGCGCGAGCACGTCCGCCCCCGATTCGGTGCGGTGGAGCAGGACGAGGACCCCGCACGGCGCGGCCGCGACCAGTTCCATCGCGCGGTGCAGGCTCCACGAGTGCCGGCGGCTTTCGAGGTCGAGCATGTCCACCACCGACAGGGGCTCGTGCACGCGCACGAGCACTTCGGTCTCCGGCGCGATCGTGCCGCGCACGAGCGCGATGTGGGTGGCATCGCCGGTCTTGTCGCGATAGGCGATGAGCCGGAAGCGTCCGTAACTGGTCTCGATGTCGCGCTCCAGCACGCGCTCGACCAGCGACTCGGTGCGGCCGCGATAGTGGATGAGATCGGCGATGCTGCCGATCCCGAGCTGGTGCACGCGCGCGAATTCGACGAGGTCGGCGAGCCGCGCCATCGAGCCGTCGTCCTTCAGGATCTCGCAGATCACCGCCGCGGGCGTGAGGCCGGCGAGCTGTGCGAGGTCGCAGCCGGCCTCGGTGTGCCCGGCGCGCGCCAGCACCCCGCCCTTGTGCGCCATCAGCGGAAAGACGTGCCCCGGCTGCACGATGTCCGACGGCCGCGCGTGCTTGGCCACCGCGACCCGGATCGTGTGCGCGCGGTCGGCCGCGGAGATGCCGGTGGTCACGCCTTCCGCCGCCTCGATCGACACGGTGAAGTTGGTGCCGAGCGGCGAACGGTTCGAGACCGCCATCGGCGGCAGATTCAGTTGTCGGCAGCGCTCCTCGGTGAGCGTGAGGCAGACGAGCCCGCGCCCATAACGGGCCATGAAGTTGATCGCCTCGGGCGTGACGAAGTCGGCGGCGAGCACGAGATCGCCTTCGTTCTCGCGATCCTCCTCGTCGACCAGCACCACCATCCGCCCGTCGCGGATCTCGTCGAGGATTTCGGGAATGGTGGAGAGCGACACGGCGAAATGTTCGGAAGGAGGTACCGTCGAGAGCACGGCCGCACTGGCAGCGCGCGGGTCGAAGTCGCGCAATTGTACGCCGCCCGCGCAGCGTCGCCGAGCGGGTCGCCTCGGCTGGTCCTCAGACCGGCCGTTTCCGCCGCTCCATCAACTCCAGGATGCGCCGCGTCAGGATCAATTCCATCGCGTACATCATCTTCCCGCCAGGGATCACCAGTGTGTTGAACCCGGTGATCGTCGATCCCTCGATCAGCCCCTTCAGATGCAGCTTGTACTCGACGTCCGGCTTCGGCTTCAGGAAGTGGATCAGCACCAGACTCTGGTCGAGCGTCGGCACGTCCCGCGCCACGAACGGGTTGGAGGTGTCGACCATCGGGATGCGCTGAAAGTTGATGTGCGTGCGCGAGAACTGCGGCACGATGTAGTGCATGTAGTCGTACATGCGGCGATGGATCGTGCGCATCACCTCCGCCGTCGCGTAACCCCGCTCCTTCGTGTCGCGGTGGATCTTCTGTATCCACTCGAGGTTGATGGTCGGCGCCACGCCGATCAGGAGATCGACGTGCTGCGCCATGTCGATGTCGTCCGCCACCACCCCGCCGTGCAGACCCTCGTAGAACAGGAGGTCGGTATTCGGCGGCACTGGCTCCCAAGGGGTGAAGGTCCCCGGCTCCTGGTCGTAAGGGGCCGCTTCTTCCTCATTGTGGAGGTAATGCCGCAGCTCTCCGGTGCCGGTCTCGCCGTAGCTCTTGAAGAGTTGCGCCTGCCGGTCGAACAGATTCCCTTCCGGGCCGAAGTGACTGAGATTCCGGTTGTCGCGGTTGGCGCGCTCGACCTCGCGCTTCATTTCCGCGCGATCGAAGCGGTGAAAGCTGTCGCCTTCGACGAAAATCGCCTTGGCATCGACCCGCGCGAAGATATGGGCCAGGGCCTGCCTGACCGTGGTCGTGCCGGCGCCCGACGAACCGGTGACGGCGATGATGGGATGCTTCTTCGACATGGCGACTACCTCCACACGGCTGATGCTCGGGTTGCGTCCACGCGCCGCGTCAAAACGCCGGCGGCGCGTCGCTCCAGCTCGCGGGGTCCGCGCCCATCTTCTCACCCCGGTCCGCCAGATCGTTCATGGTCTCCTTGACGAACACGCCGGGGACCGGCGGAACCCAGTCGCCGGGGATCGACACGACACGCACCTCGACGTCGGCCTTGCGCTTGAGCCGCGAGATCTCGGCCATAGCGAACAGATGCCGGACGGCGGTGGCCGTGGCCGCGCGCGTGGAGGTCTCCATGCTGCGTTGAATGACCGCCGGCCAGTTCGGCTCCGTCACTTGCGGCACCGGGCGGAACTGATTGTTGAAGATCACCCAGAAGCGCAGCTTCGGCATCGGCAGACCCGGATACGCCTTCTGCCACAGGGCGGGCAGGGTGCCCTCCTCGTTGATGCGCCCGCCATAGACGATGTTGCCGGTGACGCCGCCGTCCACGTACAGGCCGTCGTCGATGATCCGGAACGGAAAGGCGCCGGGGATTCCGGCCGAGGCGAGCATCACGCTGTGGATGCGGTCGAGCTTGCCGGAGTCGGCGGCGCGCCGGGCTTCAGTCACCAGGTTGAATATCCGTGACGTGCCATCGTCGAGATTGGTCGTGTTGACCAGCGCGACGCGGCCGTCGTCCCCCGCTTTCGAGATGCGTCGAACCATGTCGATGGTGACGTACTTCTGCATCTCTCGCTCGAGCCCCGGAACCTCGGCGAACGAAGCATTGTCCGGCAGGAAGTACAGCATCCCGCGCCGCTGCACCCAGTCCTTCTGCGGATTGCGATAGAGGGACACGATCTGGTCGATCGACTGCTCGTCGCCCAGGAATGCGAACGGGGCGATCAGCGCGCCGGTGCTGACACCGGTCACGGC
>JAEUMX010000219.1 GCA_016791285.1 Burkholderiales bacterium
CCCGTCCGCCTCGCGTCGCGTCTCCCCGGCAACGATCCGCACCGGCAGATTCAGTTGTTCGACCATCGCGCGGATGATGAAGAGCTGCTGATAGTCCTTCTTGCCGAACACGGCCACCGCCGGCTGCACGGCGTTGAACAGCTTCAGCACCACCGTCGCGACACCCCGGAAGTGTCCCGGGCGGAAGGCGCCGCACAGATCGTCCGCGATCGCAGGCGGCTCCACGAAGAACTGCTGCGGGACCGGGTAGAGCTCGCGCTCGTCCGGCGCGAACACGACCTCGACGCCCAGCGGCGCGAGCTTCGCGAGGTCGGATTCGAGCGTGCGCGGATAGCGGTCGAAATCTTCGGCCGGGCCGAACTGCAGGCGGTTCACGAAAATGCTCACGAGCACGCACGAGCCCTCGCTGCGCGCGATGCGCACCAGGTCGAGGTGTCCCTCGTGCAGGTTGCCCATGGTCGGCACGAGCGCAACGGCGCGCTCGGCGGCGAGCCGCTCGCGCAATGCGGGCAAGGTGGTGATCACTTCCATGTTGCGGGCGGCGATTAGAACGCGTGCTCGGGACCGGGGAAGGTCTTCGCCTTTACCTCTTTCACGTAGCTTTCCACCGCGGCCTGCAGGCTCTTCGAGGGCCGCATGTAGTTCTTGACGAACTTGGCCTTCTTGCCGGGATAGATGTCGAGCATGTCGTGCAGCACCAGCACCTGGCCCGAACAGTCCACACCCGCGCCGATGCCGATGGTCGGGATGCGCAGACTTTCGGTGACTTCCTTCGCGAGCTTGGCCGGGATCGCCTCGAGCACGATCATGCCGGCACCGACCTTCTCGAGATTGCGCGCCTCGTCGAGAATGCGCGCCGCCTCCTCCTCCGCCCGTCCCTGCACTGCGTAGCCGCCGAGCTGGTGTACCGACTGGGGCGTCAGGCCGACGTGGCCGCAGACGGGAATGCCGCGCCGCGTGAGGTAGGCGACGGTCTCGAACATCGGCGCGCCGCCTTCGATCTTGACCATCTGCGCCCCGGCCGCCATGAGCTGCGCCGCGTTACGGAAGGTATCCGCCGGTCCGGTCTGAAACGTGCCGAAAGGCATGTCCGCCATGACGAACGCACGCTTCGCGCCGCGGGCGACGCACGCGGTGTGATAGATCATCTGCTCCAGCGTGACCGGCAGGGTCGTCTCGTGCCCCTGAAGCACCATGCCGAGCGAGTCGCCCACCAGCATCACCTCGACCCCGGCAGCGTCGAGCAGCGCCGCGAAGCTCGCGTCGTAGCAGGTCAGGGTTGCGATCTTGTTACCGTCGAGACTCATGCGCTGGAGCGCGGAGAGCGTGATCCGCATCGATTCAGGTTCCCAGATTGAAGAACGCCCGGCTGCCGCGCATCTCGGCGACCTGCGTGAGCAGCAGGTCCAGGTCCGCACGGGCGTCGACGAAGTTGAGGTGGTCGCTGTTGACGATCAGCACGGGCGCGGCGGCGTAATGGTGGAAGAACACGCTGTACGCGTCCGCCAGCCGCCGCAGGTAGTCGAGCGTGAGGTCGTTCTCGTAGTCGATGCCGCGCCGCTTGACACGCTCGATCAGCGTGTCGGGCGAGGCCTGGAGATAGATGACGAGATCGGGCGCCGGCGCGCGCGGCTTGACGTGCGCGTACAGGTCCCGATAGAGCGCGAGCTCGTCCGCGGTGAGGGTGAGCTCCGCGAAAAGCGGATCCTTGTCGAGCATGAAGTCGGCGACGACGCGCCCCGCGAACAGCTCCTGCCGCATCAGCGCGGAGAGCTGATTCACCCGATGCGTGAGAAAAAAGAGCTGGGTGGCGAGCGCGTGGCGCTCCGGGTCGCGGTAGAAGCGCGGCAGGAAGGGATTCGTCTCCGGCTCCTCGAGCACGAGACGCGCGTGCAGGCGTTCCGCGAGCGAGCGCGCGAGGCTCGTCTTGCCGGCCCCGATCGGCCCCTCGATGGCAACGAACCGCAGCCGCTCAGGCGGCATCGAGAGGCTCCAGCCGCTGGTCGTGACACTCCCGCAGCAGGTCGGCCACGCGCCCCCTGCCCGGAATCACCGTGTCGGGGGCGATCTCGGCGAGCGGCTGCAGCACGAACGCGCGCTCGTGCATGCGCGGGTGCGGCAGTGTGAGCCCGTGCTCGTGGAGCACGAGGTCGCCGTAGAGCAGTACGTCGAGGTCGAGCGTGCGCGGTGCGTTCGTGAACTCGCGCACGCGGCCGTGGCGCCGCTCGATCGCGAGCAGTCCATCGAGCAGCGCATGGGGGGCGAGCGCGGTTTCCACCATCACGACGGCATTGATGAAATCAGGTTGTTCGAGGAATCCCACGGGCGCAGTACGGTACAGAGACGATCGTCTGACGAGCCGGGTCTCCGGCAACGCGCCGATCTCCAGCATGCCACGTGCGACCTGTTCGCGCGGTGCGTCGAGGTTGCTGCCCAGGGCCACGAAGGCGATCGCCGGCGGCGGGTTCACTGTTCGCCTCCGGGCTCGCCGACCGTCTCGGTCACCGCAGCTGGTCGTTTGCGGCGCGGACGCCGGCGGCGCGTGCCTTTCCCGGTGCTCGGCAAGAGCATCGCGTTGCGCACCTCGTCGCTCGCGTCCTGGAACTTCGTCCACCAGTCCCCCAGTTCCGACTCCACTTCGCCGCTCTCGCACCGGAGCAGGAGGAAATCGTAGCCGGCCCGGAAGCGCTCATGCGCGAGCAAGGCCAGCGGCCGGCGGCCGCTGCGCGCCTCGAAGCGCGGCTGCATGGCCCACAGCTCCTTCATCGGTGCGCTCAGCCGGCGCGGGATCGCGAGCTTCTCCGACTGCTGGCTCACTACCTGTTCCATGGCCTCGTGCAGCGCCGGCATGACCTTCACACCCTGCGCCTGCAGGCTCTTCCACGCACTCACCACCTCGTGCCACAAGAGCGCCGCGAACAGGAACGCGGGCGAGACCGGCTTGTCGGCACGGATGCGCTGATCGGTGTTGCGCAACGCGAGCATCACGAAGCGCTGGCCGAGCGGCTGCTCGACGATCACGTCCAGCATCGGCAGCAGGCCGTGGTGCAGCCCCTCTTCGCGCAGTTTCGCCACGCTCTCGGCAGCATGACCCGAGAGCAGCAGCTTCAGCATCTCGTCGAAGAGACGTGCCGCCGGCACGTTCTCCAGCAAGTCGGCGAGCGGCTTGATGGGCTTCTTGGTGGCGGGGTCGAGCCCGAGCCCGAGCTTCGCGGCAAGACGCACGGCGCGCAGCATGCGCACCGGATCCTCGCGGTAGCGCTGCTCCGGGTCGCCGATGATGCGCAGCCGCCTCTTCCGCAGGTCGTCCCAGCCGCCGCAGTAGTCGACGATTTCCTGGGTCGTGGGATCGTAGAAGAGCGCGTTGACGGTGAAGTCGCGCCGCAGCGCATCCTCCTCCTGCGTCCCCCAGACGTTGTCGCGCAGCAGCCGGCCGTGGGCGTCCTTGTGCCCGGATTCGTCCGCCTGCAGCGCCGGACCGCGGAAGGTCGAGACCTCGACCGTCTCCGGCCCGCACAGGCAATGGACGATCTGGAAGCGGCGACCGATGATGCGCGAGCGGCGAAAGGCGGAGCGTACCTCTTCGGGCGTGGCGTCGGTCGCGACATCGAAGTCCTTCGGATTGCGGCCGAGCAGGAGGTCGCGCACCGCACCGCCCACCACGAATGCCTTGAACCCGCGCTCCTGCAGCGTGGCCGTGACCTTGCGCGCACAGTCGCTGATGCCGGTACGGGGCACGCCGTGCTTTTCGAATGGGATGACGACCGGATCCTGCGAGCGGGCGCGACGCGAGAAGACGCGATGCAGGAACTTGCGGATCATGAAGTGGCGGGCCGAGTGGCCTTCCGGGCCGGAAGCGGACCCCGGAGCGGCAAGGCGTGAATTATACATCGCACGTTGCAGCGCACGGCCGAACGGGGCCGCACTCTCTCGCGTCCCGGCCGGTTCAAGAAGGTGTCGACCGCAGGCTGATGATCGGCCAACCGTGGTCCCGTGCGTGCCGGCGCAGGGTCTCGTCGGGGTCCACCGCGACCGGGCGCGACACCGCCCCGAGCAGCGGCAAATCGTTCAGCGAATCGCTGTAGAACCAGCTTTCCGCGAAGGACTGCAGGGGGGTCCCGCGCCCCGCGAGCCAGGCCTGCAGACGTTCGACCTTGCCCTCGCGAAAGCACGGGGTGCCCGCCACGCGGCCGGTGAACTCGCCGTCAGCGGCCTCGGGGTCGGTCGCGATCAAGTGCTCGACTGCGAGCACTCGCGCGATCGGCCGGGTGACGAAGCTGTTGGTTGCCGTGACGATGACGCGCAGATCGTCGGCGTGAGAGCGCAATAGTTGCCGGGCCGCCTCGCCGATCAGGGGGGCGATCCGCTCGGCCATGAACTCGCGGTGCCACGCGTCGAGCACGGCGCGCGGATGGCGCGACAGGGGCTTTAGCTGAAAGTCGAGGAACTCGTGGATGTCGAGCGTGCCGCTGCGATACTGATCGTAGAAATCCTGGTTGCGCGCCTCATAGACTTCACGGTCCAGAACACCCTTGCCGATCAGGAACTGGGCCCACTCGAAGTCGCTGTCGCCGCAGAGCAGGGTGTTGTCGAGGTCGAAGAGGGCGAGACGCATGCGGGAGACGCTGGAAGCGGGAGGCGCTGGAACGAAGCGGCCGTTTCAGGGTCTCGCTTCTTGCGGTCGGGGGACAATTTGCGGCCGCGCAGTATACCGTAAAACGCCATCGTGAACTTTCCGGACACCCTGCTCCCGCCCGCCTGGTACGGGCTCGGCTGGCTCCTTTTCGTGCCCTGCCTGGTCCTCGCCGTGCGCCGTGCACCGTGGCGCCGCCTCGTCGCGGACTCGGTGGCGCTCAACGCGTGGCTCGGGACCGTCGTCTGCCTCGCGCTGCTCTGGCAGATCACCGCGGGTATCCAGCCCGGCCTCAACTTTCACTTCCTGGGCGCGACGCTGTTTACCCTGATGGTTGGCCAGCGCCTCGCCCTGGTCGGACTCACGCTGGTGCTGGCCGCGGTGACGGCCTGGAGCGGCAGCGGCTGGCACAGCTTCGGACTCAACGGATTCACGATGGCTGCCGTACCCGTGGCACTGAGCTACGCGCTATACCGGCTGATCGAATCGCGCCTGCCCAACAACTTCTTCGTGTACGTCTTTCTCACCGCCTTTGCCGGGGCCGCCGTCGCCGTAGCGGCGGTGGGTCTCGTGACGACTTCGCTGCTCGCAGGGGCGGGCGCGTACCCTTCCGGTCAGCTCTTCGGGCTCTACCTGCCGTACTACCTGCTGCTCGCCTGGTCCGAAGCCCTGTTCACGGGGATGACCATCACGCTTTTCATCGTCTACAAGCCGGAGTGGGTCGCGACTTTCGACGACGGGCGTTATCTGCGCAACGAGTAGTCGCAGCAGGCGCATTTTTTCCCGACTGCCGTTATCATCTCGCGGCCACGATGAGCATGAACCCTCTCCGATTCCGTCCCGCAGCCGTCCTGCTTGGCGCCGTGTTGATTGCCGGCGCCCTGCCCGTCCGTGGCGAGCCGGCGCCGGTCGAGCGCCACACGCTGCCCAGACCGGACTCGAGCCTCGTCGGCGAAAACCGTTCTGTGACGGTGCGCGACGAACAGACGCTGCTCGACGTCGCGCGCGAACAAGGCATCGGCCAGGAGGAAATCCTGAACGCCAATCCCGGTGTCGACCGCTGGCT
This sequence comes from Burkholderiales bacterium, assembly GCA_016791285.1. The sequence goes on from JAEUMX010000219.1 coordinate 5,700, forward strand.
GCCTCCGCCCGGCAGCGAAGTCATCATCCCCGGGCGCAGACTCCTGCCGGATGCCGCGCGTAAAGGCATCGTCATCAATCTGCCGGAATACAGGCTCTACTACTTCCCGGAGCCGGCGAAAAAAACCCACCCGCGCGAAGTCATCACCTTCCCGATCTCGGTCGGCCGGATGGACTGGAAGACGCCGCTCGGCCTCACGCAGGTCGCCTCGAAGCAGAAGAATCCTTCCTGGACCCCGCCGGCGTCGATCCGTGCCGAGCACGAAGCCGAGGGCGACATACTGCCGAAGGTTGTGCCGCCCGGGCCGGACAATCCGCTCGGGCTCTATGCGTTGCGACTGGGAATTCCGGGATACCTGATCCACGGCACCGACAAGGAATTCGGTGTCGGCATGCAGGTCACGCACGGGTGCATGCGGCTATTGCCCGAGCACATCGAGACGCTGTTCCAGCTGGCCCCGGTCGGCACCCCGGTGCGGCTCATGAATCAGCCCATCAAGCTGGGCTGGGGACCGGATGCGCTCTATCTCGAAGTCCATCCGCCGCTGGAGGAGGACGAGCGCCCGTCCGCACTCCAGATCGCCGAGACACTCGACGCCATCAGTTCGAAGCTCGCCGCCCGGCCCGATCTCGTGCTGGACGAAGCCGCGGTGAAGATCGCG
>JAEUMX010000315.1 GCA_016791285.1 Burkholderiales bacterium
TGACGCGGGGTGTAATAGCCGGTGCCCGCCTTCGTGATGACCTGCCCCTTGTCGTCGATCAGGGGCACTCCGTACTCCAGCAGAATGCGTTCGATCTCGGTGCGGTTCTTCTCGATCAGCTTGTTGACCGTTTCCAGCCACTCCTTCTCGCCGCGCCGCACGCCCATTGCGATGGCATAGTCGAACTTGATCTCGGGGTCCGGCTTGAACGGCACGACGACGATGTTCGCGTTCTTGGCGTTCTTGCCGAAATAGCCGGCGATCGGGCCCCAGGCGAACGCGACATCGATCTTGCCGTCTACCAGATCCTTCTCGACGATCTCGCCGGGGTATTGCTGCGGATCGCCGGTCATGCGCTGATAAGGCACCATCTGGTCGATGAGGTTGTGACGCAGCAGCCAGTCGACTGCGGGGGTCTGGGCGAAGGCGCCGAAGCGCAGTTTCTTAAGCTGCTCGGGCGGCAGCTTGAGCAGGTCGTCAGGCGTCTTGATGTTGTCCAGGCCGCGACCCTTGAGGAATGCCATGGCGTAAGTGGACCGGAAGTAATGCACGGTCGGCGCCCCCTGATCGAAATCCTCCGACACACCCATGACGAGGTCGCACTTGTACCGCTTCTCTTGCGGCACCTGAGCGCGCAGGGAATTGCGCACCCAGCCCATGCGCTGCGGAAACCAGAAGAATTCGAGCTTCCAGCCGAGCTCGCGCGCAAAGAGCTCCGCGATCTTGTTTTCGAACCCCTGCTGGTTCTCGTGCGAAAGCGGCAGATTGTTGGGGTCGGCGCAGACCCGCAGCACCTTGTCTTTCTCGCCGGGAAGTGCTGATTGGGCAAGCGCCCCCTGCGCGGGGAAACCGGAAAAACACATCGACGCCGCGACCACGGCCAGCAGGCGCTTGTACGTAAGTTCATTCATTTTGAGTTCGGGAAAAAGTGCGCTCTTCGTTGAGCCCCATGAGACAGGGAGTCCCCGAACAAGGTTCAGCCGCCTGTGCCTGTACAGCGGCAAACGGGCGCGATTCCCCCCGAAGCGAAGTTCGCGGGAGACGAGCCACCCGTGGAATTACTCGGCGAGTTGCACTTTGGCGGTCTTGCAGGCGCCGTCGGAGCGGCACTTGAGATAAACGTAGAGGTTGTCGATGTTGTCTGTCACCTGCTTGCTGCCGTCGAAGTTGGGCATCCCTTTGTCCGGCCGCCCCTTCAGTACGACATTTGCGAAGTCCTGCTTGTTCATGGTCTTGAGCGACTCGATCAGCGAGGGTCCGACCATGCCTTCCTGGTTCGGCCCGTGGCATCGCTCACACGCGGCGCCGCGCCAGGTTTCGAAACCCTTGCGGGTGTTCGCGTCTACCTTGTTGCCGTCCGTAACCTTGTACGGCGCATCCGCTGCGCCAACCGTGGCGGATACTGCGGCGATGACTGCAGACAGCAAAACTGCACTGAGCTTCATTCCTACCTTCCTCGTTCGCATGATCATCGTTTGGGTTGATTCCCAAAGCCCGCGAGCTCTGTACGGCCGGCTCGCCGCCCGCCCGCTCACCCGGCGCGGGATGACAAAAAACTGGCATCCCGACTTGCGTCGAGATGCCAGCCGTACGTGTTTGCCAGTTTGCAGGAACTGGCTGAACGCGATTACTTGCTGCTGGCTGGCAGCGCAAACACCGTCAGCGTACCACCGAGCTCGGTCCACTGCGCGAGCTCTTTGTATCCGCCGACGGCGCCCAGACCCTCCGTGTCCTTCTCGAGACCCGC
>JAEUMX010000382.1 GCA_016791285.1 Burkholderiales bacterium
TAGACGTAGTACGGCTGCTTGGGAGATCGGCGCTTGCCTGCTCCGGGCGCGGGCGCACGCGCCTGCCACTCGTACCAGCCCCGCGCCGGCATGAGGCAGCGCATGCGTCGATAGCTGTCCCGCCACATCGGCTTGTCCGCCACCTCTTCGCTGCGCGCGTTGAAAGTGAGCGTCGGCAGCTTCGCTTTGCTCCACCAGTGCGGGACGAGACCCCAGCGCGCCGCCAGGAGCTCGGAGGCGCCGTCCGCGGCGCGATGGACGATGGGAACGATGCTGGTCGGCGCGGCGTTGAAACTTCCGCGAAGCGGATTCCAGTGGCGGCGATCCAGCGTCCAGAAGCGCTCCAGCGCCGCCTCGTCCGGCGTGACGTAGCGACCGCACATGCCTCAGTCTTCGATCGACCGGATGACGCGGCAAGGATTGCCCGCGGCGAAGACGCCATCAGGAATGTCGCGCGTGACCACACTGCCTGCGCCGATCACCGACCGCGCCCCGATGCGCACGCCGGGGCAGACGATCGCACCGCCGCCGACCCACACGTCGTCGCCGATTTCGACCGGTGCGCCCAGCTCGAGGCCGGTCTGGCGCTCGATTGCCCGCAGCGGGTGCGTCGCCGCGTAGATCTGCACGGCCGGCCCGCAAAGCACGCGCGACCCGATCCGCACCGGCGCCACGTCGAGCACCACGCAGTTGAAGTTGAAGAAGACCTTGTCGCCGAGCGTGATGTTGCGGCCGTAGTCGCAGAAGAAGGGCGGCTCGATCCAGACACCCTCGCCCGACGCCGGGATCAGCTCCCGAATGAGCCGTGCGCGCTCTTCGCCCTGGTCATCGCGCGTGTGGTTGAAGGCTTGAAAGAGCAGCCGCGCGCGGCGCCGGTCGGCGCAGAGCGCCGCATCGAGCGGGTCGTAGAGCTCGCCCGCCAGCATCTTTTCGCGTTCGCTCATCGCGTCACTTGCGCACCGCGCAGGCCGGGTTGTCGGCAAGGGTGTGCTGCGCGAAAAAGGCCCATATCATGCGACTCGCATCGGGTCCCCGCGGATCGTTGTACGGGTACTTCACGCGTTCGTCGGGGCTCTGGCGGCCATCGTCGCCGCCGCTCCACGCGTGGCCCAGTCCCGTGACCAGCACCTCCTGCAGCAAGGGCTTGCCGGCGCGTGAGAGCGTCGACACGACATAGGCATGTCCACCGACCTCTCCCGCAACCGCCTGCTTCGTAAGCCGCGTTGCGGCGACGCTGTCGTTGTCCTGCCCGTCGTCGCACAAGTCGCCCACCTGGGCGAATTGCTGCACGACGTCGCCCGCCGCTTTCGGCAGCACCTTGTCGTCCTCGGTACCGTGGATCACCAGCATGGGGAGGGTGCGCCGTCCGCCGCCCCGGCAGTCGAAGGCTGCCCGCCCGGACTTCTCGGCGTCGTACGGATACGCCTTCTCCATGACCCGCAGTCCCGCGATCGGATTGTCCGCGACGCCGTAGGGAAAACCGGAGTGCACGGCCGCCGCCGCGAAGACGTCGGCATAGCAGCTGGCGAGGATCGCGGCAAACGCCCCGCCCGCCGAGATGCCCGCCACGTAGATGCGCTCGGCGTCGACGCTGTAGCGCGCGCGGACATCGTCGACCATCGCCATCACGATCGCCGCCTCGCCGCCTCGCGCCTGTGTGCTCGGGTCGAACCAGTTCCAGCACGAGTAGCCGTTGGCGAGCGCGCTCTGGCGCGGGTAGAGCGCGAGGAAGCCGTGCTCGTCGGCGAGCCGGTTCATGCGCGTGCCGGCGGCGAAGCTCTCGGGGTCCTGCTTGCAGCCGTGCAGCATGACCACGAGCGGCATCGGCTTGCCCTTGACGTAGCTCGCGGGCACGTAGAGCCGGTAGTCGCGGCTCCTGGAGACGATCCAGTTGTAGGTCAAACCACCATCGCGGCTCGCGACGCTGACGGCAGGGAGAAACTCGCCCTGCGGTCCGGCTGCGCGCGCGAGGGCGCAGACGAGGAGACTGGCGACAAAAAGCATGCGCATCGGCGTGGGCTTCATTCAGGAAGAGCGTCGCGTGGCGACGAAGAAGGCGACCACACCGGCGATCAGCATGGCAACGCCCGACCAGACCAATTCCATCCGTGCGCGCACGACGTTGCGCCGCACCTGCAGGCTGATGCCCGCGAGCGGCAGCTCGGGCGGCCTGGTCTCTTCGAGCACGAACGTATAGGCGGCAGCGCTCGGCACGTCGACCGTCGCGACCAGCTCCGACCAGCGCTGATCCGGGCCCTGACTGGTGCCGCGGCCGATCGTCACCTGTTTCTCCACGAGCGGACTGCCGCCCACCAGCAAGTGCGCCCGGTACGCGTTGCTGCGCACGGGTTCGATGTGCACGTCGCCCACCACCTCGAACACGAGTGCCAGACCCACCGTGTTCATCGCCGGATCGAGCGCGAGCTCCACCGGCTGGAACGTGTTCGCGTTCGAGAATCGCATCACGTCGCCGCTCGACAGCGTGAAGCGCGCCCCCTTCTCGCCCAATCGGTGCTCTCCCACGCTGCCGCCGCTGAAGAACGCGGCCCACGCGTAATAACCAGGTCCGAGCACGAGCCCCACCAGGATCAGCAGCACCGGGAAGCGGGTCACGCGCTTGCCTGCACCGTTCAGTACGGCCGGATCGGCGTCACTTCGACCTGTGTCTCGATCCAGCGGCGCACGATCGCGTCGACCGTGCCGCGCCGCTTCATCTCGCGCACTGCCGCATCGAGCTGCGCCTTCAGCTGCACGTCGTTCTTGCGCACCGCCCACGCGAGATATTCATCCGTGAGCGGGGTGTACAGACCGACCAGTCCGGCGCCGCCCGCGTTGCTCGCCATGCCGAAGCGCCAGATCGACGGTGCGTCGTGGATGAAGTACTCCACCGTGCCCGCTGCGAGCGCGGCTGCGGCCGCGTCGCTGTCGGGGAAGACGACCACCTCCGCCTGCGGCAGATCGAGACGCACGTACTGTTCACCCGTCGTCCCGCTGACGACGGCGATGCGTCGCCGTGGATCGCGCAGCCGCGCGGGCTGTCCGAGCCGCGGCACGTCCTGTTCGCGTATCAGCACCATCTGCCCGGCGCGCAGATAGGGCTCGACAAAGGCGACCTGCTGCGCGCGCGCGTCGGTCACCGACATGCCGGACATGATCACGTCGATCTTGCCCGACTGCAGCGCCGGGATCAGTTCCGCCCAGGGCACCTGCTTGATCGTCACGGTCATGCCGGTCTCGCGCACCACTTCGCGCACGAGGTCGACCTCGATGCCCACGAGCTCCCCGTCTTCGCGAAACGAAAGCGGTGGATAGTTCGCCGCCATGCCGACCCGGATTGTCCTGGGGGCCGCGCTCTCGGCCTTGGACGAGGGCGCATCGGCCTTGCTCCGCCATGGCATCCAACCGCAGCCCGCAAGAAATACCGTGAAACACACGAGGATGGGAACGACGGCGCGCCTCAAGCGACACCTCCTTCGTATACGGCGATCATGTTGGTCGAGACCTGTGGAATGCCCGCGATTGTGCCAGATCACGACAGGAAAATCGTGTTACGGCCGCCCGAGAAGAAAGTAAAACGAGTCGTACCCCGCTGTCGACCGGCCATAGGCGACGTAGACCGGCCCGATGATCGTGTCGGCGCCCCAGAAGACGCTGAACCCGCCCAGGTACTCATTCGTCAGCAGCGGATCGTTCGGGCCGTTCATGCGCCCCACCTCGGCCGTGCCGCCGAGATAGAGCCCGGTGCCCAACTGCGGCGGCAGGCGATCGTACTTGTAGTAGTACGCCAGCCGTCCGAGGACGTATTGCGTGCCGGTGAGCTGACCGATCTGCAGGCCCGACAGCCGCTGAAAACCGCCCAGGATGAAAGGGTCGTAGACCGGAAGGTCGCCGCTCGGCGTTCCGCCACCCGACAGTCCCAGGCTCAAGGTGTGGCGATCGAGGCTTTTCGCGACCAGCAGCGAAGCATCCGCCTTCGTGTACTGATCTTCGGATCCCATGGCGGACTGGGTCGAGAACATTCGCGCCAAGCCGAGGTAGCCGTCCCGCGGGAAATCGGTGTCGTCGAGCTGATCCACGAGCGCGCGCGCGGTGACGCCCGCCTGGAACAGCTCGAAGCGTGTCAGGTCGACCACCCCGAAGTCCGGGCTCGCCTCCAGCCACCCCGCGAACGGTCCGAGTCGCACGTCGAACAGACGACTCTGGTACCCGAGGTCGAGGTGCGCGCGCGCATACTTGACGCCGTAATTGCCCAGCAGCTGGTTGTTGAAGTAAAACTGCGTGGGCTGCGCCTGCAGCTCGATGCGCGGCGCGACGAAGCCGACGTACTTGAGGTCGAGCGGCTGATAGAACTCGCTCACGAAACGATTGGTGAATCCGACCTGCGCATCGGTACGCCATTCCGCGCCCAGGCGATTGAGCCAGGTCTTGCGGTAACTCGCCAGCAGATTGAAACGCTGTCCGTCCTGGAAATCCGTGTACAGGCCGAGCCCGAACTTGATGTAGTTGGGGCCCCAGGATTTCTCCGTCGCGTTGATGAGGACCGCGCGCTTGCCATCGTCATCGACGAGGCTGTAGTCGACCTGATCGAAATCGCCGCGCCCGAACAGGCGCTTCAAGTCGCCGTCGAGCGCCTGGCTCGTGAACGCGTCGCCGGGCTGCACGCTGAGCTCGGACTTGATCACCTCCGGGTTGACCAGCTTGGTGCCGGTCGCAACCCGGATCTCCGCGATCGGGACCGGCGCGGTACGCCGGCTCTCGCGCGCCGCCACCCAGGCCGCGTAGTCGGGCTCCGGCAGCTGCAGGGCGAGCAGCCGCTGCGTTTCGCCGCGCGCGGCTTTGCTCCCGCTCCGGATCGCCTCGGCGTAGCGCGAGAAGTCGGCGGAGCTGATGCCGGTCAGCTCCGGGGTAATCAGGACATCGGTCTCCTTGAGGGAGCTCAACGACTGCGACACGTTGAGCTCGGTCATGAGATTGACCGACTGCAGCGCGACCGCGAACACGGACTTCAACTGGTCGCGCTTGCCGAGCGGCGTGCCGAGGTTGACCGCGATGACCACGTCGGCGCAGGTGGCGCGCGCGAC
>JAEUMX010000432.1 GCA_016791285.1 Burkholderiales bacterium
AGCGGTTCTATTGCTTTGGCGAGGTGGACGGTGGTGTCCTGACGGTGCGGTTTACCTATCGTACCGCCGTGATTCGAATCATCGGCGCCGGGTATTGGCGCAGAGGGAAGACCATCTATGAGCGCGAGAATCAAGTACACCACCGAACCCCTCGGCGCGGTTGAGGTAATCCCGGACTTCCTGCCCTCGCCGGCAGAACTGGCGTTTCGTGAGGAAGGCGTAAAGGTGACGCTGGCGCTGAGCAAACGGAGTATCGAGTTCTTCAAGTCCGAGGCCGCAAAGCATCACACGCAGTACCAGCGGATGATCCGCCGCCTGCTTGACGCGTATGTGGATGCCCAGGCTTCGACACCGGCGAAGTCCGGTGCTGTTACACGGTCAAAGGGTGCTGGGCGGAAGGGGAAGGCTCCCGCGAGGAGTACCCTGCCGGAGTGAACGGGCCTCACAAAGAATCGGTTGATGACTGCTGAACCTATTTCAGTTCTGGATCTTGCTGCCCAGGTCGGGAAGCGGAAGCAAACCATTTTCAAGGTACTGGCGCGTTTGAAGATTCAGACCACGAAGCAGCGGAGCAGCCGCGGTAGAGGGCAGTTGGTCGCATACGTTACGGCCGAAGAGGCAAAGCTCGTTCTTGCGGAATTGCAGGCCAGCAATGACGTTGCCGTTGACAGAGGCCGTTTCGGCAAAACATCTGCGCTGGACGCGGAACTTGGCGTCTTCTATTTGATCGCGCTCGAACCGAAGCACGATCCCGGACGCTTCAAGGTCGGGTTTGCTGTGGGTTTTACCGAACGGATCCGACATCTCCGATGTTCGGCTCCTCTGTTGGAAGTCGTTGGCACGTGGAAGTGCAAGCGCCTTTGGGAAAAAACCGCGATCGATTCAATAACGGTCGGGTGTGAACGGCTGCACACAGAGGTGTTCCGCACCAGTTCGATTGCGGGCGTTGCCGAACGTTGCGAGAAGTTCTTTGCGCTGATGCCTAGCATTCTGGCCAACCGTCTCGATAGCGCCTAGCGCTTCTTGAGCTCGTCGCGGATCTCGCGCAAGAGAACGATGTCCGCGGGATCCTCTGGCGCGGGCGGCGGGGTCTGGGCGCGCAGCTTGTTGATCCATTTCACCATCATGAAGATGATGAACGCCAGGATCACGAAGTTGAGCGCGATCGTGAAGAAGTTGCCGTAGGCGAAGACCGGGACGCCCGCCTTCTTGAGCCCGTCCAGCGTTTGTGCGGTACCCGGCGGAACGTCTTTGAGCGCAACGTAATAGTTGGAGAAGTCGAGCCCGCCCACGACGCGGCCCACGATCGGCATGATCAGATCGCTCACCACCGAATCGACGATCTTGCCGAACGCGCCGCCGATGATGACACCCACCGCAAGATCCATTACGTTGCCCTTGAGCGCGAATTCCTTGAACTCGCCTAAGATGCTCATGTTGAGTGACTCCCGAAGAGGGTTTGATGAATGCTGGCGCGACGACCGCCTGCGCTGTGCGACGACGGCTTGTCACGCGCGTCACGCTGCAGGTCGTGAAGGATTTGTGGCCGACTATGCCGAAGTTTGACCGCGCCAGCAACCCTTCGGCGCTCGCGCGGGCGCTCGCTTCAGCGTGCGTGATCGTGTTCGTGCTCGCCGGCTGTGGTCTCCGGCCGGCGCCCAGTGTCACCTTTACCAGCCTGCAGGGAGAGGAGATCGCCCTGCAGGACTTGCGGGGGCGGGTGGTTCTGGTGAATTTCTGGGCCACGAGCTGCGCGATATGCATTCGGGAAATGCCCGATCTCGCGCACCTTCAGCGGCGCTTCGGCGAGCGTGGGGTGACGCTGATCGCGGTCGCGATGCGCTACGACCCGCCGAACCGTGTGCTGGAGCATGTCGCGGGTGCGGCGCTGCCTTTCGCGGTCTCGCTCGATCCGATGGGGAAGATCGAAGGCGCCTTTGGCGGCGTCACGGCGACGCCGACGACCTTCGTCATCGACAAACGCGGGCAGATTGTCCAGCGCATCAGGGGCGCGCCGGATTTTGCGCGCCTGCACACCCTGCTCGAAGCGAAGCTGAAGGAGCCCGCCTAGCCTGCTAGACCACGCCGGCCTCGTGCGCCTGGCGGTCCGCGTGGTAGCTCGAGCGCACCATCGGCCCGCAGGCGGCGTGGCTGAAGCCGAGCGCCAGTGCCTCGCGCTCGTACCGCCCGAACACCGCGGGCTCCACATAGCGCAGCACCGGCAGATGACCTTCGCTCGGTTGCAGGTACTGGCCGACCGTGAGCATGTCGACGTCGTGCGCCCGCAGGTCGCGGATCACTTCCACGATCTCGTCGTCGGTTTCGCCCAGTCCGACCATCAGCCCGGATTTGGTCGGAACGTCCGGCAGCCGTGCCTTGAAGTCCTGCAGCAGCTTGAGCGAGTGTGCGTAGTCGGACCCCGGGCGCGCCTGCAGATACAGCCTCGGCACGGTTTCCAGATTGTGGTTCATCACGTCCGGCGGGCACGCGGCGAGGACGTCGAGCGCGCGTTCCAGACGCCCGCGGAAGTCCGGGGTGAGGATCTCGATCTTCGTGGCGGGCGAATGCTCGCGCACGGCGCGGATGCAGTCGACGAAATGCTGAGCGCCGCCATCGCGCAGGTCGTCACGGTCGACGCTGGTGATTACGACGTACTTGAGCCGCATGGCCGCGATGGTCGTCGCGAGGTTGCGGGGCTCGTCGGGGTCGGGCGGCTGCGGGCGGCCGTGGGCCACGTCGCAGAACGGACAGCGGCGCGTGCACAGATCGCCCAGGATCATGAACGTCGCGGTGCCGTTGCTGAAGCACTCCCCGATGTTGGGGCACGAGGCTTCCTCGCAGACCGTGTGCAGGTTGTTCTCGCGCAGGGCGCGCTTCACCGCGCCGAAGGTCGGACTGCTCGGTGCCTTGGCGCGGATCCATTCGGGCTTGCGCAGGCGCTCGTGCGGGACGATCTTGATCGGGATGCGAGAGGTCTTGGCGGCGCCGGTCTGCTTGTCGTGGGGAGAGTTCATGGCAGGCTTGGACTCAATCGAGAAGGTCGAGCAGGTGATGACTCAGGCGCCCCCCCGCGGTCTCCACGGTGAGATCGAGGCCGAGATCCGCCGTCCTGGTGACCGGCATCCCCGCATACCCGCAGGGGTTGATGTCGGCAAACGGCGCCAGATCGAGGTCGATGTTGAGGGCGAGGCCATGGTAACAGCAGCCGTTCTTCACGCGTAGCCCCAGCGCGGCGATTTTCGCTTCGCCGACATAGACGCCGGGCGCTGTCACGTTACCCGCGGCCGCGATCCCTTCTTCCGCGAGCAGCGCGATCACCGCCCGCTCCATGCGTCGCACCAGCTCGCGAGCGCCGTAGTTGCGGCGGCGCAGATCCAGCAGCAGATAGATCACGAGCTGCCCCGGACCATGGTAGGTGATCTGTCCACCCCGGTCGATGTGGATCACCGGGATCGCGGTGCGCCGCAGCAGGTGCTCGGGCGCCCCGTTCAAGCCCACCGTGTAGACGGGATCGTGTTCGAGGATCCAGATCTCGTCGGGGGTTGTGGGTGAGCGCGCCTGCGTGAACTGCTGCATCGCCCGCCAAGTCGGCTCGTAATCGACGCGCCCCAGGCTGTGCACCAAGGGGGGCTCTGCGCGCGCCGGCCGAGCTTCGGTGGAGTTCACCCTTCCCTCCTCCGCCACCTTCCTCTCGCTACAGCACCATAACCACCAGCGGATGGTCCGACAGCTCGCGGTACAGGGCGTCGAGCTGTTCGCGCGAGGTGGCGCGGATCGTGGTGGTCACGCTCAGGTACTTCTTCGCGCGGCTCATCCGCATTTCGACGGTGGCGGGATCGAAGTCGGGAGCGTGACGCTGCACGATGTCGACGACTGCCTGGGCGAAGCCGGCCTGCGAAGTGCCCATGATCTTGATCGGAAAGTCGCAGGGATACTCGATCAGGCTCGTGACTTCGGGGTCGCTCACGCGCGTGCCTCCGCCGACGCAGGCTGGAGCTCGCCCGCGCTCACCGTCGTCTTGTATTCCTGATACAGCGCGTGCATGCGCCGGAACACCGGACCGGGCTTGCCGGTGCCGACGGGGTGAGCGTTCAAGGTCGTGATCGCTAGCACTTCCTTCGTCGAAGACGTGAGCCAGAGCTCGCAAGCGCTCAACGTTTCCCGTTCGGTGACTTCGCGCACCCGGTACGGCACGCCGCTCGCGGCAGCCAGTTCGAGCACCAGGTCGTAGGTGATGCCCGGCAGGATCAGGTGGCTCTTGGGCGGAGCGAGGAGCAGATCACCCACGACGACGAAGACGTTGCTGGCCGCGCCTTCGGTGAGCAGGCCGTCGCGGAACAGCACCGTTTCTGTCGCGCCCGCGTCGACCGCGACTTGGCGCAGCATCACGTTGCCCAGCAGCGCGATCGACTTGATGTCGCACCGACCCCAGCGGTAGTCGGTCGCGGTGACCGCCGCGACGCCATGTTCGATCTCCTCGCGGGATGGCGTGGCGAGCGGGCTGCTGGTCAGGAAAACGGTCGGCACCGCGTCCTTCGGAAAGGCATGATCCCGCTTTGCGACCCCGCGGGTCACCTGCAGGTACAGGCACTGATCCGGCCACGGGTGACGCGCGACCAGCTCATGCAGCAGCGCGGTCCAGTCGGCGGCGGAGTGCGGGTTGGCGATACGCAGCGCATCGAGGCTGTTCTGCAGCCGGGCGAGATGCTCGGGCAGCCGCAGCGGTCTGCCCGAATAGACCGGGATCACTTCGTAGACACCGTCGCCGAAGATGAAGCCGCGGTCCTGAACCGGCACGCGGGCCTGCGCGAGCGGGAGCCAGGCCCCGTTGAGGTAGGCGATCGAGTCGCTCATTGCGGCAGCCAGAGCCGGACCATGTCGACCGTGCGCCCGATGAGGCCGGCGACGGGGACGTTCGCCAGAGCCACCAGCGGATATTCCCCGAGCGGCTTTTCTTCCAGCGCGAGCTTGAGCGTACCCACCTCCTGCCCGGCGGCGAGCGGTGCCATGAGGGGCTGGTGCGTCTCCATCGAAGCTCGCAACTTCGCGGCATCTCCCTTCGGCAGCGCCAGAAAGAAATCGTGGTCGAAGCCGATCCGCACGTCGTTCTCCGCACCCTTCCACACCCTGATCGTGGCCACGGTCTGGTCTCTGGCGTAAACCTTTACCGTATCGTAAAACTGAAAACCGTAATTGAGAATCTTCTGGCTCTCGGTCGCGCGCGCCGCTTCGGAAGCGGTGCCGGTCACCACGGAGATGAGGCGCCGGCTGTCGCGCTTCGCCGAAGCCACGAGGCAGTAGCCGGCGGCGTCGTGGTGGCCGGTCTTGACACCGTCGACGTACGGATCGGTCCAGAGCAGCCGGTTGCGGTTCGCCTGGGTGATGTTGTTGTAGCGGAACTCGCGCTCGGAATTCAGCTTGTAGTGCTCAGGGAAATGGCGGATCAGGGCGGCGGCAAGCAGCGCCATGTCGTGGGCCGTCGTGTAATGCTTCGGCTCCGGCAGGCCGGTCGAGTTCACGAAGTTCGTGTTCTTCATGCCGAGCTTCTGCGCCTGCTGGTTCATCATCTGCGCGAAGACTTCCTCGCTGCCGGCGATGGCCTCCGCCAGCGCGATGCAGGCGTCGTTGCCGGACTGGATCACCATGCCGTGGATGAGCTCGTTCACCGTCACCGGCCGGTTCGGCTCGATGAACATGCGCGAGCCCTGCGCCTTCCAGGCTCTGGGCGACACCGGCACCACCTGGTCGAGCGTGATGCGCTTCTGCTTCAGCGCCTCGAAGGTGAGATACGCAGTCATCATCTTGGTGAGCGACGCCGGCTCGATGCGCTCGTTCGGGTTCTGCGCCGCGATGGTCTGATCGGCCAGGAAGTCGTACAGCACCCACGACTTGGCGGCGACCGTCGGCGGCGGTGGTACCGGCAGCGGAGACTGCTGCGCGGCAGCGCCAGTTACGAAAAGAAACAGGAGCAGTGTGAGGACGGGTTTCATTGCTTGAATCTCGCGAAAGGCGCGGGGAAGGCGCGATTATAATGCAGCGCGCAAGACAGGCTTTGCGCTGCGCCGGCGCGGGCGACCTGCGTGCCCCGCCGAGCCGACCCGCCGAAAGCGGATGCCGTGCCACCTCTGCCGGCTTGCGGCCGGTCGATTCCAGCCAGCCACGATTGACTGATCGGGGGACCGTCGCTAGAGTTCGGCGCTCGATCGGCAGGCTGTTCCTCGCGCCGACCGACTCTCCGCACGCCACCGGGACTTATCACCCCATGCTCGACGAAGAAAAAGAACGGCCCGCTTCACCCCGCGTGTCACCCGCAGCACGCGGGCGACGCGTGAACGTTCGGCGCACCATGCGGCAGACCGCGCGGGCGGCCGTGATGCTCGTGGTGTTGTCGCTGATAGTGGGCTGCGCGCCGCCGACGCTGCGCCGCGACTGGTCCCACTACGACGGCCCCGGCGCGGCTGCGTTCCACCAGCAGAACGTGCCACCGCCCAATTTCCCCGATCCGCTCGAACCGGTCAACCGCGGCTTCTGGGGTTTGAATCACCTCTTCATCGTCGCGATCGCCGAGCCGGTCGGGGTGATCTACCGGGCCGTGATCCCGCCCTTCGTCCGCGACCGCATCAGCGACTTCGCGGCGAACCTGATCTTCCCGCGCAATCTGCTCGCGAACGTGGTGCAGGGACGCTGGGACGGCGCGAGCCGCGAGACGCAGCGCTTCGCCATCAATACCACGGTGGGTCTCGCGGGGTTGTGGGACCCGGCGACGCAGTGGTTCGGCATCGAACCGGCGCTCCAGGACTTCGGACAGGCCTTCGGGCGCTGGGGTTGGCAACCGGCCACCTATCTCGTGCTGCCCGCCGTGGGGCCGAGCTCGACCCGCGACACAGTGGGTCTCGTCCCGGACGCGGCGCTCGACCCGGCCACGTATTTCTTTCCGGCTGGCCCGATCCTGACCTACAACGATCTGGTCGATTCCATTCCAGATTACCGCCGCCGTGATCGGAGCAGCGCCGACTTCTACGACGATGCCCGGCTGGTGTCCACCATCGCGCGCGACGCGCGCATCGAGGAGCCCGATCTTGCCAAGTCGCCCGAGCGCACGGGCGCCACGGAGACGCTGCGGGCGGTCTTCCTCAAGCCTCGCGACCCGGATTTCGCCGGCAGCCTCCAGACGGGAGACGTGCCGATGCCGGTCACGCGCAAGATGCTGCCCTACTCCTACCGGATGCAGCCCGGCCGCGCGCCGATGGTGTTCGTGGTTCCTGGGTTGAGCGCGCATCGCCTCGGTGACTCGACGCTGGCGCTGGCGGAGATGGCTTATGCCCGCGGCTTCTCGGTGGCGGTCGTGAGCAGCACGCTCAACTTCGAGTTCATAGAGCAGGCGGGCAGCGTCCCAGTGCCCGGTCACGCGCCGGTCGATGCGCACGACGTGCACGTCGCGCTCGACGGCATCGCGCGCGACTTGGGCGAGCAGTATCCCGAGCGCATCGCCGAGCGGGTCTACATGGGTTACTCGCTCGGTGCCTTCCACGGTTTCTACATCGCCGCCGAGGAGAAACGAAACCCCGGCAGCGGGCTCGTGCATTTCGATCGCTACGTGCTGCTCGACCCGCCCGTGCGCCTGGTCTACGGCATGGAGCGGCTGGACGCCTTCAACAACGTGCTCGCCCCGCTGCCACCGGCGGAGCGCGAAGCCGAGGTCCGGCGCATCCTGTTCCAGGCGGTACTGGTCGGCCAGAAGCTGCAAACGACCCCCAACCGGGGCGCCTACAGCCGCATCGACGCGATCGATGTCCGCCATTCGACGCTCGAGCCCGGCATCGAGATGCCCTTCACCAACACCGAGGCCGAGTACCTGATCGGACTCGCCTTTCGCCGCGCGCTGCAGGCGGTGCTGTGGTCGAGCCAGCAGCGCGAGGATCAGGGCGTGCTGCTGACCGAGCGCCGGCCGCTGCAGCGCCTGCCTGCGTACGAAGAGATGGGCGACTATTCGTTCACCATGTACATGTACGCGTTCGTGCTGCCTTATTACCGCGACCGGCTCGGTACCGTCGCATCGGCAGAGGACCTGCTGGCGAAGAACGACTTGCGCGTGGTCGCGGACGGCCTGCGGGGCAACCCGAAGCTGCGGGTGTTCGCGAACCGCAACGACTTCCTCACGAACGACGCCGACGTGGACTGGCTGATCGCTCAGGTCGGCCCGGAGCACACCCGCATATTCTCCACCGGCGGGCACCTCGGCAACCTGTACAAACCGCAGGTGCAGGCGGAGGTGATGTCTTCGCTCGAGGATCTGCGCCCGGCTCAGGGGCCGGCGGCGGAGCCGAAACCCTAGAGCCCGGCGTCGGCGCGCAGCGCTGCCGCCTTATCGACCCGCTCCCAGGTGAACTCGGGTTCGTCGCGGCCGAAGTGCCCGTACGCCGCGGTCTTGCTGTAAACGGGCCGCAGCAGGTCGAGCGATTGGATGATGCCTTTCGGCCGCAGATCGAAGTGCCTGGCGACGAGCTCGACGATTCTCTCGTCGCTGATCTTCCCGGTACCGAAGGTATTGACCATCAGCGACACCGGGCGCGCAACGCCGATGGCGTAGGCGATCTGCACTTCGCAACGGTCGGCGAGGCCGGCGGCGACGATGTTCTTCGCGACGTAGCGCCCCGCGTACGCGCCGGAGCGGTCGACTTTGGACGGGTCTTTGCCGGAGAAGGCACCTCCGCCATGCCGGGCGGCACCGCCGTAGGTGTCGACGATGATCTTGCGGCCGGTGAGTCCGCAGTCGCCGTGCGGACCGCCGACGACGAAGCGGCCGGTCGGGTTGATGAGGTAACGGATGTCGCTGCGGAGCATCTCCTTCGGGATGACGGGCTTGATGATCTCCTCGATTACCGCCTCGCTCAACTGGGCGTGCGAGACCTCGGGGCCGTGCTGGGTGGAAACCACCACCGTGTCGATGGCGACCGGCTTGCCGTCGAGGTAGCGCACCGTGAGCTGGGACTTGGCATCCGGGCGCAGCCACGGCAAGCGTCCATCGCGTCGCACCTCGGCCTGCCGCTCCATGATGCGATGGGCGTAATAGATCGGCAGCGGCATGAGCTGCGGCGTCTCGGTGCACGCGTAGCCGAACATGATGCCCTGATCGCCCGCGCCCTGGTCGAGATCGAGACCCTTGCCTTCGTCCACGCCCTGTGCGATGTCCGCCGACTGGCGATTGATGGCCGTCAGCACCGCGCACGACTTGTAGTCGAAGCCGATCTCGGAGGCGTCGTAGCCGATCCGCCGCACCACGTCGCGCGCGATCTCCATGTAGTTGATGTGCGCCTTGGTCGTGATCTCGCCCGAGATGACCACGAGACCGGTGCTCACCAGGGTTTCGCACGCTACGCGGCCGCTCGCATCCTGGGCTAGAATCGCGTCCAGCACGCCGTCGGAGATCTGGTCTGCGACCTTGTCCGGATGGCCTTCGGAGACGGACTCGGAACTGAAAAGGTATTCGCTCATCGGCTTGGAGAATCGCTAAAGTGTCGAAAAAATGGCTGGAGATGATAGCACAGGGGGGAGCGGCGGTCGCCCCTGGGCTCAGCGTTTCGTCGGCCCCCGCATGTGCCTCGATGGCCGGTGCGAAATGAGCAGACTGCGTGCGGCCGTCATCGGGGTCGGTTATCTCGGAAACTTTCATGCGCAGAAGTACGCGGCTCTCGAAGACGCCGAGCTGGCAGGCGTGGTCGACGCCAACGCCGAGCGGGCGCGGGAGATCGCCGCGGCGCTCGGCACCCAGTCCTATACCGACTATCGCGATCTCCTGGACAAGGTCGACGTGGCCTCGATCGTGGTGCCGACCGAGCACCACCATCGGGTGGCGAAGGACTGCCTGGAGGCAGGCGTGCACATCCTGCTCGAGAAGCCCGTCACCGAAACGCTGGCGCAGGCCGAGGAGCTGATCGAGCTCGCGGACCGCCGCCGCCTCGTCTTCCAGGTCGGCCATCTGGAGCGCTTCAATCCGGCGGTGGTCGAGGTGCAGAGCCTGCTCGACCGGCCGCTCTTCTTCGAGTCGCACCGGCTTTCCGTCTTCAAGCCGCGCGGCACCGATGTGAACGTGGTCCTGGATCTCATGATCCACGACATCGACATCATCCTGAGCCTGGTGCAGCAGGATATCCGGGAACTGCGCGCGAGCGGCTATCCGGTTCTGACCGACGAGGTGGACATCGCGAACGCGCGGCTCGAGTTCACCAACGGCTGCGTCGCGAACGTGACCGCAAGCCGCGTCAGCCAGAAGGCGATGCGGAAGATGCGCATCTTCCAGCACGATGCGTACTTTTCGGTTGATTTTCCCACCAGCAGCATCGATATCGCGCGGCGCGATGGCGCGGAGCGCGACGAACAGGGGTTTCCGAGGATCGCGGTGGAAGTGCGTCAGGCGGCCGAGAAATCCGACGCCATCCTGGCCGAGATCCGCGCTTTCCTCGACTGCGTGCGCACCGGCGCCACACCGGCCGTGACCGGCCGCGACGGCCGCCGGGCGCTCGCGGTCGCGCTCGAGATCGGCCGCGCCATGGCGGCGGCGCGGCGCAACGGGACTTGACGGGAGCAGCGTCCCTTGTCGACACTCTGAGACTCCATTCGCCCCCGCCGAAGGCTGCGCCCCCATGTCCATACCCATGCTTGATCTGAAGGCCGAGTACGCGCTGTTCCGTGACGAACTGCTGCAGCGTCTGGCCGCGACGCTGGAGTCGACGCAGTACATCCTCGGCCCGAACGTGCAGGCGCTGGAGCAGGAGGTGGCGGCGCACGTCGGCGTCGGGCAGGCCGTCGGCTGCGCGTCCGGCACCGACGCCCTGCACCTTGCCCTGCGGGCGCTCGGTATCGGCCCGGGAGACGAAGTCATCACCTCGCCCTTCACCTTCATCGGCACCTCGGAGGCGATCTCGTACACCGGTGCCACGCCGGTGTTCGTCGACATCCAGGCAGACACGTTCAACATCGATCCAGCCGCGATCGAGCGCGCGATCACGCCCCGCACGAAGGCCGTGATGCCGGTGCACCTCTACGGGCAGGCGGCGGACCTCGATCCGATCGTCGACCTCTGTCGGCGCCACGGCCTGCGGTTGGTCGAGGACTGCGCGCAGTCCTACGGCGCGCGCTACGACGGGCGCATGACCGGCTCCTTCGGCGACTTCGGGTGCTTCTCCTTCTATCCGAGCAAGAACCTCGGCGCGTTCGGCGACGGTGGCATGGTGACGACGAACGACGAGTCGATGGCGGCGGAAGTGCGCGTCTACCGCAACCACGGCAGCCGCACGCGCTATCACCATCACGTGATCGGTTACAACAGCCGGCTGGACGAGGTCCAGGCGGTCATCCTGCGGGTGAAGCTGCAGCATCTGGAGGACTTCAACACCCGCCGGCGCGCCGTTGCCCATGCCTACAACGAACGCCTTGCCGGCAGCGTCGTGACCCCGGTCGAGGCGCCGAATCGCACGCACGTCTATCACCAGTACACCGTGCGCAGCCCGCGTCGGGACGCGATCCAGAAGGCGCTCGCCGCGGCCGGCATCGGGTCGATGATCTACTACCCGGTGCCGCTGCACCAGCAGGAGGTTTACGCCGACCTGTGCCGCGGCGTCAGCCTGCCGGTGTCCGAGGCGGTGGCGCAGGAGGTGATCTCACTGCCGATCTTCCCGCAGATGACGCTCGATCAGGTGGACCGCGTGTGCGAGGTCGTGCGCGCTGCCGCGAAGGGCTGAGCGCGCCTCCCTTGACTGCCATCATCCATCCCACCGCCCAGGTCGATCCGGGGGCCGAGATCGGGGCGGACGTGTACATCGGACCGTTCGCGGTCATCGAGTCCGATGTCGCGATCGGGGCCAACTCGCGCATCGGCGCGCACGCCGTCATCCGGCGCTATACGACGCTCGGCCCGCGCTGTCGCGTCTGGGAGCACGCCATGCTCGGCGGCGAACCGCAGGACGTGAGCTTTCACGACCAGCTGAGCAGGCTCGAGATCGGCGCCGACAACCTGATCCGCGAAGGGGCGACGATCCACCGCGCGACCACGGCCGGCGGCAGCACCCGCATCGGCGACGGCAATTTCCTGATGGCGAACTGCCATGTGGCGCACGATTGCAAGATCGGAGACCGCGTGATCATCGCCAACGGCGCGCTGCTCGCGGGCCATGTCGCGGTGGCCGATCGAGCGTTCATTTCCGGCAACGTCGTCGTGCACCAGTTCGCGCGCATCGGCACGCTCGCGATGGTGGGCGGTCTTGCCCGTATCAGCCAGGACTGCCTGCCCTACATGATCACCGAGGGCTCGCCGGCGAGCGCGCGCGGCTTGAACCTGGTGGGATTGCGGCGCGCAGGCTTCGCTGCGGAGACGATCCGTGCCCTGAAGCAGGCGTTTCGCACGCTGTTTCGGGCCGGGCGTTCGCTGCACGATGCACTGGCCGAACTGGAGGCTTCGCCCTCGCCGGAGGTGCAGGCGGTGGCGGCCTTCGCGCGGTCGACGAAGCGCGGCTTCACGCACGGGAGCGCGTGACACCCCTGCCGTTTCGTCTCGCCGGCACGCGGCCGGTCGCGGCGGTCACCAGAGCATGATCCCATGTTGACCCGGATCGGCTTCGGGCTGCTCTGGCTCTGCCACTTCCTGCCCCTGGGCGCGCTCACAGCGGTCGGCGATTTTGCCGGCGCGGTCGGCTACCATCTCGCGCCGGCGCGGCGGCGCATCGGCCGGGTGAACCTCGCGCTGTGCTTTCCGAATCTCTCGGCGCGCGAGCGCGAGCAACTCCTGAAGCGCCACTTCCGTGCGTTCGGGCGTGCCGTGTTCGAGCGCGGCGTGATGTTCTGGGGCTCGAAGGCGCGCATCCAGGACACGGTGCAGGTGGAAGGCATCGAGCACTTCCTGTCCCGGAAAGGGAAACCCCTCATCATCTTCGCGCCGCACTTCGTCGGGGTCGACATGGCGGCGGCGCGGCTCGGGACCGAGCACCGCGCCTGCGGCATGTACGCGCGCCAGAGCAACAGCATTGCCGACGGGATACTCGCGCGCGGCCGCAACCGCTTCGGCAACGCGGTGCTGTTCGCGCGGCACGAGGGGCTGCTGCCCGTCCTGCAGGCGATGAAAGAGGGACTGCCGTTCCTGTATTCGCCCGACATGGACTTCGGCGCACCGCACTCGATCTTCGTCCCGTTCTTCGGCGTTCCGGCCGCGACCACCACCGGGTTGTCGGTGATCGCACGGGTCACGCGGGCACAGGTGCTCCCGCTTGTCGTGGCGCAGCGTCCGGGGCGCGCCGGCTACGTCGCCCGCATTCTGCCGCCGCTTCCCGATTTCCCCAGCGCCGACCCCGAGGCCGACACGCGCCGGATGAACGCGTTCATCGAGGCACGCATCCTCGAAATGCCCGAGCAATACCATTGGCTGCACAAGCGCTTCAAGACCCGCCCCGCCGGCGAGCCGGACCCCTACCAGCGCGCCGCCCCTGCCGCGGCCCTGTCGTGATGGACCGAGTACCGGAACCGGAACTGATGGACGAGCCCGCCCAGGCGCTCGCCTACGCGTGCGCCGACTTCAGCGCGCCGCACGACGCCTTCGTCGCACGCTTTCGGCGGTGCTTTCCCGACTTCGGCGGGGGCGCGGTGCTCGATCTCGGCTGCGGTCCGGCGGACGTGACGCTGCGCTTTGCGCGCGCCTACCCGCAGGCGCAGGTTACGGGTGTCGACGGTGCAGAGGCGATGCTCGCGCTCGGTCGCCAAGCGGTCGCCGCGGCGGGACTGACTCGGCGCGTCCGCCTGCTGCACCGGCGGCTGCCGGCGGAGGACCTGGGCGGCTCGGCGTACGCCGCGGTGATCAGCAACAGTCTGCTGCATCATCTCGCCGACCCGCTCGTCCTGTGGGACGCGGTGCGCGCAGCTGCGGCTGCCGCGGTGGCAGTGTTCGTGATGGATCTGCTGCGCCCGCCGTCGCGGGACGCGGCGGCGGCTCTGGTGGATCTGCATGCCGGGGACGCCCCCGAGGTGCTGCGCCGCGATTTCCTCAATTCCCTGCTCGCCGCGTTTCGGCCCGAGGAGGTGAGATCGCAGCTCGCAGCCGCGGGACTGTCGGGGATGCGGGTCGAAGTCGCGAGCGACCGGCACCTGATCGCCTATGGCCGCATCATGCAGTGAGCGACGGAGCCGAAGGTCATGCGACTTAAATTCACGAAGATGGAAGGGCTCGGCAATGACTTCGTGGTGATCGACGCGACGGCACGGCCGGTCGATCTCACGCGCGACCAGCTGCGCCGCCTGGCCGACCGGCATTTCGGTGTCGGCTGCGATCAGGTCCTGCAGGTCGAGGCACCGCGTCGCCCCGATACGGACTTCTTCTATCGCATCTTCAACGCCGATGGCGGCGAGGCCGCGCAGTGCGGCAACGGTGCCCGCTGCTTCGTGCGCTTCGTGCGCGACAAGGGGCTCACCGCGAAGCGCACGATCCGCGTCGAAACCGGCGCGGGCATCATCACGCCGCGCCTCGAAGACGACGGGGACGTCACCGTGGACATGGGTGCCCCCATCTTCGAGCCCGCCCGCGTACCGTTCCTCGCCGCGGCGCAGGCGCTCACCTACCGGATCCCGCTGCCGCAGCGCGAGGTCGAGGTGAGCGTGCTGTCGATGGGCAATCCGCACGCGGTCGCGCTGGTGGCCGACGTCGACACGGCGCCGGTCGAGAGCGACGGGCCACGGCTCGAATCGCACCCTCTGTTTCCGCAGCGGGTGAATGCCGGCTTCATGCAGGTGGTGGATCGCCATCGGATCCGGTTGCGCGTCTTCGAACGCGGCGCTGGCGAGACGCTCGCCTGCGGTACCGGTGCCTGCGCGGCAGGGGTGGCAGGCATTTCGCGAGGTCTCCTCGACTCGCCGGTGCGGGTGGGCACGCGCGGTGGCGAGCTCGTCGTCGCGTGGGCGGGCGATACCGCACCGGTGCTGATGACAGGGCCCGCCCGCACGGTGTTCGAGGGTGAAATCGAGCTTTGATCCGGTTGCCGGCAATACTTAATCCAATACTCTAAGATTCAAGCTGTAATCTGCTGTTTTACGGCAAAGATTGCCCTCCTGTGTTAAATTCCGATCCAACCCGCACTCGCACGCAAGAGAGTCCCGCATGAAGTCAGAACAGGTCGCCGCGTACCTCCGGGAACATCACGAGTTCTTCGAGGAATATGCGGATCTGCTAGCCGACATCTACATTCCGCACCCGCACGGTGGTCGCGCCATTCCAATCTCCGAGCGCCAGATCCTCACGCTGCGCGAGAAGAACCGGGCGCTGGAATCCAAGTTGAAGGAGCTGATCGACTTCGGCGAGGAGAACGATGCCATCGGCGAGCGCCTGCACCGCCTGACGGTCGCACTCATTGGCGCACGGGATTTCGATGCCGTGCTGCACGATCTGTACTTTCATCTGCGCGAGGATTTCGCAGTGCCGCACGTAGCGCTCAGGCTGTGGCCGGGAGAGCACGGCGAGCGCGAGGAGTTTCGCGACGCCGGAGAGGAGGTGCGCATGTTCACCGAGAGCCTGGCGGGAGCCTATTGCAGCGGTCATGCGATGTTCGACACGGGCGCGTGGTTCGGCGAGGACGGCGCCCGGCTGCGCTCGTTCGCCTACGTTGCGCTCAAGGGCACGGTGGTCAGCGGGCTGCTGGTGCTGGCGAGCGAGGATCCGCAGCGCTTCTATCCCGAGATGGGTACGCTCTATCTCAAGCGGCTGGCGGAGACGGCGGCCGCGGCCATGCAGCGGGTGCGCGCCGGCGCGTGATGCGTGCGACGGCGGCGTGGTGAGCGCCCCCACCCCCGAGAGCGTTGAGCCCGCCCCGGGCGCGCGCGAAGCCGAGAGATTCCTGCAGGGGTTCGTGTCCCACCTCGACCACGAACGGCGCTTGAGTTCGCTCACACGTGTCAACTATCTGCGCGACATACGCCTGCTCCTCGCGCGCACCGGCGCTCTGTCTCTGTGTCTCGTGGACGTGCGGCCGCACCACGTGCGGCGGTTCGTCGCCGACCTGCACGGCAAGGGTCTGGGCGGTCGCAGCCTGGCGCGGGTGCTGTCTTCGTGGCGCGCGTTCTACCGCTATCTCGCACGCGATCACGGATTCGCGGTGAACCCGTGTCTCGGCGTGCGGGCGCCGAAAGCGCCGCGCAATCTGCCGCGCGCGCTTTCGCCCGATGAAGCACGGCAGCTGCTCGAGGCGAGCGCGACGACGCCGCTCGAGCTGCGCGATCGCGCGATGTTCGAGCTGTTCTATTCCTCCGGCTTGCGGCTGTCGGAGCTCGTCGGGCTCGAACTCGCACGTCTGGATTTCGCGCAGGGCATGGTGGAAGTGATCGGCAAGGGACGCAAGACCCGCATCGTGCCGGTCGGCGCGGCGGCGCTGGCGGCGATCCGGGCATGGTTCCCGGCGCGCGAACAGTGGGCGAAGAGCGACTCGCGCGCCCTGTTCATCGACCGCGCCGGCACGCCGCTCGCACCGCGCACCGTGCAGACGCGGCTGCACCGCTGGGCCTTGAAGCAGGGGCTTGCGCCGCGCGTGCATCCGCACATGCTGCGGCATTCGTTCGCATCGCACCTGCTGCAGTCGAGCGGCGATCTGCGCGCCGTGCAGGAGCTGCTGGGCCATTCCAGCATCACGACCACGCAGGTCTACACGCATCTCGATTTCCAGTACCTCGCCAAAGCCTACGACGCATCCCACCCCCGCGCCAAACGCAGAAGCTGAGCCAGGGACGGCGAATGCCATGGTGCTGTGGCGGCGCGCGCGGGTATACGCGCAAGAGCACGGGCACAGCGCTTGCTCATGGTTGGAGGCCCTTATGACAACGCTGGAGGTTTCTAGAAATGTCGCGGATCAGATATCGCATCTTCACCGAGCGTGGCAATTCGCGCACGCCTGCCCCGTTCGATCAGGGGCTGAAGGACTCGCAGCACGATGGCAAGGCGCTCGGCCACGCCGACCTGACGGATCGCAAGCCCGCGAACGAGCGCGATGAAATCGCCGCGAGCGTGGTGCTGGGTTACAACTAGAATCGCAGCGGCGTCCCGCCGCGCGCTCCCCCGCCTCGCTCCCGGTCATCTGGAACCGACTCTCGCCAGATTGGAGCGACGGCGCAGTTTGGGCCACGCTCGTGGCAGCCGACTCGATCGCTCCGGCATCCTCGCTGTTCAATCCCACCTGATGTCACATACCGCGCGCACGTAGCGGGGCGGTCGCTGCAACTCAGTTGCTTCGAAGAACGCTTCGTGTTCCAATCCGCGGTTTGGCTCTTGGCTGCAATCGCGTGCGCGTGCCCAGAAAAACAGCGGAAGACCTGATCCGTTCGACCGGTGAGCGGATCACGGCTGCGCGCGTGGAGATCCTGTCGCTGCTGCTGGCGGCGCCGCGCGCGCTGGCCCACCGCGAGATCGAGGATGGTCTCGACGCGTCGCTCGCCATCGATCGCGTCACGGTGTACCGCGTGCTCGAGTGGCTGACGGACCAGAACCTCGCGCACAAGATTTCGGCGGACGACCGCGTGTGGCGCTTCAATGCGGTGCCGGACGCGCACGAGCGTCAGCATGCGCATTTCCATTGCACCGCGTGCGGAGAGGTGATCTGCCTGGAGGATCTCGCGCCGGATATCCGGCCGCGCTTGCCGGCCGGCTACGCGCCGCAATCGCTGGAAGTCACCATCAAGGGGCTGTGCAGTGTCTGCGGCGGGGCACGGCGGCGCGAGCGCAAGAGGGCGCCATGACCGAGTCGACCGCTGGGCGCACTTTGATTCCGGTGTCGCTGCTCACGGGCTTTCTCGGCAGCGGCAAGACGACGCTGCTCAACCAGGCGCTGCGCCAGCCGGCGCTCGCCGACAGCGCCGTGCTCGTGAACGAGGTCGGATCCATCGGCCTCGATCATCATCTCGTGCGCAGCGCCAAGCCGGATGTCGTGCTGCTCGAGGGCGGCTGCCTGTGCTGCACGGTGCGCGGCGAACTCACCGACACCCTGCGCGATCTGCTGTTCAAGCGCGGTCGCGACGGCATCCCGAAGTTCGATCGGGTGCTGATCGAAACGACCGGGCTCGCCGATCCCGCGCCGATCCTGCAAAGTCTCACGTCCGATCCGATCGTCGCCCAGCACTACCGGCTGGATGGGGTGGTCACCACCGTGGACGGCGTGCTCGGGATGCGCGAGCTCGACCGCCATTTCGAGTCGGTCAAGCAGGCTGCGGTGGCCGACCGCATCGTGCTCACGAAATGCGACGCGGCGCAGCCCCCGGATCTCGACCGTCTCGAGGCGCGTTTGCGCGAGCTCAATCCCGGCGCACCGATCTACCGCTCCGAGCATGGCCGCATCGATGCGGCGCTGCTCCTGAACGCCGGGCTCTTCGACCCCTCGCGCAAGATTCCGGACGTTGCCCGCTGGCTCGCCGCGTCCGCCTATCGACCGGTCAGCCGTGCTTCCGTGCTGCCGGCCCAGCCGGCCGAACGGCTGCCGGGACATGATGCAAGCATTCACTCGTTCACGCTGAGCTTCGATCAGCCCATCCCCTGGACCGGGCTCGTCGCCGCGATGGAGATGCTGCTTTCTTTTCGCGGCGAAGACCTGTTGCGCGTCAAGGGGATTCTCAACCTGGAAGGGCAGGCGCAGCCGATCGTGATGCAGTCGGTGCAGACCTTGCTCTATCCGCTCGCCAAGCTCGACGCGTGGCCCGACGACGACCGGCGGACACGGCTCGTGTTCATCGTCCGCGACATCGAGCCCGGGTTCGTGGAAGATGTCATCACCCAGTTCATCGACGCGGCGCGGGCGCCGGCGGTGGATACCGCAGACACCGAACTGCAGAGTGTTGCCGGGAGCGTGCCCTGCGACACCCAGGCACCCCAATGAATCGAATCGAGGCCCGACATGAGCGTATTGAGCGGCGTAAATCAAGAGACTTCCTTGACCCAGGCAGAGCTTCTGCGCATGGAAGCGGCCGATTACATGAACGACCGACAGCTCGCGTTCTTTCGCGAGCGCCTGCTCGAGCTCAAGGCCGAGATCGCGGCCAACCAGTCGGAGACCGCCGAGCACCTGAAGGAGACCGTGACCGCGGCTGACCCCGCCGACCGCGCGACGCGCGAGGAGGAGCAGGCCATCGAGTTGCGCGCCCGCGAGCGTGAGCGCAAGCTGCTGCGAAAGATCGACCAGGCGCTGGAGCGCATCGCCGATCGCCGCTACGGGTACTGCGACGAGACCGGTGAGCCGATCGGTCTGGCGCGACTGATCGCGCGGCCCACGGCAACGCTGTCCGTGGAAGCTCAGGAGCGTCGCGAACGGCGCGAGCGCGCGTTTGGCGGGTAGACCTCAGGCATCACCGGCGGTCCCGGCGCCCATGGAAGGAAGTGCGGCATGATCATCGTCATGAATCTGAACGCGGGCGAGAGCGCGATCGAGGCCGTGATCCACAAGATCCGCGACTTCGGGCTCGACGTGCACGTGTCGCGCGGCACCGAGCGGGTCGTGATCGGCGCTATCGGCGATGAGCGCGCGCTGCCGGAAGAAGCCTTCTCCACCATGGCGGGCGTCGAGCAGGCGATTCACGTGTTGAAGCCGTACAAGATCGTCGCGCGCGAGTGGCACCCGCAGGACAGCACGGTTCGCGTGCACGGCATCCCCATCGGCGGGACCGCGGTGCAGATCATTGCCGGCCCGTGTTCCGTTGAAACGCCGGCGCAGATGGACCTTGCGGCCGCACAGGTGGCGGCCGCCGGCTGCCGGCTCATGCGCGGCGGCGCCTTCAAGCCGCGCACCAGTCCCTACGCCTTCCAGGGCCGAGGGACCGAGGGGCTGCAGATGTTCCGCGCGGCGGCCGACAAGCTCGGACTGCCGATCGTCACCGAGCTCATGGACGTGCGCATGCTCGACACCTTCCTCGAGTACGACGTCGACGTGATCCAGATCGGCACCCGCAACATGCAGAACTTCGATCTGCTGAAGGCGGTCGGCGGCGTGAACAAGCCGGTGATCCTGAAGCGCGGCATGTCGGCCACGATCTCGGAATGGCTGATGGCCGCCGAGTACGTCGCGGCCGGCGGCAACCACGACATCATCTTCTGCGAGCGCGGCATCCGCACCTTCGAAACCGCGTATCGCAACGTGCTCGACGTGACTGCGATCCCGATGCTCAAGCGCGAGACGCATCTGCCCGTGATCGTCGATCCCTCGCACGCCGGCGGCAAAGCCTGGCTCGTGCCCGCGCTCGCGCATGCCGCGATCGCGGCCGGCGCCGACGGCTTGCTGGTGGAGATGCATCCGAACCCGTGCCAGGCGTGGTGCGACGCCGATCAGGCGCTCACGCCGCAAGAGCTCGCATCGCTCATGGACTCGGTGGGCGCGGTCGCGTGCGCACTGGGCCGAACGCTCGACCGCAGGGCGGAAGACGCGGTGCGAGCAGCAGGACAATGATCGCCGGAGCGGTGTTCTGGTGACGGCATGATCCGAACGCGCCTGCTTAGCTCGCAAGCCCTGCTGCTCCGACTCGGGCTGCTGTGCGTGCTGGTGTTCGCGCAGCACGGCGCCCTGCAGCACGTCTACAGCCACTTCGGCATCGTTGCCGACCCCTACGCCGCGGGTGACGGACACACCCCGCCGATGCAGGGCTGCGATCTGGGTGTCGTCCATGCCGCGCTCGACGGCGACCTGCCGGGCTCGATCGCACTGTGCACGGTCACGTTCGGCGTCCCGGTCCCACCGCCACACTTCGTCACGGCGTTCACGCCGCACCCGCGCCACTCCTTCCACAGCCGGGCACCGCCAGCCCGCGCCTGATCGCGTCCGTGCCGGGCCGCAAGGCCCGCGTCTCCAATGCGTTGCCATGCGGGGGTGTCCTGCCGTCCGCATGGCGCATTCGATCAGATCGAGAGCCATGTTGCACAAGACTTTCATCGCCGCCGCCCTGGCCGGCGTGGGCGCGCCCGCCACGCTGGCCGCCGAGCTCGCCAAGGACGAAACCCTCGCCCCCGTCATCGTCACCTCGCAGCCGTTTGAGGACCGGACCGCGCTCGAGATGACGCAACCCGCGACCGTGCTGCGCGGTGATAACCTCCGACGCAATCAGACCACCAACCTCGGCGACACGCTCGACACCGAACTCGGCGTGCAGTCGAGCGGTTTCGCCGCCGGGTCGGGGCGGCCCATCATTCGCGGCCTCGACGGCGCGCGCGTGCAGGTGCTGAACAACGGGCTCGGGGTGAGCGACGTGTCGACCATCAGCCCCGACCATCAGGTGACCGCCGACCCGTTCAGCGCGCAGCAGATCGAAGTATTGCGCGGCCCCGCCACGATTCTCTACGGCGGCGCGGTCGGCGGCGTGGTGAACGTCGTGTCGAACGCGATCCCTTCGCGCCGCGTCGAGGGGCTCAAGGGGCTCGGCGAGTTCGTCACGCAGAGTGTCAACAACGAAATCGGATATCGCGCGCGCGCCGAAGGCGGCAACGGGCCGTTCCAGTTCAACTTGAACGGCTTCGTTCGCAACACGAGCGACTACAGTATCCCCGGCCCGGTGATCCAGGGCGATCCGTTTTCCGGCCGCGGCACTCTGCCGAACAGCTTTACGCGGAGCGGCTTCGGATCGGGCGGGGTGTCCTACGTCGGCGAACGCGGCTATCTCGGCGTGAACGCAAACGTTCTCAACAGCCGCTACGGCTTACCCGGGGCCGAATTCGCCTCCATCGACCTCGATCAGAGCCGTTACGAGCTGGCAGGTGCGTTCGACGATCCGCTGCCGGGGCTGCGCGACGGGCGCCTCAAGTTCCAGTACAACGACTACCGCCATAACGAGGTAGAGGCCACCGGCGACGTGGCGACCACGTTCCGGAACAAGGCCTACGAAGGGCGCGTGGAGACCCGTCATCAGCCGATCGCGGGCTTCGACGGCGTGGTCGGATTGCAATACCTTTACCGGGACTTCTCCGCGATCGGCGAGGAATCCTTCATCCAGCCGGTCAACCAGCAGGGCACCGGCGTGTTCGTGGTCGAGCAGTACGACCTCGACGCGCACTGGCGACTCGATCTCGGCACCCGGCTCGACATCGTCGAGTACAAGCCGAACGCCGATAGCGCGATCGAAGCGCGCAGCTTCTCGCCGTTTGGCATTTCCGGGGGCGCGCTGTGGAAGTTCGCGGACGGCTACAACGCGGCGCTGACGCTCTCCCGCAACCAGCGCGCCCCGCAGATCGAGGAGCTCTATCCGGACGGTCCGCATGCCGCCACCGCCACCTTCGATGTCGGCGACGAGCGTTTGAAAACCGAGACCGCGAACAACGTCGAGCTCACGTTGCGCAAGGTCTCGGGACCCTGGCAATGGAGCGCAACGGCCTACTGCACCTATTTCAGCGACTACATCTTCGGCGCCTTCGTGCCGGGGCCGAACGGGCAGCCGGTCCGGGTGAACGAAGAAGGCGAGGTCGACCCCGACGGCGCGTTGCGGCTGCAGCAGTTCACCCAGGCGAGCAGCGCGGAGTTCCAGGGGCTCGAGGGTCAGGTCAGCTATCGGCCGATTGCGCCACTCGTGCTGCGCGCATTCGGCGATGTCACCCATGCCACCATCGGCAGCGAGAACGCGCCGCGCATCGGTCCGGGTCGGCTCGGCTTCGATGCGAACGCGAAGCGCGGGCCGTGGGGTGCGTATTTCCTCATGCTGGGTGCTGCTCGCCAGACCCGGGTCGCGCCGCTCGAAACCGAGACCCCGGGCTATGTGCGGCTCGACGCCGAAGTGAGCTACACCCTGGCAGGCGATGCGTTCGGTCCTGTGACGCTGTACGTCGCCGGCAGGAATCTCCTGGACCAGGACATCCGGTTTGCGACGTCCTACACCAAGCTGTATGCACCGCAGCCGGGGCGATCGTTCCTGGTCGGCCTGCGCGCCCAGTTCTGATGCGCAGGGCGGCGCGCAGCCATCGCGATGAGCGTTGCGACATCGAGCCCGGACGGACACGAAGCCTATCTGCGCGCCCTCCATCGGGCGTTGCGGATCGGCCTCGCGACGAGCCTCCTCGTGCATGCCGCGCTGATGGGATTGCTGCCGATCTCGTTTCATTACGAGCACCCGAAACCGCAAACGCTCGAGGTGCAACTGGCGCCGGCGGTGCCGCCGGCGGCCAGCGTGGTGGAGCCGCAGGCGACCCCGGCGGGGGCCCACCGGGTGGAACGTCCGGCAGCTGCGAAACCCGAACGGCCGCGCAAACCCAAGCCGCCGCAGGCCGTGCGCGACCCCGTGCCCGTGCCGTCCACCACTGCTGCTCCCGAAGAGAGCGTGCTCACGCACCGGGAACCGGAGCGCGCCCAGAGTTCGCTGCCCTCGTCCGCGGAACACGCAACTGCATCGCAGTCCAAACCGGACAGTAGCGATGTCGGTCCGATCGCGCCGCCTTCTTTTCGCGCGAGCTACCTGCGTAATCCCGAGCCCGTCTACCCAGCCGCGTCGCGGCGGCTCGGGGAAGAAGGGACGGTGCAGCTCAGGGTGCGGGTGAGTGCCGAGGGGCATCCGGTCCAGGTCGACGTGCACCGGTCCAGCAGTCATCCGCGTCTGGACGAGGCGGCAACGGCGGCGGTCCGCGAATGGCGGTTTCTCCCGGCCAAGCAGGGCACTACGGCGGTCGAAGCGACCGTGATCGTGCCGATCGTCTTCAGGCTGGAAGCGGAGTAGCAGCGGCCTGCGTCGGGGGGTCCGCGCCGCGGGCGTTGTATAATCCGCGCTCCTCGTGATCTCCCGAAACCTCCCCCGTTCACCATGGAGCAGTTTCACGGCACCACCATCCTCTCGGTGCGGCGCGGTTCCCGGGTCGCACTCGGCGGCGACGGCCAGGTCACGCTCGGCAACGTGGTGCTGAAAGCTTCGGCGCGCAAGGTGCGGCGCCTCTATCACGAGCGTATCCTCGCGGGCTTTGCCGGCGGGACTGCCGACGCCTTCACGCTCTTCGAGCGGTTCGAGTCGAAGCTGGAGAAACACCAGGGGCACCTGCTGCGCTCGGCGGTCGAGCTCGCGAAGGACTGGCGCACCGATCGCGTCCTGCGCCGGCTGGAGGCAATGCTCGCCGTCGCGGACCGGGAGAGCTCGCTCATCATCACCGGCAACGGTGATGTGGTGGAGCCCGAGCACGGCGTCATCGCGATCGGCAGCGGCGGCCCGTATGCGCAATCGGCCGCGCGCGCCCTGCTCGACAACACCGAGCTCGACGCCGCGGAGATCGTGCGCAAGTCGCTCGCCATTGCGGGCGACCTGTGCATCTACACGAACCAGCAGCATGTGGTGGAGGTTCTGGAGTGAAGGGAGAAGGGGGAAGGGAGAAGGGTTGATGGCTCCGCCGCCCCACGCCAGCGTGGCCGGTGTGCCTTTCACCCTTCGCTCCTCCCGCATACAGCCATGTCCGCAATGACCCCCCAGGAAATCGTCCACGAGCTGGACAAGAACATCGTCGGCCAGCACGCCGCGAAGCGAGCGGTCGCCATTGCGCTGCGCAACCGCTGGCGGCGCCAGCAGGTGCCCGAGCCGCTGCGGCGCGAGATCACGCCAAAGAACATCCTCATGATCGGACCCACCGGGGTCGGCAAGACCGAGATCGCGCGACGCCTGGCGCGGCTTGCCAACGCGCCCTTCGTCAAGGTGGAGGCGACCAAGTTCACCGAGGTGGGCTACGTGGGCCGCGATGTCGACACGATCGTTCGCGATCTGATCGAGAATGCGATCAAGGACGCGCGCGAGCACGCGAAGCAGAACGTGCGGCATCGTGCCGAAGATCTGGCGGAGGAGCGCGTGCTCGATGCCCTCCTGCCGACGGCCCGGCCGGTCGGATTCGGCGCGGAGGTCGAGCCGAAGGAGAGCGCCGCGCGCCAGGTGTTCCGCAAGAAGATCCGCGAGGGCGAGCTCGACGAGAAGGAGATCGAGATCGACGTGGCGGCACCGCAGCCGAACATGGAAATACTCGCACCCCCCGGGATGGAGGAGCTGACGGCGCAGATCCAGGGCATGTTCCAGAATCTCGGCGGCGCCAAGCGGCGCACGCGCAAGCTCAAGGTGAAGGAAGCGGTCAAGCTCATCGCGGACGAGGAAGCGGCGAAGCTCGTCAACGACGAGGAAATCAAGCTGAACGCGCTTGCCAACGTGGAGCAGAACGGCATCGTCTTCCTGGACGAGATCGACAAGATCACGAGCCGCTCCGACGCCCACGGGCCGGATGTGTCACGCGAAGGCGTGCAGCGCGATCTGCTGCCTCTGGTGGAGGGCACCACCGTCTCGACCAAGTACGGCATGATCCGCACCGATCACATCCTCTTCATCGCGAGCGGCGCGTTCCACCTGGCGAAGCCTTCCGATCTCATTCCCGAGATGCAGGGCCGTTTCCCCATACGCGTGGAGCTCTCGTCGCTCGGCGTGGCCGACTTCGAGCAGATCCTGACCAGTACCGACGCCTGCCTCACGCGCCAGTACGAGGCGCTGCTCGCCACCGAAGGCACGACGCTCGAGTTCCGTCCCGAGGCGATCCGCCGCCTCGCGGAGATCGCGTGGCAGGTGAACGAACGCATGGAAAACATCGGTGCGCGCCGCCTGCACACGGTGATGGAGAAGCTGCTGGAAGAGGTTTCCTTCGATGCCGCGAAGCACGGCGGCACGGTCGTCATCGATGCGGCCTACGTGGACCAGCGGCTCTCCGACCTCGCGGGCAGCGACGACCTCGCGCGCTACGTACTGTGAGCACCAGGGGATTTGCGCCTGCCCGATCCGGCCGCATGGCGCTGCGCCCCTTGGCGCGCGTGGCCTGGCTCGCGGCGGCGCTGATCGTTGCCGGGTGCGCGTCGCTCGGTAAGGGCGGCGATCCAAACGTATCGGCCTGGCATGCGACCTGGCCGACGCCTCCCGATCACGCGTACTGGGGTACCTGGCAGTCGTCGGACACGTGGCTGCAGATCGAGTCGAGCGGCGAGGGCGCGCTCTTTCGCGCAGCCGGCGAACCGGAGCCTGGGTGGATCAGAGTCCCGCTGCGCGTGGTGCCTGCGCGGTGGGGCGGCGGCTGGGACTTCGTGGCCGAGTCCGGTGCGCGCTATCGCTTGCGCGCCGCGGGCGACGACTGGATCGACGTCTCCGGTCCCGCGGGTGAACAGCGCTATGCACGGGGAAGTCTGCCCGCCGATGTGGCCGCGGCGGCGCCCTACCGTCCGGCGTCCGCGGAGGACTCACGGCCCGAATTCAACACCGACGAGGACTGGGCCCAGTCCATCTGGCCGTTCTGAGCGCGCGGCGGTGCGTGCTGCATCAAGACGCGAGCGCCTCGCGATAGACCTGCAAGGTTCCCGACCACATCTTCTCGAGCGAGAACTCGGTGAGCGCGCGCTCGCGACCGGCTTCTCCCATCCGCTGCGCCAGGGGGCGATCGGCGAGCAGGGTGTTGAGCGCACCGGCGAGCGCTACCGGGTCGCGCGGCGGCACGACGAGCCCGGTCACGCCGTGCTGGTTGACAAAGGTCGCGCCGTTGCCGAGCTCGCAGCCGACGACGGGGCGCGCGCACGCCATCGCCTCCAGCTGTACCAGTCCGAACGCTTCGCTCGGCTCCACCGAAGGCATGCAGAACACTTCTGCCGCGCGGTAATACGCGGGCAGTGCCGCGTCCGGAACACGGCCCAGCAGCCGCACGCGGTCCTCGATCCCGAGCTCGGCCACGAGCTGCCGGTACTGCGCGGTCAGCGGACCGGTGCCGCCCAGAAGCAGCACGACATCGGAGACCACGTCCGGCATGGCCCGGATCAGGTACTCGAATCCCTTGTAATAGACGTGCCGCCCGACCGCGAACAAGAGTCGGCGCTCGCCACAAGCCGCGCGGATGTCCGCCGCCTGGCGGTCGAGCTCCGGCGCCAGATAGGGGGCATAGTCGAGACCATAGGGCACCACGCGGAAACGCTCCGGATGACGCGAGCTGCTGAGCTGCGTCGACGAAGCGAAGTGGCGCGGGGTGGCGGCGATGATGGCGGCGGCGCGGTCGATGATGCGGTCGAGAAACGGACGGTAGAGTCGGAGCAGGGTCTTCTGACGGACGATGTCGCTGTGCCAGGAGATGATCACGCGCCGCTGGCCGCGCAGCGCCGCGAGCGCGAGGTGCGACATGGGATCCGGGAAATGCAGGTGATACAGGTCGAAACGTCCCTCGCGTTCGAGCGAGCGGATCAGCGCCGGCATCGTGGGGCAGACCGGCATGCTCGCGAGCAGCCCCAGCGAGGGCGCCTTGTAGACCTTGTAGTGCGGCAGCTCGATCGCGTCGAGCCCCCAGCGCTCGTTCGCCACCACGTTGGCGACGTGAATGCTGGTGGACAGTCCGTCGAGCAGGTTCGCGACGTGGCGCTCGAGACCGCCGAAGTTGTCGTTGTAGAAGCGCCCGAAATGCAGGACCCGCACGCCGCTCCCCGCAGGCGTCACGCGGCGGCCAGCGCGAGGCGATACACGCGCTCGGTCTCGATGGCGCAGCGGGTCCAGGTGAATTGCCGGGCGCGCTCGACGCCGGCGGTACCGCGCGCCGCGCGCGCCGCGGGGTCCTCCGCGAGCATGCGGATCGCCTCCCCGAAGCCTTTCTCGTCGCCCGGCTCGACGGTGATGCCGACGTCCCCGACCACCTCCGGCAGCGACGAGCGATTCGACGTGATGACCGGGATGCCGGATGCCATCGCTTCCAGCGCCGGCAGGCCGAAGCCCTCGTACACCGACGGGTAGAGCAGCAGCGTGGCGCCAGCGTAGATCTGCAGCAGCTCGTCGGTGGCGAGGTAGCCGAGTGCGCGCACCTGTCCCTGGTTCGCGAGCGCGTCGATCTCCGATTCGATGCCGTCGGTGAGCCATCCCTTCATGCCCACGATCACGAACGGCATGCGTTCGCGCAGCGCCTCCGGCAGGCTGCGGAATGCGCGCAGGCCCTGGATCAGGTTCTTGCGCGGCTCCAGCGTACCCACGGCGAGCATGTACTGGCCGTGAACGAGGCCGTACTTGGCCAGCACGGCAGCCGTCTCCTCGGCCGGGCGCGGGCGATAGGCGGGCGACACGCCAAGATGGATCGGGTGGATCTTGGCCGGGTCGATGCCGAACACCGAAACCACCTCGTCGCGCACGAACGCCGAATCCGTGATGATGCCGTTGCAGCGCTCCAGCACCGGCGGCAGATGCTTCTCCAGAAAACGGATGCGCAGCGCGGGGTGAGTCTCCGGAAAACGCACGAAGGAAAGGTCGTGCACCGTGTTGACGATTGCCCCGGTGAAGTCGAACGGCAGGTAGTTCGGGTCGTGAAAGAGATCGCAGCGGAACTTGGCCACGCCGCGCCGAAACTGCATGCGCTGTACGGCGCGAAACAGCTCGTGCGGATTCGGCACCACGCGCTTGACGAACTCCTTCGCACGCACGATGCCGGGCATCGGCGTCTCGCGCAGCTCGCGGCCCCAGCCGTGGCCATAGAAGTAGTACAGATCGAAGTGGCCCCGGCGGTCGATCGTCCGCATGAGGTTCTGCGTGTATTGGCCGATGCCGGTCAGCGGAGAGAGCAGCGACGTGGCGTTCACCGCGACGCGGATCGGCTGCGCTCTGGCCTCCGGCGCGAACGGGGCACGCGAGTGGTTCGCTGGACTGGACGGCGCGCTCATCGGTCATACGTCCCGGGTGGCGCCGAGCGCGATGCGGTAGACGCGCTCGGTCTCCTCGGCGCAGCGTGCCCAGGTGAAGGTGCGCGCCCGCTCGAGACCGCGCGCCGCACGTGCGTTGCGCTCCGCGGGGTCTTCCGCCAGCCGCCGCATCGCATCCGCCAGCCCCGCGTCGTCGGACGGATCGACGGTGATGCCGACGTCACCGACGACCTCGGGCAGTGACGAGCGATCCGACGTGATCACCGGAATGCCCGAGGCCATCGCTTCCAGCGCCGGCAGGCCGAAGCCTTCGTAGATCGACGGATAGACGAGCATCGCAGCCCCCGCATAAAGATGCAGCAGCGCCGCGTCGGGCAGATAGCCGAGCGGGCGCACCTGCCCCTTCTCCGCCAGCGCAGCGATTTCGGACTCGATGCCTTGGGTGAGCCATCCCTTCATGCCGACGATGACGAACGGCATAGCCTCGCGCAGCGCCGGGGGCAGGCGGCGGTACGCGCGCAGACCCTGGATCAGATTCTTGCGCGGCTCCAGCGTTCCGACCGCCAGCACGTAGCGGCCGTAAGCGAGACCATGCTCGGACAGGGTCGCCCGCGTTTCTTCGGGGCCGCGCGGGCAGTATGCCGGCGAGACTCCGAGGTGGATCGGATGGATCTTCGCGGGCTCTGTCCCGAATGCCTCGACGAGCTCGTCGCGCACGAACACCGAGTCGGTGATGATGCAGCAAGAGCGCTCGAGCGCCCCCGGGAAGTACTTCTCCATGAGCTGCCGGCGCGGCTTCGGATGCATCTCCGGGCAACGCACGACGGACAGGTCGTGGACGGTGGTCACGATCGGCCCCGGAAAATCGTACGGCAGAAAATTCGGATCGTGGTAGAGATCGCACCGCAGCCGGCGCGCGCCGCGCGCGAACTCGATGCGTTGGATGCGCCGGCTGAGCTCGTGCGGGTTGGGCAGGAACCGCTTGACGACGCGCTTCAGCCGATTCAAACGCAGCGACGCAGCGTCGGGCATCTCGCGTCCCCAGCTGTGGCCGGAGAAATAGTTGAGCTGATACCTCCCGCGCGCGCCGATGGCCTGCATCAGGTGCCGTGTGTACTGCCCGATCCCGGTCAAGGGCGACAGCAGGCACTGGGCGTTCACGGCGACGCGAGGGGTGATGGCCGCTGGCATCGGGGCTGCGAAAGAAGGCTGCGGGGATCGAATCACGCCGGCTTCATCGCCTCCAGCTCGAAGGCGATGCTGTACAGGGGATAGAGGAAGGCATAGCGGCTTTCATAGGTGTCCTTGTTGCGGTTGGCCCACCGTAGCAGCCAGCCGTGCAGGCCCTTGCGGTAGGGGATCTGGTCGCGATCGTACGCCACCGACAAGAGCCGGAAAGCGGCCTTCGAGTAGCCGTACTGGTGCGCCATGCTGCCCGGGATGAAATAGTCGAAGCTGTGCGACGTGAACGCACGGCGGTGCGTCGGGTCGGAAAAATAGTTCACGCTGCTCATGAACGGACCGTGCACCTCGATGCGTGCGGCGGGACCGGCGATGCGCCAGATCTCTTCCATGGTGTGAACGAAATCCGCGACGTGCTCGAGCACGTCGTGGCAGATGATGCGCTCGAACTCGTTGTCGGCGAACGGGTACGGGAAGACATCGAGGTCGTGGATGATATCGGCTGCCGAGCGCGGATTGATGTCGACCCCGATCGCGCCGGGGGTCTTGCGGTTGCCGCAGCCTAGCTCGAGGATTTTCTGAGCCACGATGCCTGTGCCAGCCGTTGCACCAGCGCGCGGTCGTCCGCGCTCGCGAAACCGAACGCTATCCACGCCGCGAAGAACGTGCAGCCGCCGAGTGCCCCGATCGCGGCGAGGCTCGCCCAGCCGGAGACGAACCCGCGCAGGGCGAACAGCACCAGCGCCTGCGCGGCCAGACATACCGAGACCTGGACGAGGAAGCGTCGGCGGCTTCTGAACCATCCAAGCCCGAGCGAGCGCTCGAGCAAGCCGGCGTATACCACCCCCTGCAGCATCCCGATCAGCACGCCCAGCGCGACGCCGAGCACACCCAGCGGCGCGATCAGCGCCAAGCTGCCCGCCGCGGTGAGCAGTACCGCGATGCCGCTGAACAGAGCGCCGACGCGGGAGTTGCCCAGGGCATTGAAGACGAGCGACGGCACCACCGACACGGCAGCGATCGCGTAGGCCGCCACCAGCACCAGCGCCGGCCACGCCATCTCGCGCCGGAATGCGTCGCCCATCCACAGCTGCAGGGCAGGCTGCGCCAGCAGG
This sequence comes from Burkholderiales bacterium, assembly GCA_016791285.1. Next base: position 30,929 of record JAEUMX010000432.1, read on the forward strand.
AGCATCAGCACCGTGAGCGGCGCGAGCGCGAGCGTGAGGTAGCGCGAGACGCGGACGTACAGGTCCTGGATCGGCGCATTGGCGTCGGCGGTGGAAAGGTGTGCCGCGCGCGGATAGACGAAGGCGGCGAGCGCCGCGGCCACCATCGGCAGCTTGGCGGCGATGTTCGAGACGAGGCTGTAGTGGGCGACGCTCACGGGGCCGAGCACGGACGAGATCAGCAGTTTGTCGAGGTTGTTGACGAGCGCGGCGTTGATCTGGGCCGCGAAAGCGAACGCATTGAAGCCGATCGCATCCCGCAGATGCGCCAGCTTCCGCGTCGGCCGGAAGCTCGTGCCGGGGCAATGGTACAAACCCCAGGCGGCGAATGCGAGCGCCAGAAGCAGATTCGTGACAACGAGCCAGCCGAGGATCGCGACCAGCCCCTGGCCGAACGCCACGAGGCCCCACGCGCCCAACCAGATGGCCGTGCTGTAGAGCCCTTGCAGGGCGGAGACGAAGGGCATCGCTTCCATGCCCCGCGGCAGGACGGCGGAGCCTGCACCGACGAATGCGACGGCGGCGAGCACGGCGGCGAGCGCCACCACCTGCCGGGTTTCCGCGGATGGGAGGGAGGCGCTGGGGAAGAGCAGCGCTGCCAGGGGGTCCGCCAGGGCGAGTCCCGCTCCCGCCACCAGAATGGCCAGCCCGACGAAGACCGTGAAGACCTCGCGCACGACCTCGGCAACCGCCACCATGTCGCCCTTGCCCGAAGCCCGTGCGACCAGTCGCACGCCGCCGGCGCCCAGGCCCAGATCCATGCTCGTGACCAGCGTCGTCACCGCGACCACGACCATGAGGACGCCGAAGCGCTCCCGGCCGAGTCCTTCGACGACCTTCGGCGCCGCAACCACGAAGGCGGCGATCGGTGCAAGCAGACCGGCGAGGCTTGCCGCGGCGCTGGCAAGAGCGGTCGGCCGTCGGACCCGAGGCGCTGGCAAAGGCACGCAGCGCTCAAGCAGGCTGTTGACCGACTTGCAGCGTCATGCCTGCGCGAGCTTTTGCTCCCACCAGGCGAGCGCGTTCGCAAGCGAGGTGCGAAGCTCGGTGGTGGGCGTCCAGCCCGTGCAGCGATGAAGCTTTTCGTACGACCCGAGCAATCGCTTCTGCTCGGCCGGGCGCATCAGCGCAGGGTCCTGCACGATCTTCGCGTCGATGCCGGCGAGCTCGATCAGCATGGGCAGCAGGTCGCGGATCCACACCTCGCGGCCGGAGGAGATGTTGTACACCTCCCCGCCTGCGCCGCGCTCGAGCAGGCGCAGGTACGCTTCGACCACGTCGCGGGCATCGGTGAAGTCCCGCGTGACCTCGAGGTTGCCGATCTTGATGACGCCTGGGCGTTGCCCGAGTTTGATCGCCGCCACCTGGCGCGCGAAGTTCGCGACCACGAAGCGATCCGTCTGCGCCGGACCGATGTGGTTGAACGGCCGCGCGATGACGACGTCGAGGCCGCCGGTTTCGTGCCATTGCACGCACAGCGCCTCGGCCGCGACCTTGCTGACACCGTAGGGGCTGCGCGGTCGCGGTGCCCGACCCTCGTCGATCGGCATCTGCTCCGGGTCCACCTGCCCGTACACCTCGGCCGAGCTCACGTACAGCACGCGCCCCTTGAACCCGCGGTTCTGCAGCGCCTGGAAGAGGTTCAACGTGCCGAAGAAATTCACGTCATAAGTGCGCTTCGGATCGCGGAACGATTCCGGCACGAACGACTGCGCGGCCAGATGGATGACGAAGTCGAACGCCTCGGCCGGCAATGCGCGCTCGAGGGCGGCCTGGTCCCGAAGATCGTAACGCGCGGTGGGCAGGACGATCTCCCAGTCGCGGGCGCGGGCGTCCGCGGTCGCCAGCAACGATCGGAGGGTCTGGCCGACGAATCCTTCGTGGCCGGTCAGGAACAGGCGCTTCATTGTGGAAATCGTTCCAAGTTCGGAGCGCTCGCGCGCCGGGGAAGGGAGAGTTCGCGTGGGGGGTGGATCTCGCAAGCCCTGACCGGATCGTCGCAGTCTACCAGAAAGCCCGGTGCGGCCCGCGCTGGCCGGGCACACGCAACCACCGCGCCCCGACCGCTCGCCCTATCTCCTGTAGAATCCGGGTCTTCGCGCTGGGCGCGTGTGCGTCCTTCCCATTCATGGCCGTCGTCATCGCCCTTCCCGCCGCTGCGTTCGTGATCACCTCGGCATTGATCGCGTGGATGCTGAGGAGCCGCTTCGCGCGGCTGGTGCTGGATCATCCGAACGAGCGCTCGCTGCACGTCGATCCAGTACCGCGCACGGGCGGCCTCGCGATCATGGGCGCCGTGACCTGCGCCGGTTTGGCGCTCCTGCCCGCGAGCCTGATCTGGCTCGCGCCCGCGGCGTTGCTCGCGGCCCTCTCGTTCGTCGATGATCTGCGGGGTCTGCCGGTACCGGTGCGCTTCGCAGGCCAGCTCGTCGTCTGCGGCTTGTTCGCAGCCTGGCTGCTGGCGGATCGGTCACTGCTCTGGATCGCCGTGGCGACGCTCGCGGCGGCGTGGCTCGCCAACCTCTACAACTTCATGGACGGCTCGGACGGGCTTGCGGGTGGCATGGCCGCGATCGGCTTCGGCTGTACTGGACTGGCGGCGCTGGCGGCGGGCGAGGTGTCGCTCGCGATCGCGAGCCTCTGCATCACGGGGGCGGCCGCCGCGTTCCTCGTCTTCAACTTTCACCCGGCCCGCATCTTCATGGGCGACGTGGGCTCCATCCCGCTGGGCTTTCTGGCGGCGGCATTCGGCCTGCTGGGCTGGCGTGGCGGCGCGTGGCCGGTGTGGTTTCCGCTGCTCGTGTTCTCGCCCTTCGTGGTCGATGCGACCGTTACCCTGGTGCGGCGGCTCGTCCGCGGCGAGAAGGTGTGGCAGGCGCACAAGGAGCACTATTACCAGCGTCTCGTGCGCTTGGGCTGGGGCCACCGTCGCACCGCGCTCACCGAGTACCTGGTGATGCTCGCGGCCGGCTCCAGCGCCCTGTGGGCGGCGCAGCGCGAGCCCTCGGTCCAGTTCGTCGTGCTCGCCGCGTGGGCCGGGCTCTACGCCTTCGGCATGGCGGCCATCGACCGGCGCTGGAAGATGCACTCGTCTGCCTGATCGTGGCATCCCCCTCCAAGCTAAGCCTGCGCGCCCTGCTCGCGATGCTGCACGACATCGCAGCCGCCGCGTGCGCCTGGATGCTTTCGTACTGGCTGCGCTTCAACCTCGACGTGCCGCCCGAGTACGCCCAGAACCTGGTGCAGACGCTGCCCTGGGTGGTCGTGCTGCAGGCGGTGTGCTTCCACGGCTTCGGTCTCTATCGCGGCATGTGGCGGTACGCGAGCCTGCCCGATCTGAAACGCATCGCGCTCGCGGTGGGACTCGCGGCGCTCGCCGTGCCGCTGCTCGTCTACATGCTGCAGCTCGCGCGCCCGGTGCCGCGGTCGGTGCTGATCATCGACCCGGTGCTGCTGCTGCTGATCATGGGCGGCAGCCGCATCCTCTATCGCGGCTGGAAGGAGCGCCGCCTCTACAACATCGCGGCGATGTCGGGACGCCCGGTGCTGGTGCTCGGCGCCGGCGATGCCGCAGTCACACTGATCAAGGAGCTCACGCGCAGCACGGAGTGGCGCGTCGTGGGCCTGCTCGACGACGACACGCGCAAGACCGGACTCTTCCTGCAAGGACTGCGCATCCTGGGCCCGCTCGCCGAGCTCGAGCACTGGTCGGGCGAGCTCGACGTGGAAACCGCCATCGTCGCCATGCCCGGTGCCAGCCATTCTCAGCGCCGGCGCGCGGTGGACCTCTGCGCGGTGGCCGGGGTGAAGGCGCTCACCGTGCCGGCGATGGAGGATCTGGTCGGCGGCAAGGTCACCATCTCGCAGGTGCGCCGCGTCGAGCTCGACGACCTGCTCGGCCGCGATCCGGTCGAGCTCGATCTGGACCGTCTGCACGGCTGGCTCGACGGGCGGGTTGCCATGGTGACCGGCGCTGGCGGGTCGATCGGCTCCGAGCTGTGCCGCCAGCTCGCGCGCTTTCGGCCGACGCGGCTCGTGCTGTTCGACCACAGCGAATTCGCGTTGTACCGGATTCAGCAGGAGTTTCACGACCGACACCCCGATCTCGACGTGGCGTGCGTGATCGGCGATGTGAAGAGCGCGGAGCGCGTCGAACAGGTCATGACGGCGCAACGGCCCGCGGTCGTATTTCACGCGGCCGCCTACAAGCACGTGCCGCTGATGGAGGAGGAGAACGCCTGGGAGGCCGTGCGCAACAACGCTCTGGGCACGCTCGTCATCGCCCGCGCGGCGCAGCTGGCGGGGGTCGAGAAGTTCGTGCTGATCTCCACCGACAAGGCGGTGAACCCCACCAACGTCATGGGCGCGACCAAGCGTCTGGCGGAGATGCTTTGCGAGGCCCTGCAGCGGCCGGACGGGACGCGCTTCGTGATGGTGCGCTTCGGCAACGTGCTCGGCAGCGCCGGCAGCGTCATCCCGCGCTTCAAGGAGCAGATCGAGCGCGGCGGTCCGGTCACCGTCACCCATCCCGACATCACGCGCTACTTCATGTCCATCCCGGAGGCATCGCAGCTCGTCCTGCAGGCCGGTCTCATGGGCCAGGGCGGCGAGATCTTCGTCCTCGACATGGGCGAGCCGGTGCGGATCGTCGATCTCGCGCGCGACATGATCCGGCTCTCCGGTTTCGGTGAACACGACATCCGCGTCGTGATCACCGGCCTGCGGCCGGGCGAGAAGCTGTACGAGGAACTGCTGGCGGACGACGAGCACACCCTGCCGACCCCGCATCCGAAGCTGCGCGTCGCCAGGGCGCGGACCGTGGAGCCGAAGTGGTTCGCCGAGGTCGTCGCGTGGCTCTCGCGAGACGGCGCACTGGACGACGATGCGGCACGGGCGGGGCTCATGCGCTGGGTGGAGGAGTTTCAGGCGACGGATCGCTCGCCAACCGCGACCCGGGCCACCGCGTGACAGCGGCGCGACCCGGCCTTGCGCTGCGGGCGCGCAGCGCGGCTGCCGCGCGCTGGCTCGCGGTCGCACTCGGCTTCGCCATCCCGGTGTCGGTCGCCGCCGACGGCGCGCTGGTCGCAGCCTTCGTACTGGCCTGGCTCGCGAGCGGTGACTACGCCGGCAAGTGGCGCGCCGCGCGGGACAATCCCGCGGCGCTCGCCGCGCTGGCGCTCTTCGCGCTGCTCGCGCTTGGCACGCTGTACGGGCCGGCGCCCATCGCGACCGCTGTGGACCAGCTCGGCAAGTACCAGGACCTGCTGCTCCTGCCGATGCTGGTCTCGGTGTTCGCGGCACCGGCGTTTCGCCGCTATGCAATCTGGGCGTTTTTGGGCGGCATGCTGGTGACGCTCGTCCTGTCCTACCTCATCGGTCTCGGCCTCTTCCCCGACGGCGTGTTCCGCGGCACGCGCGAAGACGCGACGGTCTTCCGCCTGCACGTGACGCAGAACTTCTTCATGGCGTATGCCGCGTTCGCGCTCGCCTGTCTCGCACGCGACGAGGCGAACAAGGCACGGCGCGGTTTGCTGTACGCGATCGCGTTTCTCGCGCTCTTCAACGTGATCTTCATGGTGCAGGGACGCACCGGCTATCTGGTCGCAGGTCTGCTCCTCGTCTTCTTTCTTTTCGAGCGCACCGGATGGAAGAGCGTTGTGCTCGGCGTGGTCGCCCTGGTCTTGCTGGGCGGCGGCGCATTCTTCGGCTCGACCTCGTTTCGCGATGCAGTGACCCGGGGCATCACGGAGTATTCGCAGTGGCAGCCGGACCGGCCCGCGGATACCTCGATCGGCTGGCGCCTCGAGTTCTACTCCAATACCGCACGCATGATCGGCGAGCGTCCCCTCGCCGGGGTCGGCACCGGCGGTTTCCCGATCGCCTACGCGCAGCGCGTCGAGGGCACCGGCCGCGTCGACCCCGGCCATCCGCACAGCGAGTACCTGCTGATGGCGGCGCAGCTCGGCGTGTTCGGCCTGGCCGCATTCGTCGGACTGCTGGTGATCCACTGGCTGGCCGCGCGCCGGGTGTCGCCGCCGCTCGACCGCAGCTTCGCGTCGGGGCTGGTGCTCGCGATGGCGCTGGGATGCCTGTTCAACACGCTGCTGCTCGACCATTCCGAGGGCCTGTTCTACTGCTGGCTCATGGGCGTGCTCGGTGCCGGCATGACACCGCGCGGCGAACCTGCCTGATGGACAAGCCGGCGCACGCGCGCGAGAATCGGCGCTCCGTCGGGAGGTGCCACCCCGCCTTGGGCGGCACCCCGCCATCCCCGCCACGACCATGAAGACCATATCCGCGTACGTCATCGCCTTCAATGAGGCCGACAAGATCGAAGCCGCCGTCTCGAGCGTGCTGTGGGCCGACGAGGTGATCCTGTGCGATTCCGGCAGCACCGACGGCACGGCGGAGATCGCCCGGAAGCTCGGCGCGCGCGTGGTGCAGATCCCCTTCGAGGGCTTCGGCGATCTGCGCAACCGCGCCATCGCCGCATGCACCGGCGACTGGATCTTCAGCCTGGATTCCGACGAGCGCTGCACGCCGGAGACACGCGACGAGGTTCTTCAGTTGCTCGCCGGCGAACCGCCACACGATGTCTATCTGGTGCCGCGACGCAACTGGATGATGGGCCGCTGGATCAAGTTCGGCGGGTGGTATCCCAACTACCGGCAACCGCAGCTCTTCAAACGCGGCGCCCTGAGCTACACGCTGGAGCCGGTGCACGAAGGCTATACGAACCATAGCCCGCGCGGCCTGGGTCATCTGCGTAAACCCATCTGGCAGGTGCCGTTTCGCAACTTCGAGGAAATCATCCGCAAGATGAACCGCTATTCGACGCTCGGTGCGGTGAAGCTCGAGCGCGAGGGTGCGACCATGTGGCGCGCCGTCGGCCACGGCATCTGGGCGTTCATCAAGCACTACTTCATCAAGCTGGGTTGCCTGGACGGCTGGGCGGGCTTCGTGATCGCCTTCGGCAACCTGGAGGGAAGCTTCTGGCGCCACGCCAAGTGCCACGAACTCAAGCAGGACTGGAGCGCGCCACGGCAGGAACCGCTCACGCGCCCGCCGCGATCGTGAGGGACGGCCCACCACCGGTCCACGTCGTCGAACCGACGCTCGAGGGGGTATCCGGCCACGCCCTCAACGTCGTGAAGAGCCTCTGCGTGTCAGGCGAAGGTCTGCCGTTTCACCTGTGGGTTGGGCGGGCCGCGGTGTTACCCGACCTCGAAGGCGTCGTGAGCGCGGTGCACCCGTATTTCAGACGACGGCTGCGCAAGCTCCAGGCGTGGCTGCTCTACCGCCGGCTGTTGCGCCAACCCGGTCGGATCGTGGTGACGACGGCCGGCACCCTCGATCTCTATGCGCTCGACTGGGCCGCGAGCACGCCGATCCCGCCGCGCAAGGTGTTCCTCTATTTCCACCAGGTGCGCCGGCTGGGGGACCGCAAGCTCGCGCGCTTCAGGGCCTTGGCCGCCAAGCAGCCGCACCTCACCCTCATGGGCACGACCGCGGCCATCGAGCAGATCTTCCGTGACTGCGGATTCGCCAACACCTTAACGCTGAGCCTGCCCCCGGGCATCGACACTGAGGCCTTTCCGTCCGATCCGGCGCCATTCCGGCATCTGCTGTACGCGGGCGCGGCGCGTGCAGACAAGGGATTCGGTGCGGTCGTCGACCTGGTCGCGCACCTCGCCGCCATCGGCGCCACCGTGCCGATCACGGTGCAGACCTGCGGCGATCACTACGGCCGCCACGACTCCGCAACCCGTGCGCATATCGACCGGCTGCAGGCAATGGCGTATCCCGCGCTCACCCTGCTGCCCGACCCGCTCATGCCAAGGGAGTACGCGGCGCTGTTCCCCGGCGGCATCTCGCTGCAGCCATACCAGCGCGCCGAGTACGCGGCCAAGATGAGCGCGATCACCCTCGACTCGCTGAGCGCCGGCTGCCCCGTCGTCACCGTTGCCGGCACATCGATGGCCGCACTGGTCGGGCGTTTCGGCGCCGGGGCGGTCGTCGCCGACACCCATCCCGATGCCCTGTGGGCTGCTTGTGAGACGCTGCTCGCCGATTACCCGGATTACCAGGAGCATGCGCGCAGGGCGGGCGAGCAGATCCGCCGCGAGAATAGCTGGGCGCCCCTGGTCAGCGCCCTGCGTGGCGACTGAGGGAGAACGACCGCTTCAGTCGGACGCGACCGGTGCGGCTTCGAGGTTGAGCCGGTAGAGCCTGGCGTAGAGTCCTTCGCGCGCCAGGAGCTCGGCGTGGCTGCCGCTCTCCACGATGCGCCCGCGCTCCAGCACCACGATGCGATCGGCGTTCTCGACCGTCGACAGGCGATGGGCGATGACGAGCGTCGTGCGCCCGCGCATCAGCGTGGCGAGCGCTTCCTGCACGTAGCGTTCGGACTCCGCGTCGAGCGCGGAGGTCGCTTCGTCCAGCACCAGCACCGGCGCATCCTTGAGGAAGGCGCGCGCGATGGCGATGCGCTGGCGCTGTCCGCCCGAGAGCTTGACGCCGCGCTCGCCCGCCTGGGTCTGCAGGCCCTGCGGCAGCTGCGCGATGAATTCCCACGCGTGCGCGGCGTCCGCGGCGGCGATGATGTCGGCATCGGACGCGCCGACCTTGGCGCCGTACGCGATGTTGGCCGCTATTGTGTCGTCGAAGAGCACGATGTCCTGCGACACGAACCCGATGTTGGCGCGCAGGCTGGCGAGGGTGAGCGCGGTGAGGTCGTGGCCGTCGAGCAGGATGCGACCGGCGGTAAGCTCGTAGAAGCGCGGCAGCATGGCAACCAGAGTCGTCTTGCCGGACCCCGAGGGACCGACCAGCGCCACCGTCTCGCCGGGCTCGATCGCGAGCGAGACCTCGTCCAGCGCACGCGCCCCGGCGCCGTCGTAGGAGAAGCTCGCGCCCTCGTAGCGGATCGACCCGCGGGCACGTTCGAGCGTGACGGTGCCGGTGTCGGATTCCGTCGGTTCGTCGAGGAACTCGAAGACGGTGGCCGCCGCGGCGAGGCTGCGCTGCATGCTTTCGTTGACGGTGGTGAGGCGCTTGAGCGGCGCGATCAGGAGCATCGCCGCCACCAAAAACGACACGAAGCCACCCACCGTCGTCTGGTCCGCGGCCGACTGCAGCACCGCCAGGTAGACGATGACCGCCACCCCGATCGAGACGACGACCTGCACCAGCGGCCAGTTCGCCGCCGCCGCCGTCTCGCGCTTCATGTTGAAACGGCGCACCTTCGCCGCCTGCTCGTCGAAGCGCGCCCCCTCGTAGGTCTGGCCGCCGAATATCTTCACCACCTTGATCCCGGCCGTGGTCTCGTTCAGCACCTGATTGAGATCCCCCATCGCTTCCTGCGCGCCCTGGCTCATCGCGCGCAGACGCCGGCTCACCGTGCCCACCACGAACATGATGGGCGGAGCGATGAGGAAAGTGAGCAGCGTGAGTTTCCAGTTGAGGTACAGCAGGTAGCCCATGAGTGCCACGATGGACAGACCGTCCTTGACGATCACCGTGGCGACACTGCTGGTGCCGAGGGCGACCTGCATCGCGTCGAACGTGAAGCGCGACACGACGACACCGCTCGCGTTGCTCTCGAAATAGGACGTGGGCAGCGTCAGCAGCTTGCGGAACATCTGCGCCCGCAGGTCGAAGACCACCTTGTTGCCGAGCCAGTTCGAGCCGTACACGGAAACAAAGGTACCGAGCCCCTGGATCAGCATCAGCGCCACGATCAGCACCGGCGCAAGCTGCATCCAGAACGGATCGCGCCGGACGAACGTGCCGTCGAGCAGGGGCTTCATCAAGGCCGCGAGTGCCGGCTGCGTGACGGCTGCCACCATCATGCCCAGCATCGCGAAGAGAAAGCGCCGCCAGTACGGCAGCATGTAGGACAGCAGACGGCGCAGAAGCACCCGGCTCTCGCCGTCGGCGGCCGGGCTCTTGCGGGGAGAAGCGACGGAGGTGGCGGGCGGCACGGTCGTTGGCACGGCCGCGAGGCGCGGCATGCGCCGCGACCCTCGCAGGTGCGGCGCGAGCGGGATTATGCGGCAGGGTCGCCCGCCGGTCAAAAAAGCAGCCGGGCTAGCGAAAGGCGTACCGCGCCGACGCGAAAAACGTGACGCCGACTTGCGGGTAGGCGATATAGGTCGACCCTACCACCAGACCGTAGTTGAAGTACTTCTCGTCGAACAGGTTGTTCACCCCCGCCGCGAGAGTCCAGCCGTCGATGTCGTACTCCGCCTTGATGTTCACCAGTGTGTACGAGGGAATCTTCTGAGCGAAGGTATTGGTGGCGTCGCCGTCGAAGAACTGATCGCCGACGTAGCTCACGCTCGCCTGCAGCCGCGCGGGAGGCAGGAAGCGCCAGAGGAGCTGCGCGTTCGCCTTGTTCTTCGCCACCAGCGGGACGGTTTTTCCAGTGAGCCCGACGCCGCCCGCCTCGCCATCGCGAAACTCCGCGATCGCGTACGTGTAGTTGGCGGACAGATCGAAGGTATCGGTCGGGGACCAGCGACCCTGGACTTCGACCCCATAGCGCTCTGTCGGCGGCAGGTTGACGTTGGAGAAAGTGACCGGATTGAAGTAGATCTCGTTCTTCAGATCCATGCCGTAGAACGTGGTGCGAAATGCATATTTCGGGTCGGCGTACTCGATCCCGATCTCGCCGCCGAGCGATGTCTGAATCGCGAGATTGTTTACCACCGGGTCGAAGTTCGGGCCGCCGAACTGGTTGAAGAGCTCGTCCACGTTCGGGACGCGGAAGCTGCGCCCGTACTTGCCGAAGGCTGCGAGACCTTCCACGATGCCCTGCCGCAAGGCGAACTCCCAGGCCACCGGATTGTTGCTCGCGGAGCCGCTCGCATAGGGCGCGAAGCTCGCGCGGTCCTGCGCGTAACGCGAAGTGGCTTGCACGCGCCCGCCATACGAGAACAGCGTCGTCGGAGTGAGCTGCGAAGTCTGCTGCGCATAGAGCGCGAAATCCGTCTGGTCGGCCTCGAGCCGCGCGGGGCCGATGTCCCGGTTCTGGTTGTAATACCACCATGCGGCATCCACACCGGCCACCAGCGTGTGGTCGAAGCCGAAGAGCGCATAGGGAAGCCGTCCGCGCGGCGACACCGTCCAGACGTCGACGTCGGTCTGCGTGTTGAACGTGTTCCCGAAGAACAGGATCGAGGCGTTGGCGTCGCGCTTGCGGTAAGTGGCATCGAGTGCGAGTTCGCCGTCGCCGATCTGCTCCCGTCCGCTCAGGATCGTGCCCCAGCCGCGCAGCGTCGACGAGTCGTTCGGCGTCGATGCTGCGCGCGGGTTGCGCGCGATCTGCTCGGCGGTGAGCGCGCCCGGCAGATCGAGGTTCTGCTCGGCGCCGAACGCCTTCAGGCTGAGCGAGCTCGTCGCGTCGAACCAGCGCAGCTCCGCCGTGGCGTTACCCTGGGACACGCGATTGTTCTCGCGATAGTTGTCCGATCCATAGTAGCTCGCGTAGGCGTTGGCGGCGACGTTCGCGCTGCCCCCGCCTGCGCCACCTTCCACGCGCACCGTGCTGTAGCTGCCGCCGAGCACGGCGGCCTGACCGCTCACCGCGCCGGACTTGGGCGCCTTCGTGACGATGTTGATGACGCCGCCGGTGGCACCGCCGCCGTAGAGCACGGCGCCGCTGCCGCGCAGGATCTCGATGCGCTCGATGGAGTCGAGCGGAACCGTGGACCACCGCGCGCTCGTGAGCTCGTTCTCCGAGAGGCGCTGGCCGTCGAGCAGCACCAGCGTGTTCTGGTCGCCGGTGATGCCGAAGCCGCGCATGTCCACCTGCTGGTCGGGGCTGCCGGAGGCGTCGCGGATCTGGATGCCCGCGCGCAGCGACAGCAATTGCGGCAGGGTCTGCGACGTGTTGCGGGCGATGTCCTGTGCCGTGATGACGCTGACACCGATGGGCAGGTCGCGGTTCTCTGCGGGGAAGCGCGTTGCAGTCACGACCACCTCGTCGGTGATCGTGCTGGCAGTGGACTGGGCTAGAGTCGCGGAAGGCGCGGCGAGGACAGCCGCGCCCACGAGAGCGCAATACTTCATGTTGTGGAATCTCCCTGGTTTTTGAGGCGTGCCCTCCGCACGCGGAAGATGGAGGTGCCGGGAGAGGGAAAGTCGAGCGGGGAGCCGGGAAGGCACGCCGAATCCGCCCTCCGCGGAACGTCCACTGCGTCGTTCAGGCCGGTATCCGGGCTCGTGAGGGTGACTGGACGTACCGTCTCCGGCGCGCCGCCTTCCCGTGGGGAGATCCCACAGTGGCGTTGCTGGCGCGCCCGCGCTCACCTACCGTTGCGGGGGCAGCACAGGAATTGACAGCCGGTCGCGTGCCGTCGCACCTGTTTCCCGTTCAACCGCTGCCGATCGAGCTGGAAGCAGCACCTGAACGCCGTGAGTATAGCCCAAAGACCCATTCCGGACGGATTCGCGTGGGCACGCAACCTGCAAGAATGGCGAGCCCCGCACGGTTTCGGCTGGATTCCGCGGCGCGCCTCGGTGCCACCTCGGAAACAGGATTTAGTGCCAGCCGTTAGCGATTGACGTTGCGGAATTTGTGTCACTATAGTTCGACTATGGATACTGAACTTGGCACTTTCGAGAGAAAGCTGATGCAGCTGGTCGAAACCTGTCACCGGCTGCGATCCGACAATCAGCGGCTGCGAGACGAATTGAGCGAGAGCCGGAACGAGATCCGCGAGTTCCAGGAGCGCATCGAGGGCGCGCGGACGCGGCTCGAGAAGCTGGTCGAACAGATTCCGGACGAGATGCCATGACGTCCACGCCCAAGACCCTCGATGTCAGCATCATGGGGCGCGAGTACCGGGTGGCGTGCCCGGTCGGCCAGGAGAAGGAACTGCTGGAAGCGGTCGTCTACCTCGACCGCAAGATGCGCGAGATCCGCGACCAGGGCAAGGTAGTCGGTGTCGAGCGCATCGCGGTGATGGCCGGGCTCAACATCGCGCATGAGTTGCTCGTGAACCGCAGTGGCGGAGCATTTGACATCGCGGGTCTCAAGCGTAGAATCGAAATCATGCAGGCGGCCATCGATGGCGCGCTCTACGATCAGGAGGAGTAAGCCTGATCGCGCTGCTAGTCCATGTCTCCTGCGGTGCCGTCCGGACCATACACTCTTTGAACCAATATTGTTTATTTGGTTGCGGACTCAAGTAACGCTGTTGTGCGACTCCGGATCGGACTTGCCTGATGCGTTCGGAAAGCGACCACTCTTGAACCCTAGGTTCAAGATGCCGGTCCGGCGGCATCCGCGGGGGGCACCCCTCTCGAGCATGCGGGCGTGATGGCGAGACCCGAAAGAAAAAAGCGGCGACAGCCGCTTTTTTGTTGCTCTGAATCCCGCATCTCTGGTGACGAAAAGCTCACGTCGGGGCGCGCTCTTCGATGCGGTAGCGTGCGATGTCGAAGTCGTCTGCGCCTTCGACGAAGCCGACCGGGCTGAGCGAGTAGATGACTCCGCGCACCACCATCTCCATCGGCAGACGGGACGAGAACGCGCCCGCCTCCATCACGAGGTCGACCTCACCCGAGCACTTGAGATTGAGACCGAGAACGGCTGCGTTCGGGAAGTGGTCTGATGGGTTGGTCGAGATCGGCGTTCCCGCAGCCACCAGGTGGACCGGGATCGCAGCTTTGGCAAAGGACTCGATGCCGACGTGACACTGCCGGTGTTCGTCGCGCGACAGTCGCCGGACCACGCCCACGCCCCACACCGGCGCTGCCTCGGGCTTGATGGCGACGAGCGCTCCGACGCGGACCCAGTCACCCTTCACGTGCGAGATGACCGCGCCGTAGCCGCCACGGCTCACGTTCTCGGTGATCCAGCTTTCGGTCACGTCGTCGACGAAGGGTCCACCGACATAGCCCTGCAGCGCGTCGAGCAGACCCTGGAACGCGGGCACGACGTTCACGCGCGACATCGCGGCATGGCGTTCCGATTCCCGCTGCGGCGGATGCGACGACCAGTACAGGGTGAGGTGCTGCCCGACCTCGCGCACCATGCGCGGCTCGTATCCGCCAAACGACGTGCCGTCGGTGGCGCCCTGCTGCGCGAGATCCTTGCTGATGCGTTCGAGATGTGGCAGTCCGCCGTGGCTCGTGAGGTAGCGCACCGACGTCCCTTCGTCCTCGGGCCGCACGCGTCGCGGTGGATGATCGCCCGCCAAGTCGAAGCTGTGCGTGGTTTCGGTGCCGCGGCTGCCTTCGATCGGCACGAACTCGGCGCATCGCGAGACGAGGTGCGCGGCGATGTCGATCTGCAGGGGCATGAGACTGCCGGGCGACGAGACGGCGAGCAACAGCATCTTGACGAGCTCGCGCTCGACCGTCGAGCGGCCGGCTTGACCCGGATGCAGCGTGACTTCCTTGCGTGCGAAGCCGCGTGCGTGGGCAACCTGATAGATGCGCGCCGCCTCCTGCCACAGTCGGCCTTCGACGCGGCCATGACGCAGCAGCACCCACTTCATTTCCTTGCGCAGTGCGCGCACGGCGTGGCAGCCCATGACCGGGGCGCGCAACTGAAGCGAGCCGACACCGCTCACGCCGGCGTCGTACTCCATCATGCAGAGCTGATAGGCGACCGCCAGCTGATGCCACAGGCGATGCGCAGCGCTCCAGATGCGTTGCGCGCGCGCGGCCGGCAGGCGTCCGCTGCGCGTGTAGTCGCGGGCGACGCGACGTTCCAGCAGGGTCGCCGTCTCCTCGAATACGCCGATCGCCTCGAAGCGCTTCTCGAGTCGAACCTCCGGCAACGACGTCAGGCTTTCGATCCATTCGACGATCTGTTCGAGCGACCGGAGGGCGTCGTCCCCAGGCAGTTCGGAGACGAGCTTCCGCGCCTCGCGGGGGTCGGCGGGCCGGTGATCGGCGCGTTTGGCAATTCTGAGCATGCTGTACCTCGTTCTCGAGTGGTGTCCCGAACGGGCAATCCGTCCGGGATGACGGGGCACCGAATCGGCAGTTATCGTGCCACTGGCGAGCGAA
>JAEUMX010000457.1 GCA_016791285.1 Burkholderiales bacterium
CGTGCAGGACCAAGCGGATCGATTAGGGCGACGCGTGACGCCTGCTTGGGACAGTCACCCCGCCCGGAGATTCTACCGCACACCTGAGCACGTCAGGTAAAACGAGCCGGTCGATCCGCCGCGACGTGCGTGGACGTTACGTCAATTCAAGGATTTATCGACGTGCATCCCTTCATCCGCAGCGTCCCCCGTTCGCGGCGGGTCGCCACGATTGCTGCAGCGCGGTAGACTCCGGCCTTCACTAAAGGGTTCGAGCGCCGACCGCGGCGCAGGTAGACCAGTTCATGACCGCACGGCTGAGGGAAATTCCCTACAACTACACCTCGTTTTCGGATCGCGAGATCGTGATCCGCCTGCTCGGGCCCGAGGCTTGGGATCTCCTCATCGCGCTGCGCGAAAGCCGCCGTACCGGCCGCTCGGCGCGCATGCTGTACGAGGTGCTGGGCGACATCTGGGTCGTCTCGCGCAACCCCTATCTCGAAGACGATCTGCTCGACAATCCGCGCCGGCGCGCGATGCTGGTCGAGGCGTTGCGCCATCGCCTGCGGGAGATCGACAAGCGCCGCGACGTGCACGATGCGCGTGTCGAACTGCTGCTCGAAGCCGTGCGGCGGGCTGTGGATGCGTTCGAACGCGGGTTCGACGAGGTTGCCAGGAAGCGCCGTGAGGTGGTGCGCCGCCTCGCGCGCATCACCCGGCGCGACAACATCCAGTTCGACGGGCTCGCGCGCGTGTCGCATGTCACCGACGCCACCGATTGGCGCGTCGAGTATCCCTTCGTCGTGGTCCATCCCGACACCGAGGCGGAAGTCACGCCCATCGTGCGCGCATGCATCAAGCTCGGCCTCACGATCATCCCGCGCGGCGGCGGCACCGGCTACACCGGCGGCGCCATTCCGCTCACCAGGCTCGCCGCCGTCATCAACACCGAGAAGCTCGACCACCTCGGACAAGTCGAGGCGGTGGGTCTGCCGGGCGTGGCAGGTCCGGTGCCCACGATCGCTTGCGGCGCCGGCGTCGTGACGCGGCGCGTGATGGAGAAGGCGGAGGCAGCCGGGCTCGTGTTCGCCGTCGACCCGACCTCCGCCGACGCCTCCTGCATCGGCGGCAACATCGCGATGAACGCGGGTGGCAAGAAGGCGGTGCTGTGGGGCACGGCGCTCGACAATCTCGCGTCGTGGCGCATGGTCACGCCCGACGCGGACTGGCTGGAAGTCACGCGTCTCGACCACAACCTCGGCAAGATCCACGATGTCGTCTCGGCGCGCTTTCGCATCGAGCGCTTCGCCCCCGACGGCAAGACCGCGCGGGGACCAGCCGAGATCCTGGAGATCCCTGGCGCGCGATTCCGCAAGGCCGGCCTCGGCAAAGACGTCACCGACAAGTTTCTCGCGGGGCTGCCCGGCATCCAGAAGGAGGGGTGCGACGGCATCGTCACCTCCGCGCGGTTCGTCCTGCACGAGATGCCGAAGCACGTGCGCACCGCCTGCCTCGAGTTCTTCGGCCAGGCGCGCGACGCCGTGCCGTCCATCGTGGAGATCAAGGACTATCTCGACCGGCGTCCCGGCGGCGCCATCCTGGCCGGCCTCGAGCACCTCGACGACCGTTAT
>JAEUMX010000472.1 GCA_016791285.1 Burkholderiales bacterium
CAGCGCCTCGACCATGGTGCGGTACACGGCCTCGATCGACTTCTCGATGAACACCGAGCTGTCGAACGCGACGATGAGCTTCATGCCCTCGGGCAGTCCGGCCTCGATGCGCGGGATCTGGCGCTTCACCGCTTCGGCCACGGCGAGCGTGTTGGCGGTCGACTGCTTCACCACGCCCAGGCCGACCGCGAGCTCGCCGTTCACCCGCACCTCGGTGCGGTCGTCGAGCGACCCGAGCTCGGCGCGGCCCAGATCCTTGAGCCGCACCGGGTAGCCGCTCGCCTCGGCGACGATCAGGTTGTTGAACTGCTCGGGCGTTCGCAGATCCGTTTCCGACAGCACCGTGAACTCGCGCTTGGCGCCCTCGATGCGCCCGGCAGGGATCTCGACGTTCTGTCGCCTCAAGCCCGCCTCCACGTCCTGCGCGGTAAGGGCGAAGGCCGCCAGCCGGTCGCGGTCGAGCCATAGCCGCATCGCGTACTTGCGCTCGCCGCCGATGATGACGGACGAGACACCCGGCAGCGTCTTGATCGAATCGGCGATGTAGCGATCGGCGTAGTCGGTGATCTCGAGCGGCGTGTGGCGGTCGGACCGGAATGCGAGCCACATGATGGCCTGCGCGTCGGCCTCGATCTTGGATACCACCGGTTCGTCGATGTCGGTGGGCAGCCGCCCGCGCACCCGCGACACACGGTCGCGCACGTCGCTCGCCGCGGCGTCGGAGTCGCGCTCGCGCACGAACTCCACCGTGATCTGGCTCACCTCTTCGCGCGAGATCGACTTGATGGTCTTCACGCCCTCGATGCCGGAGAGCGAATCCTCGAGCGGCTGGGTGACCTGACTCTCCATGACGGACGCGCTCGCGCCCTTGTACACGGTGCGAACGGAGACGACCGGGGCATCGATGTTCGGATACTCACGCACCGACAGGCGCTGGAACGCGATCACGCCGAGCAGCACGATGACGAGGCTCATAACCGTCGCCAGCACGGGCCGCTTGATCGACAGTTCGGAGATGTACACGGCGGCCTAGCCCTCCTTCTTCGGCGCGGCGGCGGATGGGACGGGTGGCTCGCCGATGATCGTGACGGGCGCGCCGTCCTGCAGCTTGAGCTGGCCGTCGACGACCACCACGTCCTTGGGCGAGAGCCCCTTGACGATCTCCACCTCGCCGGGCGCGCGGGCGCCCGTGGTGACGGGCGTGAGCGACGCCTTGCCATCGACCACGCGGTAGACGAATACGCTCTCGCCGCGCGGCACGATGGCCTGATCCGGCACGACGATGGCGGCATCGCGCGTGCCCAGCGTCAGCACCACCCGCGCGAACATGCCCGGGCGGAGCTTGCGGTCCTTGTTCGGGATGCGCGCGCGTACGAGAAGCGTGCGGCTTTTCTCGTCCACACCGGGCTCGAGGGCGTAGATGCGGCCTTTGAACACCTGGTTGGGGTACGCATCGACCCGCACCGCGACCTCCTGGTCCGCCCGCAGCTCGCCCACGAACATCTCGGGAATGCGGAAGTCCAGCTTGATCGAGTCGATGTCCTCGAGGCGCGCGATGTCGGCGCCCTCCTTCACGTATGCGCCCGGACTGACGAGTCGCAGCCCGACGATGCCTGCGAACGGGGCACGCAGTTCCGACTTCGCGAGCTTGACCTCCGTCTCCTGCCGACGCGCCGCGGAACGATCGAGATTGCTGCGCGCTTCGTCCACTGCCTCCTGGCTGATGAAGTTCTGCTTGCGCAGTTCCTGTGAGCGCTCGTAGCGCCGCGTCGCGAGCTTTGCCTCGGCCTCGGACTGGGCAAGGATGGCCTTGTATTCCGATTGATCAAGGGTAACGAGCTTGGCCCCCTTCGGCACCGCCTGCCCTTCGTCGAAGTGAATGGCGACGACG
>JAEUMX010000002.1 GCA_016791285.1 Burkholderiales bacterium
GCCGTCAATGTGCCGGCGCAGCTGTTTGAGCAGAAAGGACGCCTGCTGGTGGGCGGCCTGGGCGCGCGGCGGGACGTTGCCTTCCTTGTCTGGCAAGGGGCAAGCGGCGCAGTCGCCGAGCGCGAAGATGCGTTCGTCGCGAGTCGTCTGCAGCGTGTCGCGCACGACGAGCTGATTGATGCGGTTGGTTTCGAGGCCGTCCAGGTCCTTGAGGAAGTCGGGCGCTTTCACACCAGCGGCCCAGACCACCAGTTCGGCCGGTATCAGTTCGCCCGTGGCGAGCCGCACGCCGCGGTCGGTCACTTCCGCCACGCGCGACGACGTCCGCACCACCACGCCCAGGCCGACGAGCAGGCCTTCGGCGGCCTCGGACAGGCGCGGCGGCAGGGCGGGGAGAATGCGATCCGCCGCCTCGATCACGTACAGCCGGATGTCCTCCTTCGGGTCGATGCGGTCCAGACCGTAGGCGACGAGCTGCCGGGTCGAGTTGTGCAGCTCCGCCGCGAGTTCCACCCCGGTCGCGCCGGCGCCGATGATCGCGACCTGCAGCTGATGCTCCGCCAGGGGCTCGTGCTGGGCGTGAGCGCGAATCAATGCATTCACGAGCCGGCTGTGGAAGCGCTTGGCCTGCGGTGGCGTGTCGAGCTGGATCGCGTGATCCTTCACGCCGAGTGTGCCGAAGTCGTTGCCGAAACTGCCGACGGCGATGACCAGGGTGTCGTACGGAGTCACCCGCCCGGGCGTCACCTGACGCCCTTCGTCGTCGACGAAGGGCGCGACTTGGACCTCGCGGCGGGCGCGGTCGAGGCCTACCATCTCGCCCACGCGATAGACGAAGTGATGCCAGTGCGACTGTGCAAGGTAGTCGAGCTCGTGCACGCCGAGATCCATGCTGCCCGCCGCGATCTCGTGCAGCAGCGGCTTCCACAGGTGGGTGCGCGCCTTGTCGATCAGCGTGACGTGCGCCTTGCCGCGCTTGCCGAGCTTGTCGCCGAGTCGGGTCGCGAGCTCCAGCCCGCCGGCGCCGCCGCCCACGATGACGATGCGATGCGGCCCGGCGTGCGGCGTATCGCCCATCTAGTTGTGCTCGGGGTGGCGTGTGCCACCGTGCAGATCCATCTGTGCGACCTGGTCGTCCAGCACCAGTTCGGGCTCTTCCGCCTCGTCCTCGGTCTCGTTGTTCAGCACCTTGTTCATGCGCACGGTATCGACCTCCTTGCACCACTTGCCGACCACGACGGTAGCGACTCCGTTGCCGATGAGGTTGGTCAGCGCCCGCGCCTCCGACATGAAGCGGTCGATGCCGAGTATCAGTGCGAGCCCTGCGACCGGCACGTTGCCGACCGCGCCCAAGGTCGCTGCAAGCACGATGAAGCCGCTGCCGGTCACGCCCGCCGCACCCTTAGAGGTGAGCAGCAGCACCGCGAGGAGTGTGATCTGCTGGGTCAGTGTCATCGGCGTGTTGGTGGCCTGCGAGATGAACACCGCGGCCATCGTGAGGTAGATCGAGGTGCCGTCGAGGTTGAAGGAGTAACCGGTCGGAATGACGAGACCGACCACCGATTTCTTCACGCCGAGATTTTCGAGCTTGACCATCATCCGCGGCAGCACCGACTCAGAGGACGAGGTGCCCAGCACGATGAAGAGCTCTTCCTTGATGTACTTGATGAACTTCCAGATGTTGAAGCCGTGAAAGCGGGCGATGCTGCCGAGGACCAGAAAGATGAAGACGATGCAGGTGAGATAGAACGTGCCCATCAGCTTGGCGAGCGAGAGCAGCGTGCCGACACCGTACTTGCCGATGGTGAACGCCATCGCGCCGAACGCACCGAGCGGTGCGACCTTCATGATCATGCCGACGATGCCGAACAGGACGTGCGAAACCTTCTCGATCAGATCGAAGACCGGCTTGCCCTTCGGCCCGAACGCGTGCAGCGAGAAGCCGAAGAAGAGCGAGAAGAACAGCACCTGCAGCATGTCGCCCTGCGCGAAGGCGCCGACGACGCTCGACGGGATGATGTCGAGCAGGAAGTCCACCGTCCCCTTCATCTGACCGGGCTTCGTGTACTGGGCGATCGCCTTCGTGTCGAGCGAGGCCGGATCCACGTTCATGCCGGCGCCCGGCTGCACGACGTTGACGATCACCAGGCCGACGACGAGCGCGACGGTGCTGACGATCTCGAAGTAGAGCAGGGCGTAGCCGCCGGTCTTGCCGACCGTCTTCATGTTCTCCATGCCGGCGATGCCGACGACGATCGTGCAGAAGATGATCGGCGCGATGATCATC
>JAEUMX010000035.1 GCA_016791285.1 Burkholderiales bacterium
GGGCGAACGCAAGATCAAGGGGCTGAACTTCTTCGAGCGCTCCGAGCAGGCGCTGCTGCGCGCCCTGCAACGACCCGAATTCAACATCCACGGGCTGCGCCGCGCCGACGTGAAACCCTTCGTACCCTTGAGCGATTCGGCCCTGTCTCGACAGTTGCATCGGCTGCGCACCCTCGGCCTCATCAAACGCGTCACGCGATCGTACCGCTACTACCTCACGCGCCTTGGCCGCGCCGCCATCGCCGCCGCCTGTGCGCTTACCCAGTTCCAGATCGTGCCAGCGCTCGCGCTTTCGCGATGACATATTCTTCGCCAATTCCGTCAAGACTTCAGTCGTAAGAGACTAAGCGCACGACCGCTGCAGCGTGCAGACGGCCTAGACTGAATCAACAATCCCCACGCCGTCGCGTCGACGGAGATGTTCTGCTGCTTGCGGGTAGGTTTCGAGCGGAATTTTGTGCGCGCACGCCTTCCCGTCGTGAGAGACGCCGGGACAGATGTATTCGTAGCTATCCAGCATCAGCCTTCCCGCTCCAGGCTTTTCAACCAGCTTCATAGGAAGCACATGATGAGGACAGAGTACAGCCTTGTCCTTTTCGTCCAAAGATTCGCGAATTCGCTGATGGGTCTTCGCAGCAACCCCGTCTTGCAGCCAAATCTTTCTGCGCTGCTCGCGTTTGCCGTCCAAATCCGGATTCGGCTTTCGTAGAACTTCTCCGTTTCGGCTTAATGATGGGTCAACCTTGATGGTCGGACAGCCACTTCCGTTGAGCGACTTGCATTGCCACCAGAAGCGCCGCTCATTCAAACCCACGTTGTACCTACTTTGACGAAGGGTCATCGTCCCACCGCATTCTGGGCACACCTTAGACGACATTAATCCCACGACAGCGCTGGTTTCATCGGAGGAAGCAGGTACCGCAACCACCTTATCCCCGTCGTTCGCAAACCCGGTGCGAGTTTCTGCAGCCTTTGTCGCGCTCGCTTCCTCCCGTAGCCGGTCCCTTTCGGCTTCTATTTCCGCTAGGCGCTCCGCGTCAGCGTCCGAACGCTGACCATCAGTCCGAAACTTTTCCGCTAACTCGGCCTCCTCGTCCGCCAGATCGCTTGCGCGCCTAAAGAGGCGATCAGCCGTGCCCTCCAAAATGCGCGTTGCTGCCCGGCCAATAGGCGATCGATCGATTTCTTGGAGAACGATACCGACTGCTTCTCTGGCGGCCATGCCCACTTCCCGCACGATCGCTCTAACGCCCGAAAAGACAGCTTCAAGTAGATTATTCATTTCGACGGATGGCTTGGCTGCACAACGCCTGTGAAGCAATTCTTCTACCCGCGTTGTTTGTGCTTCAGCTTCATGACATATCACTCTTGTCCAAAACAGGATATGACGTTGGGCGTTCCGCAGGTGTAGGGTAGAGGTGAATGGCCAAACCCACCTGACCCGGACCGAAGGAGGCCCAACGTGAGAGCATCATGCAGCATGTTCAGCCAGATCCTCAAGCTTGTGCCACGCATTGAGTTCGAGCGCATGGTCAAGCAGACCGGTGCCGAGTATGCGTCGAAAGGGTTTTCCAGTTGGAGCCAGTTCGTCGCCATGCTGTTTTGCCAACTGGGGCGAGCGCATTCGTTGCGCGAGATCGAAGGCGGGCTGAAGAGCTGCGAGGGCAAGCTTGCCCACCTCGGGATCGAGGCGCCAGCGCGCGCCTCGCTCGCTTACGCCAACGCGCATCGTCCGTGGCAGCTGTTCGAGCAGGTCTTCTACGGACTGTACGAGAAGGTGGCCGGAGCGGTGCGCGCCCCGCGCAAGTTCCGCTTCAAACACAAGCTCGTGAGTCTGGACTCGACCGTGATCGATCTGTGCCTGTCGATCTACCCCGACTTTGACAGTTCTTGGTCACATTTGGGTCGGTGGTCTCCGCAAGTTGTTGATTTGTGTAGTTGGCGACGCGCGCAAACCGCCAAATTCATAGATACATGGAGTGGCCGTAACGGCTTGACTGCCTTGGTTTTCGGCTCGTAGCATTGGGTACATGTACCTGCGTGAGTCCAAGCAGCGGCGCGCCGACGGCAGCGTGGTGACCTACCTGCAGTTGGCCGAGAACACGTGGAACCCCGAGAAGCGCCGCGCGGAGACTCGCATCGTGTGCAACTGCGGGCGTGCCGAGGATGAAGCGGTCATCGAGCGGCTGCGCCGGCTCGCGAAGAGCATCCTGCGCCGCTGCGCGCCGGAGCAGATCGTGGCCGCCGGCCCCGACTGGCGCCTGGTGTGTGCCTGGTCCTATGGCGACGTGTATGTGCTGCAGGCGCTGTGGGAGCGGCTGGGCATCGGTGAGATCCTGAACACCCAGGCCGGTGCCCGGCGGCTGGGCTTTCACGTCGAGCGGGCGCTCTTTGCGATGGTGGCCAACCGCGCCTGCGCACCGGCCTCCAAGCTCTACTGCTTTGATCAGTGGCTGAAGGAAGACGCGCGCATTCCCGGCACCGAGGGTTGTCAACGTCGCCTGAATTTTCCCCGGAATCGTCGGAGTAGAATTCCCCAATGTTCGGTGCGGTGAGTAGCCGCGTGGGTTGTCTCAGTGATGCTCCTTTGGTGGTCGACCGCGGCGGCGAGCAGTCGGCTGCTCGGTGGCGGTGACGGGTTGGCGGGTGCGCATGTGTTCAGGCAGCAGCT
>JAEUMX010000051.1 GCA_016791285.1 Burkholderiales bacterium
CGCGGCGCCGGCGAGCGCGATCATGAGCAGGTGCTCCGACACCGGAACCTTGAAGCTGAGGTCGTCGAGGGCGACCGCGATCACGATCATGCACAGAAAGCAGGTCACGAGATAGCCGTGGCTCTCGATCAGCTGGCGCTCGTACCAGCGCTTGAAGCCGAGCTTGCGGATGGACTCCTCGTAGCTCATGGGCGTACCTCAGGAAATCGGATTGTACGCCGGGGCGAGGCGCGGTCGCCCGGGGCCCGGGATGATCAGCCGAGTACGACCGCGGTCCCGCTCGCCGATACCATCAGCATCCCGTTCTCGGCGCCGAGCACCTCGTAGTCTAGATCGACGCCCACCACGGCCGTGGCCCCGAGCTTGCCGGCCGCTTCGATCATCTCGTCGAGAGCGGTGCGGCGGGCATCGGAGAGCGTGTGCTCGTAGGCGCCGGCACGCCCGCCGACGATGTCGCGAACGCGGGCGAAAAGGTCGCGGAAGACGTTCGCACCGACGATCGCCTCGCCGGTGACGATGCCGAGGTAGCGCGTGATGCGGTGGCCTTCGATGCTGGGGGTGGTGGTGACGATCATGGCGTCTCCTTGGTTACCGAACCCGTGGCGACGTCGGCGAGAAATTTCGCCAGTGCGTCGCGATAGGTGTCGGGGCTCACGAGAAAGGCGTCGTTATGGCCGCCGCGCAGCTCCACCAGCCGCTTGGGCGATCGTGCGGCGGCGAGCAGACGTTCGGGGTGCGACATGTCGAAGAGCTCGTCCTCGCGGCTGTGCAGGATGAGGAGCGGCGCGTTGATGCGGGACACCTCGTCGAGCGTGTCGAACCTGTGCTTCAGCACCCACTGTACCGGGAGAAACGGTAACCGCTCCTGCGCGATGTCCGGCACCGACGTAAAGCCGCTCTCGACGATCACCCCGCCCGTCTGTACCTCGCCGGCGAGATGCACCGCCACGGCCGAGCCGAGCGACTCGCCGTACACGACGATGCGCTCCTGGGCCGCCCCGCGGGTCGTGACGAGCCACTGGTAGGCTGCGCGCGCATCGCGGTACATGCCCTGTTCGCTGGGTTTCCCGCTGCTCCTGCCGTAGCCGCGGTAATCGATGATGAAGGTGTCGGCGCCGAGCTCGTGCAATACCGCGAGCTTCTCCAGCCGGTGCGAGACGTTGCCACCGTTGCCGTGAAAGAAGAGCACGACCGGTGCACCGGGGCGCCCGGACGGCACCCACCAGCCGTGCAGGGTCTCCCCATCCTCGGTCGCGAGCGCCACGTCTTCGAAAGGCAGTCCGGCAGCCGCGGGGGTACGTACGATGTCGCGTGTCGGATAGTACATGGACTGTTGCTCATACCAGCGCAGGCCCAGGAACAGGGCCAGAAGCAGCGCGGCGAAGGAGAGGGCGGCAGTCACGGCGGGCGGATTCCCGGCGCCCGGGGCGGCTCAGATCGACCTCAAGAGTGCGATGAGAGCGCTTGCGTCGAGGGTCGGGTCGCCGGGCTCGTCCTTGAAGATGTACAGACCCTTCGTGTAGATCGTCCGCGTCGGGCTCGAGCCCCAGCCTTTGTTGACGTCCCACATGTACAGCCCGAACTTCCACGGATGGAAGCCGGCGCTTTCGCGAAACGCGTTCGGGATGTCGGTGTCGACGATCTGCGCCGCGGGCCCGTTGCCGACGGCCCGCCACACCCGCGTATAGGGACCCTTGGCCGGATCCCACTCGTACTTCCATTGGATGACGATGTAGTTCCAGACGCCTTTCTTGACCGGGAAATCGAACGTGCTGCCTTGCGCAGTGGCATTCGTGCCGTCGAGGACGCCACTCGACTGCACCCACAAGCGCAGATTGCCGTCCTTGCGTAGGTCGAGCTTGTTCATGGACTGGGTGATCTTGCTAGTTACGGAGTGTCCAAGCGACAGGATCGAGATGTGGTCGCCGCTGCCGTCGAAGGGATGGTCGCTGCCGACGTAGATCGCAAAGGCTGCCCAGTACGGAACGCCGTCCCGCAGCACGGCGGGCGACGTCGCGCCCCACCTGGACATGATCGACGCGCGCGCCGACTGATAATTCCTATCCTGCCGATAGGACATGCCGGCGGCGATCTTGTGGCGGAACGCTTTGCCGCTGGTGCGTTCGGGATCTGCGGTGCGGACGACCGTGAACTCGGACGTGTTCGGGTCGCGATAGCCGGGGTCCGGGAAAGTGGTGAGGTCGCGCTCGATGTTCTTGCCCTCGGCGTCCTGCCCCACCTGCAGCGAGATGCGGCTCTTCGGATAGCCTTCGAAGGGGCGGCCGGGGTCGATCCAGGCGACCACCCGTGGATCGTTCGGGCCAGGCAGTCCGCCGGCGGTGCCGGGGGCCGGGCTCGCTGCTTGGCTCTGGATGCTGGTTGCGGCCCACACCAGGAACAGGGGCCAAAAAAAAGGTCGCGTCATATGCGCTTCTCCTCGATCGCGATGACGAATTCCAATGATCCTGCTTTTAACGCGTCGATCCGCCTGCGAGCGATGATACATCGGCACCGCGCAACCCCATGCCGAGGTACAGGGCCTCCACTTGCGGCACCACTGCGTTGGCGGAAAACGCCACGTCGACCTTGTGCCGCGCCGCTTCTCCCATCCTTCGCGCGAGCGCCGGATCGCCGAGCAGCCGCTCCAGGCGATCCGCCAGGGCGGCCACGTTGCCGGGCTCGACCAGGAAACCCTCGACGCCGTCGGTCACCGCCTCGGGAATGCCACCGACCGGGGTGGTCAGGATCGGCAGCCCCGCCGCCATGGCCTCGAGTACGCTGACCGGAAGCCCCTCGTTGTACGAAGGCAGCACGTATATCGCCGCCGTCGCGAGCAGCCGCTCCTTGTCCTCACCCCGTACCCAACCCAGCAGGTCGATCTTGTCGGCGATACCGAGCTCCGTGGCCCGCGCGCGCACCGTCTCCAGCTCACCGTCGCCGCCGAGCAGCAGTCGCAGGGCCGGCCGGCCGGGGGCGATCCGCGCGGCCGCGTCCAGCAGATCGTAGGTGCCCTTGCGATGGCCGAGACGGCCCAGGAACAACGCGGTCCCCGGCGTGCGCCGTTCCCACGGAGGGAGCTTCGGCGGCAAGAGGACGGGGTTGTAGATCGCGAGCACGTTCGGGTTCTCACACATCCGTTGCGCCCACGCCTTCCATGCTGCCGAGAGCACGATCACTCGGGCGCAGTGGTCGAAGACGAAGCTTACGAAGCGCCTGCGCAGCGCTCCGCACTCCTGGTCGTAGAAGAGCGCGAACTCCGCGCCGTGCAGGTGCAGGACGGCCGGAACCCGGAGCAGGAAGGCCAGCAGAAAGAAGGGCGACTTTCTCCAGAAGCTCGCGCGGGAGGCAACATGCACGTGAACGAGCGCGGGGCCGCGCAGCAAGGCTGTCGCGTAGGTGGCGATCGCGGCCAACGCGCGCCAGAGCTTCCTGGCCGCAGAGCCGTCGCAATGCGTCGCGATGTACTGGATGCCGAAACGTTCGAAGAGGCCGTATTGCTCGTACACGCGAACCACGGACGAGATCCCGCCCCGCGTGTCGAGTGCGGTGCCGAGCATCAGAATGCGAGGGCTCATAGCTCGCATACGACGCCGCGGAACTTGCCGTTGCCGGTGCGCGGGATGTTGCCGACAGGGCGCACGGCGATCGCCACGCTGCTGCCGATCCGCTCGCGCGCGTTGTCGAGGAGCATCCCTTCGACCGCAGGGCCGTAACCAGCGCCCGGTACCACGAGAATGTCGATGCGATCGAGTGCTTCCTGCCTGATCTGCGCCTCGATCACGCCGTTCACCCCCTTGAAGATGTGATCCAGGCGGCCGATGTGGCGACCATCTGGCAGCTTGACGACATCGTCGGCGCGGCCGTGGATCGCGCGCACCAGGGGAAAGCTCCGGCCGCAGCGGCATGACGCACCGGGTTCGGCGAGCTCGACGAAATCGCCGGTGCGGTAGCGGATGAGGGGCATGGCGAGGTTGTTGAAGCCGGTGCCGACGATCTCGTGCGTGCCATCGCCCGCCGGGAGAAACTCGTGCAACGAGTAATCCGACATGATGTGGTAGCTGCCGTGCTCGCACGTTCCGATCGCTGCCACGCGCTCGAACTGACCGTACCAGTCGAAAACCCTGCACCCGAACCGGCGCTCGATCACCGCTCGCTGCGCGTCCGACAGCGACTCGGAGGAGCTGACGATGCCCCGGAGCGACGCGCCCTCGTAAGAGCGTCCCGCCGTCTCGAGCCAGTTCGCCAGAAAAGCGATCGACGAAGGGTAGGTTTGAATGACGAGCGGGTCGAATCGGGACAGCGCTTCGAGGTAGGCCAGCGCGCTGCGCTGCGACAGGTGATACGAGGACAGCATGAGCATGTTCTCGGCGCGACTCAAGCGCCAGTATGGCGGCTCGGCTTGCGCCACCGGCGCCACCATGTCGCCGCGCAGCCATGCGCGCCTGCCCTTCGGGGCCAAACCCGCCCAGGTGAGTTGCCGCTGAATGAACGCGTTTTCGCGATTGATCGCTTGCAGATCCTGGAACACCCTGAGAGGAGAGCCCGTCGTACCGCTGGTCGCCCCCTCGAAGATCGGCCGGCGCGCCGCGGCCGACAGAACGCCGCGCCCCGCCGCGCGTACCTGGCTCTTGTCGAGCAGCGGCAGCTGCGCGAGGTCGGATTCGCTCGTGATGTCGTCCGGCTCCAGGCCGGCTTCGCGGAAGCGCTCGCGGTAGAAGGCACAATGGGCGTAGGCGTGCTGCAGGATACGGGACAGCATGGCCATGCGGTAGTGCGCCATGGCCTCCGGGCCGTACCACTGCGATGCTTCGACCTCGGCGCGCATGCGGTCGAAGGTTCGCCCCTCGCGCAGCCGGGCGCGCGACCACGCGCGGAGCGAGATCAACGCCTCCTGCGCCCAGATCGGACTGCGCCGATAGAGAGACGAAGCAAACATCGGTGATCAGAAACGAGGGTTTGGCAAGTGGCAGCAATCCGAACCGCACGCCGCGCTTGGCGCTCGCGCGCGAGGTACCGGCGGGTCAGGGCGTCAGTTTAGCAGGCGCCGGCAGGAAACCCTCGCGCCCGCGACCGAATGCTCAGGTGAAGCGGCGGATGACGAACGGCGTCTTGCCGGACGGCAGCCTTTCCATTTCGTCGACGACTTCGACGGTGAGCAGCATGTCCGCCGGCACCCACTCATACGCATTCCGCACCAACTGTGGTTCATCGATGCGGCCGACGCGCGGATCGACCACGACCCGAATCGTCGCGCGGTCCGTCGCCTCCTGCAATACCTGCATGCGCACCAGACCCTTGATGCCGGCTGCGGCGTGCGTGAGGCCGACGATGACTTCACCGCGCGGCGAGATCAGGTGTTCCTTGTCGCGCCCCGTTATCGAAACCACCGGTTTGAGCCCCAGGGAGACGTCGTCCAGATCCTGCGCGGTGTAGGACTCCGGAACGATCGCCCGGTCGCCGGAGCGGTAGCGCGCGAGCGGCATCGCTTCGTTCCAGTACCCCGTGGCCACGATCTCGAACGCGCGGTGTCCCGCGGGCGCTTCACCGTCGGCGATCGGAAAGAGCTCGACGCGACCATAGGCCGGATTGAAGAAATAGGCTCCGGCAGCGACGCCGGCCGCGAACACGACGCGCTCGGCCATCCCGTAGTAGTCGATGACCGTCGCGTTGAACACGCTTTCCATGAGCAGCCTGCCCGCCGGGTGCAGCATCTCGGATGATGTCAGCACGACCGGGATCTCGAGCGAAAGTCCGCGCTGTTGCAGCAGCCGGGCAAGCGCCTCGCCGGAGCTCGGATGCGTGAAGAGGATGTCCGGGCGCAGACCGCGCAAGGCCTCGTAGTACCAGTCGACGGTGAGCGCGCTCAGGTGATTGGACGACAGCAGCAGCAGCCGTCCGCCGTCGCGGTATTGTCCGAAGGGTGGCTTGCGGTCGCTTTGCGGCTTGACGTTGTCGGCGCGCAGGCGCGCCATGCGTGCGCCCCTGAACGTGTAGTTCCAAACCCCCAGCAGATCGTCGATGAACGCCTGCTCGGCGGCGACGTTGGCAAACGATCGCACCAGCCTGACCGGTATTCCGGTCGTGCCGCTGGTCGCGGCCGGGATGCGGATGAACGCCGGTGTGAAGAAGCGCTCGGGATGCGCGCGCACGTCGTCTTTTTCGATGACCGGCCGCTCCGCCAAAGGGATCTCCGCCGGCAGACCGCCCGGCAGCCGGGCTGCCCATTGCAGGGTGCGGGCCGTGAGGCGCTCGGCGAGCGCCTGCCGAGCGCTGCGGTCCATCGTATCGAGCTCGCGCAGCAGTTGGCGTACCGGCTCATAGTACTGGCGCCGGTAGCGCAGCTGGTCGTCGATGACCACGGAGCGCTTGAAGGCATCGGTGAGGCGGTCGATCAGTCTTGGCATGCGTGGTTCCGGGACAGCGGTGGCAGCCAGCGATGATCGGCGGCTTCAGCCGATGATCGCGAAGTCGATCGGCTTGAAGCAGCCATTGTTGGAGCCTTCCGCCGAGCATGCGGTGAGGCCGCAGACCATGTCCATCTCCGCTCTGAGATCGAGGTGATCACCGGCGCGAGAGGTGGGTATGCCCACGTCGAGCTTTCCCTGCGGATCGATGGTGACGTTCATGAAGATGTTGAACGTGGTCGCGATCTGCTCCGGTCTGATGCCAAAGCGGGCCAGACTGGTATGGAGGTTCTCGAAGCAGCTCGGGTGGTGGCCGCGGTGCCGGTACAGGATCTCGAACATTTCCTGGCTGCAGGGCGTCAGCAGGAAGTCGTGGCGTCCGACCGTATCGTCGAGGATCGTGAACATCGGTCGGCTGTCGTTCGCGTAGAGCACGTCGCCCGACGTGAGGTAGATCCTGCCGGCGTAGTCGAGCGAGCGTCCCGACGAGAGCCAGCACGCGTGGTCCTGGTCGGCGAACGCGAAAAGATCGGCTACCTGTTCGCCCTGCGGATCGACAACCCGCAGCACCTGTCCTCGCCGTAGCCGAAACGCTGTACCTGACTGCGGCGGGATGCGGTTGAACGTCGGCGCTGAAGTCGTCATCGGTCCTCGGTCTTCGTCTTGTGGAAGGGGCACACCCATGCGTCGGGTACGGCGCGCCCCGAGTATTGCCGGGCCTCCGAGCTCTCGCCGAAGTCCTTCAGCACCGGATTGATCGAGCCCTGGTACGCCATGTCGCGCGCGCGGATGATGCGCTTCATCGTTTCGAACTTGCCGCGGGCACGGAGGTGGTCGAACTGCTCGTGGAGATTGAACACCAGACTCGGATGCCCGACCGTGCGCGCCAGGCGCGAGGCGACAGGATGCAGACCCACGACGAAGAATCCGCGTCCGCCGATGCTGAACGAGAACTCCGGATGAGCCGGATCCGAGCTCACGCGCGCATCCCAGGAGAAGTGCATGCCGTCGAGTTCGTGCATGCACTGCAGCTGCCGCCAGAGCAGTTCCTCGAAGTGCAGCTCGGACTCGATGGCTGGGCTGCGGAACATGGCAATGAAGCTCACGAACCGATCCCCGATGTCCCGAAACTCGTGGCTGAATTCGTAGAGATCGTAGCAGACCCCGGACACGGCGGCGGAGGTGGCGAGCTCTGGGTAGAGGCCGAAGCGATAGGTTCTGCGATTGAACGCCGACTTGGCACCCACGCACGGAAACCCCTCGCCCATCACCCGCGCCCGCAAGTTCTCGTGCGCCGCAGCCAGGTCGGCCTCGGCAGTCCGCCCCGGGGACAACGGGTGAACAACCGCGCTGTCGACGAAGGTCGCGTAGCCGGATGCCTCACGTGCCAGGGGATCGTTCGCCAGCGGATTCCAGGGCCGCGAGGGGGTGCTGGCGGCCGCTGCCGCTGTCAGTTTGTCTAAGACCACGATTTCCATGGGGGTTGCATTCTACTCAGTGACGCGGGGAGCGGGCAGGGTTTCGACGCATGGCGGAGCCGCCGGGAGTCCGGCTCGCCTGGCGTTTCCGGCCGCGCCTTCGGGGCCATGCCTCACCCCGGCCGTGCGGATTGCCGGCAGCATTCTGGCGATATCCTTACTACAATGGAAATCTAACGATTCGGGAGATTTTGCCACGCAGTCTGGGCACGGCGGCGGACATCCGATGGCCGCCGACCGTGCGTTCACGTAGTGCAGTGCAGCAAGAAGGAGGAACGATGATGGACGAGAACAGGATTGCGTCGACTGACGTGGGCTCGGGGGGGGGGGTGATCAGGAAATGCTTCTTGGCCGGCGCCGCTACAGGTCTGTTCTTCACCGGCGTGCCCGTGCAGGCTACCGGGGATTGCCCGGTTAACTATGCAGGCCTCAAGACAGCGGTCCAAGCCGCCGCCGCCGACTCGTCAGGCGCCGGCAAATCGCAGCTGCCAAGGCCTTTACCGCCAACGGCTTGAGCCTGGATTCGAAACCCCTCTCCACTGCCCAGTTGTACCGATGGGTGCAGCCGAGCAATCCGGACATCGGCAACCCCCTCTTTGGTCTCGATGGCGGCAACGTCCTCAACTCCGTCTTCGCCTATCACGGCAATTATTCGGATTTCGGGACGGCCTGGGATCCGATGGTCGGAAAAAGAATCGGCGGCACGATCTCCTTTGGCGGCGGTCTCGGTCTCTACGCGGGCACGAAGCCCATCGGCGGCATCGGCCTTTCCGGTGACACGGCCTGCGCGGATCATTCCGTCGCCTGGCGTATTCGCCACGCTCTCAACATGAAGCCGACGGCTGGAGACGACAGGCTGCCGTTCGCGACCAACCTCAACAACACGAACGGACATCCGCATTGCCCGAACGATGCGAACACCCAGGGCGCGGTGTGAGAGTTCCCTGAGCGTTTGCAGGGGGTGCCCCACAGGTGTGGGGCACCTCCCGTTCTTACCGATCCGAGGATTGCCGGCCTGACCCTCGATGGCCGCCGCGCGAGCTGCGGCAGGCGCTACCGGTCGACCAGTTTCGACGGCACCATGAGCACCAGGATCGCACCGAGCACCAGTATCACCGTCAGGATGTACAAACCCATGTTCGTGCTCTGGGTCAGACTCTTCACCCAGCCGATCAGGAAGGGGCTGGCGAAACCGGCGAGGTTGCCGACGGAATTGACCGCGGCGATACCGGCGGCGGCCGACGTGCCGGCGAGAAAGGCGGTCGGCAGCGACCAGAACAGCGGTGCGCAGGTGATGATCCCCCCGGCGGCGAAGCACAACGCGATGATCGCGAGCGTCGTGTTCTGAGCCGCCAGGGCACTCGCCGTCAGGCCGGCGGCGCCGATGAGGCAGGGGATGATCAGGTGCCAGCGGCGTTCCCTCCTGCGATCGGCGCTCGCCCCGACGAGCAGCATCGCTGCCACGGCGACGAGATAGGGGATGGCAGTGAGCAGCCCGATGTTGAACACGCCCTGCACGCCGGCGTCCTTGATCAAGGTCGGCAACCAGAACGTGATGCCATATTGCCCCATGACGAATGCGAAATAGATCGCCGACATGTGCCACACGCGCTTGTCGGCGAACATTGCCCACAGCGAGGGATGCTGGACCTTCTCCTTCTCCTCTTCGGCGATGTGATGCTCGAGGATCGATTTCTGCTCGGCAGTTAGCCACTTGGCCTTGTGAATGCCATCATCGAGGTAGAACAAAAGGAAAATCCCGACCAGCACCGCCGGCACGGCCTCGATCACGAACATCCACTGCCAGCCGTTCCAGCCGTGCACGCCGCTGAAGTGCTCCATGATCCAGCCGGATAGCGGGCCCCCGAAGATGCCGGAGACCGGAATGGCGGTCATGAAGAGCGCGATCTTGCGTGCGCGGCGGTAAGACGGATACCAGAATGTGAGGTACAGGATGATCCCCGGGTAGAACCCTGCTTCCGCCGCCCCCAACAGGAAGCGCAGGGCGTAGAACCAGAATTCCGTGGTCACGAACGCGAACATGCCGGAGATGAGTCCCCACGTGATCATGATGCGCGCGATCCAGATTTTCGCTCCCACCTTCTGCATGATCAGGTTGCTCGGCACCTCGAAGAAGAAATACCCAATGAAAAACAAACCGGCGCCGAGGCCATACACCGCCTCGCTGAATTTCAGGTCACTTAGCATCTGCAGCTTGGCGAAGCCGACATTGACGCGGTCGAGGTACGCAATGACGTAACAGAGCATGAGGATCGGCATGATCCGGAAGCTCACCTTGCGGTATGCGGCTTCCTCGATATCCGATGTTCCGTGTTGCGTGACCGCGGGTGCCATGTTTTTCTTCTCCGGAGAATGCCTGCGCTGGCTGGCTCGTTACGCGATGGTGAGGCCTTCGTCTTCAATGAAGGCGCGGACGATGTCGGTAAAGTCCGTGTCGGCGACGAACCCCAGGCTCTTCGCGTGATCGGCGCTGAAATTCCCCGGCCAGCTGTTCACGATCTGCTCGACCTTGGGGTCCCGCTGCATGCGGATGCGGCCGGTAACGCCGGTGCCGGCCACCCGCTCGAGCGCGGCGATCATGTCGGAGACCCGGATCGACAAGCCCGGCAGGTTGATGACGCGGCGCTTGCCGATCCGCTCCGGCGGCAGGTCGTGCGCGTGCAGGAGGTTCATCACTACCTTGCGGGGGGACATCAGCCACAGGGTCGTGTCCGGCGCGACCGGACAGATCGCTTCCTCTCCGTGCAGGGGCTCGCGGATGATGCCGCTCGCGAAGCTGGAGGCGGCGAGGTTCGGCTTGCCCGGACGCACGACGATGGTGGGCAGGCGCACGCTGCGCCCGTCGACGAAGCCCTTGCGCGCGTAATCGCTGACCAGCAGGTCCGCCATCGCCTTCTGCGTGCCGTAGGAACTCTGCGGGGCCCAGACCTGGTGGTCGGGCACGATGGCGGGCAATTCACCGCCGAACACCGCGACCGAGCTGGTCATGACCAGGCGCGGCCCGCTGCCGAGATGACGCAGGCGTTCCAGCAACAGGCGCGTGGCGTCGAAGTTCACGCGCATGCCGAGATCGAAGTCGGCTTCGGCTTGTCCCGAAACGACGGCTGCAAGGTGAAAGATGGACGTCACGTCGCCATCGATCACGTCGTGCAGCAGGCCGGCATCGCTAATGTCCCCGGCCACGCTGCGGATGCGGGGATCGGAGAAGCCTTCCGCCTCTACCATGTCCACCAGCACGATCTGATCGAAGGGCTCGGCACCGCGCGAGCCCTCCAGGGTGCCGCGGTCGAGCAGCGCTGCTGCAACGCGTTTGCCGAGAAAACCGGCGCCGCCGGTGATGACGACTTTCTTCATGTCTGTTTCTCCGTATCGAGCTAGACGAGCGTCTTCAGCCAACCCAGGCCCTCCGCGCTGCCTGCGCGCGGGCGATACTCGCACCCGATCCAGCCGCCGTAGCCGAGCGCGTCGACCAGCCGGAACAGGTACCGATAGTTCACCTCGCCGTCGTCGGGCTCGTTGCGTTCCGGTACGCTCGCGACCTGGATATGCCCGACGTGATCGAAGTGCTTGCGAAACCTCATCGCGATGTCGCCTTCGACGATCTGCACGTGATAGAAGTCCATCTGCACCTTGAGATTGGGCGCTCCCACCTCCTCGCGCACCGCGTGCGCATCGGCCTGTGTATTGAGGAAATAGCCCGGAATATCGCGTGTGTTGATCGGCTCGATGAGCAGCATCCGATCGTGCTTGGCGAGTTCGCGCGCGGCATAGCGAAGATTCTCGACATAGGTGCGCCGGTGCGCGGCGCGATCGGCTTCATCCTTCAGCAATCCGCACATTGCGTGCAGCCGTGGCGTGCCGAGCGCCTGCGCGTACTCGAGCGCGCGCGCAACGCTCGCCCGAAACTCCTCTTCACGTCCGGGGAGCGAGGCGATCCCGCGCTCGCCGGCGGCCCAGTCGCCGGGTGGCATGTTGAAGAGCACGCTTTCCAGGCCGTTCTCGGTCAGCCACCCGGCCACTTCGCCGGGCGTGTGTTCGTAGGGAAACAGGAACTCGACGGCCTTGAAGCCCGCTGCTGCCGCGGCGGCGAAGCGCTGCGGAAAGGGAACTTCGTTGAACATCATGGTGAGGTTGGCGGCGAATTTCGGCATGGCGTTTCTCTCTTTCAGAAATCGAGATGGAAGACCGACTTGAGCTCGTCGATCTGGGCTTCGTCCAACGGGCGGACCGGCGCGCCGCGCAGGAGCAGAAACAGCTTGGCGGTCTCCTCCAGTTCCTCGGTGGCGTAGACCGCGGCTTCGAGCGTCGACCCGGAGACCACCGGTCCGTGGTTGGCCAGCAGCACCGCGCTGTTCTTGCCGGCGAGACCGCGGATGGCGTCGCCGAGGGCCGCGTCGCCGGGTCGGTAGTACGGTATGAGCGGCAGGCGGCCGATCTTCATTACGTAATAGGCGGTGAGCGGCGGCATGCAGTCGGCGTGGTCGAGCCCGTCCATGCAGGACACCGCGGTGGAGTGCGTCGAGTGCAGGTGAACGATGGCACCCGCGCCGGCGCGCTCTTCGTACATGGCGCGGTGCAGGAAAGCCTCCTTCGACGGTGGATCGCCGCTCATCGAACGGCCGTTCCAGTCGAGCTTGGCGAGGCGAGCGGGATCGAGCGCGCCGAGGCAGGCGTTGGTCGGGGTGAGCAGCCACCCGTCGTCGAGACGCACGCTGATATTCCCGCTGCTGCCTGCGGTGAGCCCCCGTTCGAAGATGGAGCGGCCAAACGCGACGATCTGCTCCCGCAGGCGCATCTCGTCCGCGGCCCGACCGGCCATCGCCGTCATGACAGCCGCGCCCAGGCCTTCAGAAAGAAGTCACCGGTGCCGAAGTTGCCCGACTTGAGCGCAAGCGCCAGCGGAGCCCCGTCGCGGTCCGCTTGCAGCGCTGCCGTCCAGGGAACGCCGGGATCGATCTCGGGCCCGATCAGCAGGCCGTGCACGCCGAGCGCCTTGACCACCGCACCGGACGTTTCCCCGCCGGCCACTATCATTTGTCCGACACCGAGCTTCACCAGGCCGCGAGCGATGCCGGCGAGCGCATCCTCGACCATGCTGCCCGCGCGCTCGACGCCGATCTGCGCCTGGATTTCCTTGACCGTTTCGGGCGCGGCGGTGGCGTATATCAGGACCGGCTCGCGCGGCAGGTGTGGCACCGCCCAATCGAGGGCCTCGGTGACGAGGTCGGCTCCCTGCGCGAGACGCAACGGGTCGACGTTGAAGGCGGGATGAACCGCCCGCATCGCGGCGACCTGGCCTTGCGTCGCGATCGAGCAACTGCCGGATATCACTGCGCGCAGACCACCAGTAGCCGGCAGCGCATCGGCCGCGGTCTCGCGATGGAGCAGGCCGCGGCGGCGGAAATTCGCGGGCAGACCCAACGCGATGCCCGACCCGGCGGTGACGAGCGGCAGGTCGGCGCAAGCGGCGCCGATCGCTTCCAGGTCCGCGTCGGACAGGGCGTCGACGACGGCAAAGCCGCAGCCCTCGCGTTGCAATTGGGCGAAACGATCGCCAACTGCTGCCGAGCCGCGCGCCACGGTCGCGGCATCGACCAGGCCGACCTTGCGGTGCACCTGCTGCTGCAGCACCCGCACCAGGTTGGCGTCGGTCATCGGCGTCAGCGGATGGTTACGCATGCCCGAATCGGACAGCAGCACGTCGCCGACGAACAGATGACCCTTGTAGATGGTGCGGGCGTTGGCAGGAAACGCCGGGCAGGCAATGGTGAAGTCGGTGCCCAGGGCTTCCATCAGCGCCTCGGCGACCGGCCCGATGTTCCCTTTGGGCGTGGAATCGAAAGTGGAACAGTATTTGAAGTAGAACTGACGGCAGCCCGCTGCCTGCAGCCAGCGCAACGCGGCGACCGATTCGGCGATGGCCTCCGTGACCGGATTGGTACGGGACTTGAGCGCGATGACGACCGCATCCACATCGTGCGGCACCGGGTTCGCGGGCACCCCGATCATCTGCACCGTACGCATGCCGGCCTTCACGAGCATGCCGGCGAGATCGGTGCCCCCCGTGAAGTCGTCGGCGATACACCCCAGCAATACACCCATGCCTCGCCCTCCTCAAGTCGGCTTGTTGCCCGGCAACCGGATGCCGGGAAAAACTTTCACCACCGCCGAATCGTCCTCGCCACCGTGGCCGGCCGCCGAGGCATGCATGAACATCTGGTGCGCCGCGGCGGAGAGGGGGAGGGGAAATACCGACTTCTTCGCGTAATCGAGGACGATGCCGAGGTCCTTGACGAAGATGTTCACGGCCGACAAGGGCGTGTAGTCACCCGCGAGGATGTGCGGCACGCGGTTCTGGAACATCCAGGAGCTTCCGGCGCTGTTGGTGATGACCTCGTACAAGGCGTCCGGATCACACCCCGCGCGCAGTCCCAGAGCCATGGCTTCGGCGGCGGCGGCGATGTGCACCCCGGCAAGGAGCTGGTTGATCATCTTCACCTTGGAGCCCTGTCCCGGCTCGTCGCCGAGGCGATAGAGCTTGCCGCAGATCGCCTTGAACAGCTCTTCGCAGCGGGCGAACGCAGACGGGTCGCCGGATGCCATGACCGACATCTCCCCCTGCGCGGCCTTGGCGGCGCCGCCCGACACGGGGGCGTCGATCAGCAGCAACCCGGCTGCCTGCAGGCGCGCGCCCAGCGCTTCGGCGAACTCGGGCGAGACCGTTGCGCTGGCGATGACGATGGATCCTGGCTGCATGCGGGCGACCGCGCCCTGCTCACCGAACAGCACGGCCTCGGTCTGCTGCGCGTTCACCACGAGGACGACCAGAGCCTCCACGGCAGCGCCGAGCGCCGCCGGCGAGGCGGCCGGCCGCGCGCCCGCATCCACCATCTTCTGCACGGCTTCGGCCCGCACATCGCACACATGAACCTCGAAACCGGCTCGGACCAGCGATTGGGCGACACCCATGCCCATGGCGCCGAGGCCGATCACGCCAACACGGCGAATTTGCGTCATATGGTTCCACTCCTCCACGGGGTACGGCGCGGCCGGAAATCAGGCGCGCCGCGGGTTAGACGGGGGCGCGACCGCGCCGGCCGAACGCAAGTCCGGAACGCGTGCGCGAAGGCGGTAGGATCACGGGTGAGGCGGTCGCCTCGGAGAGTCGGGCTGGAACGATCGAGCACGAGCGTGGCGATCGCACGCTCTGCACGCGGCTGTCGGGCATAGGGTGCCACCGAGGCCTCCTCCAATCCTCATCGGAACCGCACCCATCCCTGTGCGCTCCGCCCCCTGTACCGGAGGCTGGAGACTCTTCTTGTCTGGCGCGAAGTTATACTGCCGCGCGCCGCGCCGTGCAAGGAGTTTTTGGAGCAAACTGCCCGCAGCGTTTCAGCCGGCCGCGCTCGTCGCCCGCTCACGCAGCACCCGCTTCAGCACCTTGCCCGTGGCGCTCTTCGGCAGCGCGTCGACGATGTTGATCCGGTGGGGCACTTTGTACGGCGCGAGATGCTCCCGGCAAAAGGCAAGGATGTCGTCCGGCGTCACCCGAGCGTCGGTCCTCGGCACCACGTCCGCGAACACCTGCTCGCCGCGCACGCGGTGGGCGGCACCGTACACCGCGGCTTCCTGCACGTCGGGGTGGCGATACAGCACCTGCTCGACTTCCGCCGGCCACACCTTCAACCCCGCGACGTTGATCATGTCCTTCACGCGGTCGACGATGAAGAGATAGCCGTCCGCGTCGAGCCGCCCGATGTCCCCGGTGTGCAGCCAGCCGCCGCGCAGCGCCTCCCGGCTCGCGTCCGGACGGTTCCAGTAGCCCTGCATGACACCGGGGCCGCGGAAGCAGATCTCGCCCCATTCGCCGGCCGGCAGCGCGCGGTCGTTCGTGTCCACGATGCGCACGCGCACGCCGGGGACGCACTGGCCGACGCTGCCGAGGCGGTGTTGCCCTGGCAGGTTGCAATTGGTGAGCGGCGAGGTCTCGGTGAGCCCGTAGCCTTGATAGATCGGGCGTCCGGTGCGCGCCTGCCAGCGGTGGACGAGTTCGTCGGGGAGCGGCGCCGCGCCCGCGACCTCGTAGCGCAGCGACGAGAGGTCGTAGTCCTCGAGCTGCATCGACAGCAGCGCCACGTAGTGGGGAGCAACCGCGAACATCAGGGTTGCGCGCTGCGTCTCGATCCCGCGCAGGATCGTGCGCGGATCGAATCGCCGGAAGAGCAGCAGGGTCGCCTCGGCTTCGAAGGCGGCGTTCATCATCACGTTCTGCGCGAACACGTGGAAGAGCGGCAGGAACGTCGCGACCTTGTCATCGCGGCGGAAGCCCATCGCCTGCACCGTCACGCGCATGTTGGAGACGATGTTGCCGACGGTGAGCGTCGCGCCCTTCGGCCGGCCGGTGGTGCCGGAGGTGTAGAGCAGGGCCGCCGGATCGTTCGCCTTCCGCGACACGAGAGGCCCGGCGGTCGAAGTCCCCGCCAGCCACTCGGCAAGCGGCAGGGTGCCCGGCGCTTCGCCTTCGCACGCGACGATGTGCGCGACATTCTGGCAACGGTCCTTGGGAACGTTGCCGAGCAGATCGCGGACGGTAAAGACGATGCGTGCGCCCGAGTCGTCGAGGATGTACTGCACCTCCTCGGCCGTGAGGGTCGGATTCAACGACACCGCGATGCCGCCGACGCGCTGGATGGCGAGATAGGCGAGCGGAAACGCCGGCACGTTGGGCAGGTACAGCGCGACCCGGTCGCCGGGTCTCACGCCCGCCTCGGCCAGCGAGCACGCGAGGCGGGCGGCGTGGGCGTCGAGCGTGGCGTAGTCGATCGACGCCCCCTCGAAGACAATCGCCGGGTGGCGCGGAGTCGTGCGCGCCGCCCGTGCGACGTGTTGCGCGACGTTCACGCCGGGTAGATCAGCCGGCGCGCGTCTTCATGTCCGCCGCAAAGTCTTCGTAGCGACGCAGCGGCGTCACGTCGACCTGCACGTGCTGACCGTGCGCCTGCATGATCGGCAGATCCATCAGAATCTGGTCGAGCGTGTCGGGACCGTCCACATCCACGATCGCCACCACGCGACGGCTGCCGACGCACTTCCAGAGATCCACGACCGCACCGGCCTTCTTCGCCTCCAGGGCCGCCTCGGCCTCGCCCACCCACATCGCGAAGAGCTCCTTCTGCGACATGGTGCTCGGGTATTCGACGCTGAACAGCAGGTGATAGAGCATGATGGTCCTCCTCCTGGTTTGGGTAACGGAAACGGCAGCGCAGATTATCGCCCAGCGCTGCAGCGGGCGATCAGATTGCCTGCGCGAGGGCCTGTCCCAGTTCCTGCGTGCTGGCCTTGCCGCCCAGGTCCGGCGTGTGCGGACCTTCGGCGAGCACGGTTTCGATTGCCCGCATGACCGCCGCGGCGGCCTCCGGGTGACCCAGGTGCTCCAGCATCATCGCGCCCGACCAGACCTGTCCGATCGGGTTCGCGATGTTGCGGCCGAAGATGTCGGGCGCGGAGCCGTGCACGGGCTCGAAGAGCGACGGATACTCCCGCTCGGGATTGAGGTTCGCCGACGGCGCGATGGCGATGGTGCCGGTGGTCGCCGGGCCCAGGTCCGAGAGGATGTCGCCGAAGAGATTCGATCCGACCACCACGTCGAACCAGTCCGGGTGCTGCACGAAGTGCGCGGAGAGGATGTCGATGTGGTACTGATCGGTGCGCACGTCCGGATACTCCCGCGCCATGGCCGCGAAACGCTCGTCCCAGAAGGGCATGGTGATGGCGATGCCGTTCGACTTGGTCGCGGACGTGACATGCTTCCCGGGGCGCGCGCGGGCAAGCTCGAAGGCGTAGCGCAGGATGCGGTCCACACCCTTGCGGGTGAACGTGCTCTGCTGCACCACGACCTCGTCGTCGGTGCCCTCGTACATGCGGCCGCCCACGGCCGAGTACTCGCCCTCGTTGTTCTCGCGCACGACGACGTAATCGATGTCGCCGGGCGTGCGGTTCGCGAGCGGCGAGCGCAGGCCCGGAAACAGGCGCACCGGACGGATGTTCGCGTACTGGCGAAAGCCCCGCCGCATCGGGATCAGGAGCCCCCACAGCGACACGTGGTCGGGCACACCGGGGAAGCCGACCGCGCCGAAGTAGATCGCTTCGAACGGGCGCAGCCGGTCGAGCCCGTCTTCGGGCATCATGCGGCCGGTCTTCGTGTAGTGCTCGCAGCCCCAGGGGAACTCGACCCAGTCGCAGCGGAAGCCGAACTTGCGGCCGGCTGCTTCCATTGCCCGGATGCCCTCCGGCATGACTTCGTTGCCGATGCCGTCGCCGGGGATCACCGCGATTTTGTGCGTGATCATCGTCGTGTCCTCTTGGTCGCACGCGCCCCGATGGTAACCGATTGCAGCGTCGGAAAGCGCGCCGGGGCCGCGATGCGATAATGCCGCCATGTCCGCGACACCCTGTTCCGCCCATCGCCTGTGCACCGCGCCGATGATGGACTGGTCGGATCGGCACTGCCGGTACTT
>JAEUMX010000058.1 GCA_016791285.1 Burkholderiales bacterium
GGCGACGAGAACCAGATCTCGTCGGTTGCCGGCGCGTGCAGCCAGCGCAGGAGCCCCGACATGCCTTCGTCGCCGTGCTGGACCCCGATCCGGCCATCGAGCTCGAAGCGCACGCGATCGGGAGCGAACTGCGCCGGTGCCCGCTCCGGCGCTACGCCCGGTGCGGTGGCACAGGCAGCGAGCGAGAGAATGACGGCGAGCGCCACCCCCCAATGCAGCATCCGTGGGTAGTGCGGGCAGAGGACGCGGATCAGGGCAGAAACCGCTTGACCGCGGTCCGCAGCGCCTCGTTGTCGGGATTGTCCTGCAGCGCCTGGCGCCAGACCTTCTCGGCTTCTTCCTTCTGTCCCTGCGCCCAGAGCACTTCGCCCAGGTGAGCGGCGATCTCCGGATCGGGGCGCTCGGCGAAGGCGCGACGCAGGTACACCAGCGCTTCCTTCGGCTGGCCGCGGCGATAGAGGACCCAGCCCTTGCTGTCGAGGATGAACGGGTCGTCGGGCGCGATCCTGAGCGCCTTGTCGATGTACTCCTCCGCTTCCTTCAGGCGCTCGTTGCGATCGGCGAGCGTGTAGCCGAGCGCGTTGTAGGCGTGCGCGTGGTCCGGCTTGATGACGATGAGCTTCTTCAGATTCGATTCGAGCACATCGACGCGGTCAACCTTCTCGGCCGCCATCGCGTAGTCGTAGAGCAGGTCGGGATAGTTCGGCAGCTTGTCCAGCGACCGCCCGAGCAGGTCGTAGGCCTCCTGGTACTGGTTCTGATCGCGCAGCAGCTGCGCCTCGGCCTGGATCAGCTGCACCCGCTGCTGGTTGTTCTGCACTGGCAGTTGCTGCAGGTAGCGCCGCGCGCCCGCGAGATCGCCCTCCTTCGCGACGACGCCGGCATAGCGCACCTGGGCCGGGATGTACTGGTCGCCGCGCCCCACTTCCTGATACCAGCGCTTGGCGTCGTCGAAGCGCTTGCGCTCTTCGTCCACCTGGCCGAGATAGAGACGGATGCTGTCGCTGTCCTTCGGGTTCTGCGCGAGCGCGCGCTTGAGCGTCTGCTCGGCCGCGGCATAGTCCTTGAGCTCGATCGCGAGCAGGGCGACCGCCATCGTGACATCGGTGTTCTGCGGGAAATCCTTGCCGAGC
Organism: Burkholderiales bacterium; assembly: GCA_016791285.1. Next base: position 1,134 of record JAEUMX010000058.1, read on the forward strand.
CGCTCGAATTCCTTGCGCGCTTCCTCGTAGTTGCGGTCGCTTACCAGCAGGCGCGCATAGTTGAGCCGCACGTCCTTCGCCTGCGGATACTCCTTGAGATACGCCTTCCAGTAGGCGAGCGCCTCGGCGTTGGAACTGCGCTGCAGTACCTGTCCCCGCATCAGCGCGGCGAGCTCCCAGTCCGGCCGCAGCCTGGTCGCCTCCTCGGCTGCGCGCGCGGCAAGCTCCAGATCGTCCGCGCCGAGTGCGGCTTGGGCCACTGCGAGATGCGCCTCGGCCACGTTCGGGTAAGGCTGCGCGAGATCGCGGACGAGCTGCAGGGCGGCTTTCCGGTCCGCGGCACGGGAGAGCAGGCTGCTCAGCTGCAGGAAGGCCGGTCCGACGTTCGCCTTCTCCTCCTTGAGGAGCTTTTCCAGCAGCGGCTTCGCCTCGGCCAGCTTGTTCGCGTTGACGAGCAACGCCGTCAACGCCTGCTGCGCGCGCACCGAGTCGGGATCGCCGGCGACCCAGATGCGCGCGGCTTCGAGGGCCTGGTCCTGAGCCCGCGCAAAAAGGGCGATCTCCGTCGCCCGCTGGGCGATCCGTGGATCCTTCGTCTTGCGCGCCATCTCGAGATAGGCCTGGGTGGCCACGTCGAGCCGGCCGCGCTGGCCCGCCACCTCGCCGATCAGAAAGCGGTACAGGATCTCGTTGGTCAGCTCCTGGTCAGGCAAGGTCGGCTGCCGCGCCGGCTCCGCCCGGGTCACGGTGGGCGGCGGCTTGGCGGCGGACTCCGCGGCCGGCTTCTGCGGGCTTTGCGCGCACGCAGAGAGGAGGACCGCGAGGAGCGGCACGGCCAGGATAACGATTCGATTCATCGAGGAAAACCTGCTCGGAAAACAACGTGAAGACATTAGAGGCGCGAGCGCGGGTCGAGGTTCGCGAACACCGCGCTGCGTTCCGCGAGACTGTATGGAACTCAACATATTAGGTATATTTACCGCCCGTTTCAATTGACGCCGGCCGCGGGGCAGTCGCCGTCAGTTCATGCCGCCGCGCTCGCCGATGTCCGATTCCGCTGCACCGTTTACCCTCGATGCCCGCGCGCTGTCGCGCAGTTTCGCCGGCCGTCCGGTGGTGCGCGATGTCGAGCTGAAGGTCGGGCGCGGCGAAGTGCTCGGCTTTCTCGGGCCCAACGGCGCGGGCAAGACGACCACGATGCAGATGCTCACCGGCAACCTGAGCCCGGGGGCCGGCAGCATCTCGATCTGCGGGGTGGATCTTCTGGCGCAGCCGGTCGCCGCGAAGCGCCATGTGGGATACCTGCCGGAGACGCCGCCGCTCTACGGGGAGTTGAGCGTCACCGAGTATCTGGAGCTTGCCGCGCGGCTACGTCGCGTGCCGCAACGGCAAGTCGGCGGCGCAGCCGCGAACGCCGCCGAGCGCTGCGGACTTGCGGCCGTCGGCGGCCGCCTCATCGGGTCGCTGTCCAAGGGCTACCGGCAGCGTGTGGGCATCGCGCAGGCGATCGTGCACGAGCCCGATCTCATCATCCTCGACGAACCGACCGTGGGCCTCGACCCGAACCAGATCCGCGAGATCCGCGCGCTCATCCGCGCGCTCGGGCAGGGGCGCGGCGTCATCCTGTCCACCCACATCCTGCCCGAGGTGGAGACCGTGTGCGACCGTGTGCAGATCATGCACGAGGGCAGCGTCGTCTACAGCGGCACGGTCGAAGCGCTGCGGGCGCTGCGCGGCGGGCGCGCCCTGCTGGTGGGCTTGCGCCAGCCGCCGCCGCTCGCCGAGCTGCGGGCACTAACCGGGGTGGCACGGGCAGAAGCGGCGGGAGCGGATCTCTTCCGCATCGAGCCCGCGGCCGATGCCGACCCGGTAGAAGAGATCGTCCGCCACGCAGTGGCGCACGGCTGGCGCCTCTATCAGATCGCCCCCGCCCAGGCGAGCCTGGAGGACATCTTCGCGCACCTCACCCAGCGCGAGGATGCGACCGAGGAGGCAGTCGTTTGATTTTCACCGTTGCCGCCAAGGAGCTGCGGGCGCTGTTCGTATCGCCGCTGGCCTGGGTCGTCCTCGCATTCTTTCAGCTCGTGCTGGCGTGGATCTTCCTGTCCCGGCTCGACGCCTTTCTCTCGCTCCAGAGCCAGCTCGTCGTGCTCACGAATCCGCCCGGCGCGACCGAGCTCGTGATCTCGCCGGTGTTCGGCGTCGCGTCGATCGTGCTGGTCATGGCGGTGCCGCTGCTCTCGATGCGCCTGGTGGCGGAGGAGCGGCGCAATCAGACGATGACCTTGCTCCTGTCGGCGCCGCTGTCGATGACCGACATCGTGCTCGGCAAGTTTTTGGGACTGCTCGCGTTCCTGCTGCTGCCCATCCTGCTGATCGGCGCGATGGGCGCGGCCCTCGCCGTGGGCGGGCGTCTGGATTGGGGGCTGGTGGCGTCGAACCTGATCGGCCTCGCGCTGGTGGCCGGCGGGCTCGCCGCGATCGGGCTCTACGCCTCGTGCCTCACGGCGCACCCGGTGGTCGCGGCGGTGGCTGCGCTGGCCATCTCGCTCGTGCTCTGGATGATCAACCTCGCCACTTCCGATCCAGCAAGCCCGCTGCATCTGGTGTCGCTGCTCAAGCACTTCGAGCCATTCACCAAGGGCGTCGTCGACACCGCGAATCTCGCGTACTTCGCGCTGCTGATCGTGCTCTTCCTGGTGCTCGCGATCCGTCGCCTCGACGCGGATCGGCTGCGAGGCTAGCGTGGAGGCGAGTCGTCAGCTTCGCCGCCGCCTGCTGCTGCAGAACGGTCTTTTCGTCCTCCTGCTGCTCGCAGCCGTGCTCATGCTGGCGCGCCTCGCGCAGGACTACCGCGTGCAGTGGGACCTCACGCAAAATCGCCGTCACACGCTGTCCAGGCCGACGCTGGACGTGCTCGGCCGGATGCAGGGGCCGGTCACGATCACCGCCTACGCCACCGAGCAGGACCCGGAGCTCGGCGACATCCGCAGGATCATCCGGGATTTCGTCGAGCCTTACCGGCGCGCCAAGCCGGACCTGACGCTGCGCATCGTCGACCCGCGCGAGTACCCGAAGCTCGCGGCGGAGGCGAAGGTGCGCGTCAATGGCGAGCTCGTCATCGCTCACGGCAATCGCTCGGAGCACTTGACCACCCTCAACGAACAGGCATTGACCAATCTGCTGATGCGTCTCGCGCGCGGCTCGGAGCGCATCGTTGCCGGCCTGGACGGGCACGGCGAGCGCCGGCTGACGGGAGCGGCCAATCACGATCTCGGCGACTTCGGCAAGCAGCTCGAGAGCAAGGGTCTGCGCCTCGGGACGGTGAACCTCGGCATCGCCCCGGCGGTTCCCGACAACACCGCCGTGCTCGTCATCGCGAGCCCGCAGATCGACCTGCTGCCCGGCGAGGTTGAGAAGGTGAAGCGATTCGTCGAGGCGGGCGGCAACCTCTTGTGGCTGATCGACCAGGAACCCCTGCATGGGCTGCAGCCCGTGGCAGAGTATCTCTCCCTCGTGCTCTCGCCCGGCACGGTGGTCGATCCGACGGCGCGGCAGATGGGACTGCCGCAGGCGAACGCGGTCATCCACGGCTACGGCAACCACCTGATCGTGCGCGAATTCCCGCTGAACGCGGTGTTCCCCTTCGCGCGCCAGATCGGTGTGGTCGAGGGCAAGGAATGGCGGGCGTTTCCACTGATGGAGGTGGCGCAGCGCGGCTGGCTCGAAAGCGGCGAAGCGAACGATTCCGCCACCTTCGACCGGGAGCACGACGCGGCGGGGCCCATCACCATCGGTTATGCCCTCGAGCGACGGGTGGACGATCGCACGCAGCGGGTCGTCGTCATCGGCAGCGCGCACTTTCTCGCCAACACCTACCTCGGCCTGGCGGGCAACCTGGATCTCGGGGTCAACATCGTGAACTGGCTCGTCGGCGACGACGATCTCATCACCATCCAGCCGCGCGCCACGGTCGACGCGAGTATCGAGCTCGGGCGCGTCGCGCTGTTCGCGATCGCTGCCTGCTTTCTGGTGCTGCTGCCGGTCGCGTTTCTGGCCACCGGCGCTGCCACATGGTGGCGCCGGCGCCGGTCATGAGCCGTGCGACGCTCGTCAACGTCGTCCTCGCCCTGCTCGTTGCCGGGCTCGCGGCCTTTCTCTACCTGCGACCGCGACCCGCCGCCGCACCCGAGCTCGCGCTCTCGCCGCTCGATCCCGAGCAGGTGACACGGATCCAGGTCGAGCGAGGCGGGCCGCCGCTCGTTCTCGAAAAGCGCGACGGCCACTGGTATCTCGTGCAGCCGTATCGCGCACGCGCCGATGCCTTTCGCATCAAGCAGCTGCTCGACCTGCTGCGCGCCAAGGCGAGCCGCCGGCTGGCAGCGACCGACCTCGACCGTTTCGACCTCGACCGGCCCGCCGCGCGCGTCGTGTTCGACGACCACGCGATCGCCTTCGGGACCGTGAACGAGCTCAGCAACGAACAGTACGTGGGCACGGGCGAGAACGTGTACCTCATCCCGCTGCGCCACGCCGCGGCGCTGCCTCAGGACGCGAAGGACATGACCGGACGCCAGCTCTTCGGACCGGACGAGCAGCCGGTGCGCATCGCGCTGGGCGGTGTCGAATTGGCGCTGGAGAACGGCATCTGGCGGCTGCAACCGGCCGCGGAGGGCCTGAGTCAGGACGATCTCAACCGCTGGGGCGACGATTGGCGGGGTGCGGCGAGCTTGCTCACGCAGCAGGGCAGCGGCGCGGGGAGCGGTGGAGAGATCACCGTCGCGCTCAAGAACGGCAATGTGGTGCGTCTGAAGGTCGTGCAGCGCGAGCCGGAGCTCGTGCTGCGGCGAGAAGACGAAGGCCTGCAGTACCACTTCTCCGCAGCAGTCGGGAAACGCCTGCTCACCCCGCCGGGCACGGATTCCAGGTAGCGCGCCCCGGATGCCTGAGCTGCCGGAAGTCGAAACCATCCGCCGCGGGCTCGCACCGCTCGTCACCGGACGGCGCATCACGCGCGCGACCGTACGCCACCGCGGCTTGCGCTGGCCGGTCGCCCGCGACTTCGAGCGCCAGGTCGAGGGACGCACCATCGTGCAGGTCGACCGCCGCGGGAAGTATCTCCTGATTCACTGCGACGGCGGTGCACTGATCGTGCACCTCGGCATGTCCGGCAGTCTGTGCGTGGTGCCATCCGGGAGGGCGCCGCACAAACACGATCACCTCGACCTCGCGCTCGACGATGGCCGGGCGCTGCGGTTCCACGATGCGCGCCGCTTCGGCAGCGTGCACTGGGTCGAGCACGATCCGCTCGACCATCCCCTGCTCGCAGACCTGGGTCCGGAGCCGCTCGCACCCGGCTTCGACGGCGACCGGCTGTATTTCGAGACCCGTCGGCGCAGCGCGGCGATCAAGCAGGTGCTCATGGACAGTCACGTGCTGGCCGGCATCGGCAACATCTACGCGAGCGAGGCGCTCTATCGCGCCGGCATTCATCCGGCGCGCAGCGCCAATCGTGTGAGCCGCGCGCGTTACCGGCGGCTGGCGGAGGCGATCCATGCGACGCTCGAGCTCGCACTCGCCGCGGGTGGCAGCACGCTGCGCGATTTCGTCGACGCCCACGGCGCGGCGGGCTGTTTCCAGCAGCAGTACGGGGTGTACGCCAGAGCCGGCGAGCCCTGCCGGCAGTGCGGATCGAAGGTCAGACTATTGCGCCAGGGACAGCGTTCGACCTTCTACTGCCCGCGCTGTCAGCGCTAGGCGGTCGCCTTCTCCGCCATCAGGCCGCGGTACTTGAGCTCGAGCGCTTCGCGGCTCTCGACCACGTCGGGATCGAGGACAATGCAGTCCACCGGGCAGACCTCGACGCACTGTGACGTCTCGTAGTGACCGACGCATTCCGTGCACAGAGCGGGAGCGATTACGTAGATCTCCTCACCCTGGGTGATCGCACCGTTCGGGCACTCGGGCTCGCAAACGTCGCAGTTGATGCAGGCATCGGTGATGAGCAGGGCCATGGCGGGCTAATTTCCTAGCGCGTTGATCAGGAATTGTTGCCTATTTTTTCACGCAGGCGCTGCGCGATCAAGGGTTGCACGAACTGGCTCACGTCGCCTCCGAGCGAGCCGATCTCCCGGACGATGCTGGCGGAGATGAACATGTACTGCTCCGAAGGGGTCAGGAACAGCGTCTCGACGTCGGGGTGGAGGATGCGATTCATGCCCGCCATCTGAAACTCGAACTCGAAATCGGACACGGCGCGCAGCCCGCGCAGAATCACCCGCGCCTGGTGTTCGCGCAGAAACTTCATCAGCAGTCCGGTGAAGCCCACCACTTCGACATTGGGATAGACCGCCAACACGGCGCGCGCCATCTGCACGCGCTCGTTCAGGTCGAAGATCGGGTGCTTGCCGCGGCTGTCGGCAACCCCGACGACGACCCGGTCGAAAAGGCGCGCCGCGCGGCGCACGAGATCCTCGTGCCCGAGCGTGATCGGATCGAACGTGCCTGGATAGAGCACCGTGTGGTTCATGAGGTCTCCCGGTCGAGGAGTTGGAAGTGGACGCGGCCGGCTTTCTGCTCGCGCAGCATCCGCCACGGCGCGCCCGCCGTCAACGGCCGGCCGCTCTCGACGTACACCCGCGCGCCGTCCGCGAGCCGCGGCAGAACGGCCGCCAGGACCGCGGGCAAGGCGTCTTCCGCGAACGGTGGATCGACGAAGACGACATCGTAGTGTCGGGTGTCGTGGCGCAGATAGGCGTGCGCGTCGGCCTGCAGCACCTCCACCGCCGCGGCGCCGAGCCGCGCCGCGTTCTCGCGCAGCGCCCGCGCGGTGTCGCGATCCTGCTCGACCATCACGACGCGCGCGGCACCGCGCGAGGCGGCCTCGAATCCCAGTGCGCCGCTGCCGGCAAAGAGATCGAGGCAGGCAAGACCGCTCAGATCCTGCCCGAGCCAGTTGAACAGTGTCTCGCGCACGCGGTCCGGCGACGGTCGCAATGCTTCGAGCGCGGGGAAGTGCACGATGCGGCTGCGCCACGCACCGCCGATGATGCGCACCCGGTTCGCGTTCGCCGGTCCGCGCAGCGCGCGCCGAGTCACTGCGGTGCCGCGCTGGTCCTGGTCTCCGGCGCACCGACGACGACCGTCGCCAGGGCATCCGGATTGACGTGCTTCGCGAACGCGCGCTTGACGTCCTCGACCGTGACGCGCTGGACGTTCCTGGGAAACTCGTTCAGGTAATCGAGCGGCAGGTCGTAGTAACCGATGAGCGCGAGGTAGTCGTGGATCTTCTTGTTGCTGTCCATGCGCAGCGGAAACCCGCCCACGATGTTCTGCTTGGCCGCTCGCAGTTCCTGCTCGGTCGGTCCTTTGGCGATGAACTCCTTGAGCGTGACCCGCACCACGTCGAGCGCTTCGCCCGATTGCTCCTTCTTCGTCTGCAGGCCGATCTGGAACGGACCCTCGAAGCGCAGCGGATAGAAGGTACTGTAGACGCTGTAGGCGAGCCCACGCTTGCTGCGCACTTCCTCGGTGAAGCGGGACACGAAGCCGCCGCCGCCGAGCACGTAGTTGCCCACGAACAGCGCGAAGTAGTCCGGGTCGGCGCGGCGCACGCCCGGCGCGCCGATGAGTATGTGGCTTTGGGTCGCAGGGTGCGCGATGCGCTTCTCGGACGCCTTGTCGAGCGGCGTCACCCCCGGCAGCGGTGAACCTTCCTCCGGTGTCTGCGGCAGCCCATCGGTCAGGCGGCGGGCAAGGGCGTCGGCCTGCTCGCGCGTCACGTCGCCCATGATCGCCACCACCGCGCGGTGTGCGTTGTAGTGCGCTCGATAGAACGCCAGCAGATCCTCGCGGGTGATCCCGGATACGGTCTCCGGCGTGCCGGAAGTCGGCATCGCATACGGATGGTCGCCGTAGAGCGAAGCATAGAAGGCCTTCGCAGCGATGGTCTCGGGCTTCGTGTCGGCCTCCTTGAGTCCTGCAACGTGCCGTGCCTTTTCCCGCGCCACGGCGTCCGCCGGAAAGGACGGTGACTGCAGCATCTTCGCCAGCACGTCGATCGCCGCATCCTGCTCGCGCGCGCTCGCCAGTGTGCGCACGCCCAAGCCGCCGCGGTCGAGATCGAAGCGACCGGTGAGCTGCGCCCCGACATCGGCGATGCGGTTCGAGATCTCCGCCTCGGTGAGTCCGTCCGCGCCGAAGCGGAGCATATGCTGGGTGAGCGCCGCCACACCCGACTTGTCTCGCTTGTCGAACGACGAGCCCGCAGAGAAGTCGACGCTCACGTCGATGATCGGCAGTTCGTGGTTCTCGACGAAATAGACGCGCGCGCCGCCCGGTGTCGTCCACGTCTCGATCGTCGGCAATGCAACCGCCTGCCGCGCGACCAGCACGAAGACGAGCGCCAGCGCCCATGCCGCGCAGCGCGGGATGCTACTCGGCATGGCGGACTCCCTTCACCTGCGAGACCCGTCGCGCGCCGTCAAGCGGTTGCGGGTCGAGCACCGCCACCGTCAGCGCGTCGTCGCGGAAATACTTCTGCGCGACCTCCTGCACCTGGGCGGCGGTGACGGCCTTCAGTTTCTCGATCTGCACGTCGAGCGAGCGGTGCGGCAAGCCCGCCGTTTCGAGCGATCCGATCTGCATGGCCTGGTAGAACATGGAGTCGCGCTGGAACACCTCACCGGCGATCACCTGTGCCTTCACGCGCGCGAGCTCTTCCTCGCTCACGCCGTTCTCGGCCACGTTGCGCATCTCCTTGCGCAGTGCGGCTTCCAGATCCTGCACTGTCTTGCCCTCGGCAGGCGTGCCTTCGAGCAGGAACATCGTCGGCCCGCGCGCGACGCTGTCGTAGCTCGACGCCGCGCTGGTGGCGACGCGCGAATCGCGCACCAGCGACCGCGTGAGCCGTGCGCCCTCGTGACCGTCGAGGATGGCATCGAGCACGTCGAGCGCATAGGGCTCCCAGTCCCGTTCGACATCGTGAATCTTCGGGACGTGGTAGGCCATCACGAGGTGCGGCAGCTCGGCCGGCGCCTTCACCGTGAGGCGCCGCTCGCCGCGCTGGACCGGCTCGTCCTGCGGCTTGCGCGCGGGCAGCGGCCGCGCCTTGATCGGCCCGAAGTACTGCTCCGCCAGCTTGAAGACGTCCTGCGCGCGGACGTCGCCGACGACGACCAGGATCGCGTTGTTCGGTGCATACCAGTTCTGGTACCACTGGCGCGCGTCCTCCGCCTTCATGTTCTCGAGGTCGTTCATCCAGCCGATCACGGGCGTGCGATAGGGATGCGCGCTGTAGGTCGTCGCCAGCAGCTGTTCGTACAGGAGCGCGCGCGCCTTGTCGTCGGTGCGCAGCCGCCGCTCCTCCATCACGACCTTGATCTCCTTCGCGAACTCCTCGTCGGTCAGGTTCAGGTTCGCCATGCGGTCGGCCTCGAGCCGAAACATGAGCGGCAGCTCGGATTTCTGCACCTGCTGGAAATAGGCGGTGTAGTCGCGGTTGGTGAAGGCATTGTCGCGTCCACCCGCTGCCGCCACCAGCTTGTTGAACTGGCCATTGGGAACGTTCTTCGTGCCCTTGAACATCATATGCTCGAGCACGTGCGCGACACCGGTCCTGCCGTTCACCTCGTCCATGCTGCCGGCCTGGTACCAGACCATGGACACCACCACCGGGGCGCGATTGTCCTCTTTCACGATGACGCGCATGCCATTGCCCAGGACCGTCTCGCTGGTCCTGGCGGCAGCGAAGGTCTGCGTGGCGCCGAGCGCCAGCGCTGCGAGCAGCGCGACGCCGCCAGCGCGGGAGCGAACGAGTCGACGAATCAAGCACATCTCCTTGGAGTTCGGACCCGCTGGGAAGGGCGCTGCGGTGCGCCAACGATCTGGTCCGGGCAGGGCATACCGACTAGAATTGCGGCCTCTTGTTTCGAGCGGCATCTCTGACAGGCCCCCCGATGCGAAGTTTCCTCAAGACCACCAAGGAAGGCTGGGCGAGCCGCCTCAAGCAGGGCCTCACGCGCACGCGCGAGCGCATGGGACACGAGCTCACGGGGCTCTTCAGCCGCCATACGCAAGTCGACGAGTCGCTGTTCGAGGACCTGGAGACCGTGCTCATCACGTGCGACGTCGGGGTTCCGGCGACCGAGCATCTGCTGAAGGAAGTGCGGGCAGAGGTGCGTCGGTGCAAGCTCGCGGAGCCGGAAGCGGTCCGCCTCGCGCTCAAGTCGGCCCTGCTCGAGCTGCTGCGACCGCTGGCGGTGCCGCTCGAGGTCGGCGCCGCGAAGCCCTTCGTGGTCATGGTGGCGGGGGTCAACGGCAGCGGCAAGACCACCACGATCGGCAAGCTCGCCAAGCACTTCCAGAACGAGGGACGCTCCGTGATCCTGGCGGCCGGCGACACGTTCCGTGCCGCGGCCCGCGAGCAGCTGCGCATCTGGGGCGATCGCAACGACGTGCCCGTGATCTCGCAGGAGTCCGGCGACGCGGCGGCGGTGATCTTCGATGCCATCCAGTCCGCCAGGGCGCGCGGCATCGACGTGCTGATCGCGGACACCGCCGGACGGCTCCCCACGCAGCTGCACCTGATGGAGGAGATCAAGAAGGTCAAGCGTGTGGCGCAGAAGGCGATGGGCGACGCGCCGCACGAAATCATCCTGGTGGTGGACGCGAACACGGGTCAGAACGCAGTGGCCCAGGTGCGCGCCTTCGACGACGCGCTCGGCGTGACCGGCATCGTGCTGACCAAGCTCGACGGAACCGCGAAGGGCGGCTGCATCGCGGCGATCGCCCGCCAGAATCCGATTCCCATCCGCTTCGTCGGCGTGGGGGAGCAGATCGACGATCTGCGGCCGTTCGACGCCGAGGAGTTCATCGATGCGCTCTTCGATTGAAGGCTGCGAGTGCCCGTCCGGCCGTTGCGCGCCACCGGCCAGGAAACTATCGCCCACCTTGGCACTCAAAATCCTCGAGTGCTAGAATCCACGCCCGGAGGAAATTCGACCCGATGACCACTGCCCTGACATTCGCCCTGCCTTCGCCGGTCGCGAGCCTGGATGGCTACATCCACAGCGTGAACCGCTTCCCGATCTTGAGCCCCGAGCGTGAGCTGGAGCTTGCCTGGCGCTTCAAGCGCGAGAGCGACCTCGAGGCCGCGCGCGAGCTGGTGCTGTCGCACCTGCGCGTGGTCGTCGCGATCGCACGCGGCTACCACGGCTATGGACTGCCGCAGGCCGATCTCATTCAGGAAGGCAACATCGGCCTCATGAAGGCGGTGAAGCGCTTCGACCCGGAGCGCGGCTTCCGGCTGGTGTCGTTCGCGGTCCACTGGATCAAGGCCGAGATTCACGAGTTCATCCTGCGCAACTGGCGCATCGTGAAGATCGCCACCACCAAGGCGCAGCGCAAACTGTTCTTCAACCTGCGCAGCATGAAGCAGGGCAGCGGCGCCCTGGGCACGACGGAAGCGACCGCCGTGGCGAAGCAGCTGGGCGTGAAACCGGAAGAGGTCTTCGAGATGGAGACGCGGCTTACCGGGCAGGACGTCGCCCTCGAGCCGCACGGTGACGACGAGGAGGACGCCTACGCGCCCATCGCGTATCTCTCGAATCCGGAGCTGGAGCCCGGCAGGCTTCTCGAACTCGACGAGAGCGAGCGGCTGCGGGAGGAAGGGCTGGAGCGCGCGCTGGAAGGTCTCGATGCGCGCAGCCGACGGATCATCGAGGCGCGCTGGCTGACCGAAGAGGGGTCTGCGACCCTGCACGACCTTGCCACGGAATTCGGCGTCTCCGCCGAACGCATCCGGCAGATCGAGCAGAAAGCGATGCAGAAGATGAAGGCGCTGATGGCCCCTGCGAGCTGACGCCTGCCGCGCACCATCGAAAAAGCCTCGCGACCGCGAGGCTTTTTCCTTTGGGAAGAACCTTAACCCTGCTCCATCAGGAGCAGCTTGATGTCGTGGGCGAGCGCCTCCGGGCCCTGTCCGGCGCTCGCGAAGAGACGCAGTCGCCCCCGCGGATCGAAGACGAACGCCGCCGCCGTGTGGTCCAGCGTGTAGCGGTCGGGGGTCGCGCCCGGCACCTTCTGGTAGAAGACCTTGAACTCCTTCGCCGTGCGGGCGATGGCCGCCGGATCGCCGTAGAGTCCGACGAAACTCGGATCGAAGGACGGGACATACTCCTTCAGAATCTCCGGCCGGTCCCGCTCCGGGTCGAGCGTCACGAACACCACCTGCATGCGCTCGCCGTCGGCACCCAGCTGCTTTCGCACGAGCGCGAGCTCGGCGAGCGTCCCCGGGCAGACGTCTGGACAGTGCGTGAAACCGAAGAAGAGCACCACCACCTTGCCCTTGAAGTCGGCGAGCGTGGTCGGCTTGCCCGAAGTGTCGAGCAGTTCGAAGCCCTTCCCGAAGTCGGCACCGGAGATATCCGTGGTCTTGAACGCAGGCGGTTTGGTGCTCTCGCTGCACGCGCCGAGCGTTGCTGCCAGCAACAACGGGAGAAACCCGCGAAGCAGGACGACCCAACTCACGGCTTCAGCCGATACGCCAGTAGTGATCGACCAGCAGTGCAGCGAACAGCGCGGAAAGATAGGCGATCGAGTAACGGAAGGTCGAGTGCGCGACATGGTCCGTGTAGGCCGCGTAGACGCGCAGTGCATACCACAGGAACACCGCCCCCAGTACCAGCGCGGCCCCGAGGTAGAGCAGGCCGCTCATGCGCGTCACGAACGGCAGCATGCTCACCACGACGAGGATCACGGTATAGAGGAGGACATGCAGCCGCGTGTACTTGTCGCCGTGGGTGACGGGCAGCATGGGGACGCCGGCCTTGGCGTACTCGTGCTTGCGATAGAGCGCGAGCGCCCAGAAGTGCGGCGGCGTCCACGCGAAGATGATGAGGAAGAGCAGCAGCGCCTCCTGCGAGACCGTACCCGTCACCGCCGCCCAACCAAGCACCGGCGGCATCGCGCCCGACGCCCCGCCGATCACGATGTTCTGCGGCGTGAGCGGCTTCAGCACCACCGTGTAGATGATCGCGTAGCCGATGAAGGTGGCGAGCGTGAGCCACATCGTGAGCGGGTTCACGAGGTGGTAGAGCAGCCACATCCCGATCCCGCCGACCACCCCGGCAAAGGCGAGTGTCTGGGCCGAGGTAATGGCGCCGCGCGGCAGCGGCCGCGCCCGGGTGCGCGCCATGACCGCGTCGATCTTCTGCTCGACGAGGCAGTTCACCGCAGCGGCCGCACCAGCGACCAGTGCAATGCCGATCGTACCGAAGACGAGCGCCTGCATGGGCACCATGCCCGGCACCGCGAGGAACATCCCGATCACCGCCGTGAAGACGATCAGCGAGACGACCCGGGGCTTCGTGAGTTGCAGGAACTGGAGGGCAAGACCGGGCGTGCGACGCCCGCTGGCAGCGGCAGTGGACATGGGCTGGGCGGAGGAGACAAACCCGCGAAGTCTAGCATCGCCGCACTGCCGCGAACAAACGGAATCATCGCGTACCCACGGGCGCAGTTCAGCCGACCCGCGATACCTTCAGCAGTCTGACGAAATCCTTCTTCATGCCGTTCGGATCGGCGTCCCGCGGGTAGCGCATCATCAGGTTGCCGAGGGGATCGATCACATAGATGAAGTCCTGGGGTCGGTCCTGACCGGGCAGCAGCGCTTGGAGGTCCTGGACATCGGAGATCCAGGGGCGCCGAGGCTGGTCGAGATCGACCCGCACGCCCAACGTTACAGGACTATGCGAAGCAACTGGCTACCCAGGCCATTTCAACCCGGCAGGACTCTAGACCCGCCCGCTACTGAAGCGGGGGGACGTCGCGTGTCGATACCCCGCTGCTTGAACTCAAGCGCCCTGGAGTAGATGAACCAAGCTCGACGCAGACGCTCCATTGGCGACCTCACGGAGCGCGTGCCGGATCTGATCGACCGTCGTCTCGATATGGTGATTCTGATCGACCCTAACCCAAGTACCCAAATTTCCGGGTCTGGTGCTACGGTTCGCACAGTTCCAAATCTCGCCATCGCCTGCACTGTAATGGCGCCCACGGTACTGCGGGCTCGCGACGACTCGGCGCGCGATGCCATGGTACTGACCAAAGTTCGAAGGCTTGAACAGTCGAGTCCCGCGAAAGTAATGGATTGAATCGCCGCGGGTATAGCGAATCTTTGCGTTCGCATTCGGGCTCGGGGCGCTTTGGCTGAAGTCCGGGTGGATCACGCCGTAATCCCCGAAAGCGATCTGACCAGATGCTCCCAGCTTCGCCTGAACTCGAGTCCAAAGCAGCAGCTCCTGGCGAACCACGGTCGCCGCACCATCAACCGGGATGCCGGTCACCGTCTTCAGGGCGCTCGACCCGACCACGGCGAGGAGTCGCGGGGTGAACTCCTTCGGCTTCAGCTGGAGAAACCCTTGCGTCAGAACGATTAGCTTTTGAAGCGGCGAATCACCGACAAATCGCAGGTCCAATACAACGTCGACATCCCCGGGCCCCAGCCCCATTCCGGCCGACCGCTCAATGATGTTCACCCACGTTTGCTCGGCTTGATCATCAAGGTCTTCGATATCCACACGGAAGCAAAATCCATTTCCTAGTTGCTTGGCGACGGAACCGAGATCATCCCAAAGAGCATCGTTCCGCTCAAAGCCGTACGTCGGGATCACACCGATTCCACGGGCAGCGATCTGCCGGAAGCCTTCCACGGTCGCATTGATGCCACTCGCGACGCAAGCCTCCGGTAGAAAGGAATAGAGGTCGACGTACGGCGCGTGAGGCCATGCGAATCGCGCTAGGCGGGTCAGGAAAGTGCCGAGGATCCTGTCGCAATCCGCCGAGTTGTACTCCGCGAGCTCCAGGAGAGGGCGAATCGCCCGCCGGTTCGACGGAGTGACATCGCTCAATGAAGCAATGTCGTTGCGTTTTGCCTTGACAATCGGCACATAGATTACCGAATTCATGTAGCCGCCTAGTGAAATATCACCTCAGGAAACATCCGGCGCACAGCCCCGGCCCCGAGCATGTTGGTGAACGTCCTATAATTGCCCGTCTCAAAATGAAGTCGCCCAACGACAATGGCTGGGTGAATTCGCAAATCTCCGGCCAACTCTTGGATTGATTCACGCGTTGGTCCGAGAAATGCCTTGCTACGTCGCCAAATCGCTCGAGGAATGAACGCGTCGCGAGCGAGGCGATTAGCTTCCTTTTCCCGATACTCATCGCTTTCACTTTCAGTGTGCTCCAGGCGGTCTACAAATGCCTCCCGCGCAGACGAGATGTGCTTCCAGATATGAACGCACTCGTGCAGCAACGTAAACCAGAATGCATCGAGTCGATCAAACCTAATGGACAGCCCGATGACAGCCCGTTGCCTCTCGGTCAACAATGCCACACCATCAAGCTGGGTCTTCGGAAGTGCTGGCTCGACAATGAGTGCGATTCCGATCTTGGAGAGAAACTCTTTGGCAAGCAGCGGGCCTTCATCAAAATAGCTCAATCGAGCGAGATCTCGCAGAGCATCTGCTGACATTCGCTCCGGCGAAAATGCTGGCATGTCGGATGTCAGGTTGTTTGCACGCGAAAGCACCCTCGCCGTCCAAGCGAGGATCGAATACCTGTTCTCATCGGTAAGACCTTGCCCGTGGAAGCGCCGGCGGTACAGAGCAAAGGCGGGTTCGGACGTGATGCCGGAGAAGAATTCCCTCACCCGCTGCTCAACTGGCAGCGTTCTTGCGCTCACGGTTCCAGCGAACCATCCGCGCCGCTCCATCTCCTTGGCCGGAAATTTGTTCCACTCGATGTCACTGCTGATCTCGGAATTTGTCGACTCACCACTGACCTGATCACCTAGCAGAGTTTTCGCAGGAATGCCAAGGCCGGTCGAGAGCGAACGAATCATATGGACCGTAAGCGCACGCTTGCCGGCCAAGACCTCGGACACACGGCTTCGGCTGCCAATAAGCGGCACGAGGTCGGCTTGCCGGAGCCCCTGCTCTTCCATTCGGTAACGAATTGCGCTCACGGGCGTCGGCGCTTCTATTGGAAAGCATCGCTTCTCATAGTCCTCAATGAGGACACTCAGCAGCTCCAGCCTTTCCGCCTCCGGAGTCCCACTTGCGGGATCGAGCGCGACGAGTTCCTCGGTGGCCGCGAGAGTCGCTTCGTACTGGTCGTCGCTCTTAATAACTTTGTAGTCCATCTAGAATCCTATCCATGCCGTTGGGTGTACTCGGCGTGGGTGCCGCACCATTTCACCACCACAATTCCCGTCTGATACGCGACCTGTGTCTCAAGCCGGTAACGATTGCCACGAACGTTGAAGATCACAACGTTGTTCGCGAGAAAGCTGGCGGTCGAATATCGGTCCCTAATATCTTGCGGTGACTGCCATGTGCTCTCAGTCACGTCGTCAAGCCAGTTCCTGACCCACTCTCGGCAATCCGCATGCCTATCAGCGAGGGCAGTCAGCACTTTTCTTCCGAGTACCCGCATGCACAGCCTTCCTAGTCATGGGCCGCCCTCCTTGAGTGAGTTCCCGTAAAGGGAGTGCGTGAATTGTTCCACGAATGGGAACAGTCGTCAATCTAAACGGTGCTGATCGGCCAGCCCATGTCTCCAGGTCACCAGCCGTGGACCATTTCTCGGAAGTCCGATTGTCGGCAGATTTCAGGCCCCGACGAGCATGGACGCCAGAAAGCCGTGCAGGATCAACTTTTGGAAGTGGTGACCATGGACGGAGCTAACCTGACGGAAGCTAACAACGGTAGGCAGTCTCGACCGACGCCGGGCATCGATACGGCCGGAACTCGACAGAGTGAACCGTTTCGGGGCACGGCGGACCCGCTCCACAGCGAGCGAGGTTGGAAGCGATCGTTCACCCGATTCTCGATACCTTCAGCAGTCTGACGAAATCCTTCTTCATGCCGTTCGGATCGGCGTCCCGCGGGTAGCGCATCATCAGGTTGCCGAGCGGGTCGATCACATAGATGTAGTCGCGGGGTCGGTTCTGCGCTGGCAGAAGCCGGGCCAGATCCTGTCCGCTCGCGTCGAGCAGCCGCGCCCCCTGATGCACCCGGGACAGCTCCGGGTCCGGCGGCACGCCGTCGGAGACGAGCCAGACGCGCTCGATGCGGTCCATGTCCTTGCCCTGCATGAGCCGGATCTGGCGGATCTTGAACAGCTTCTCGCGGCACGCGACGTCGCACTCGCCGGAATCCACAGCCAGCATCACCCACTTCCCGCGCAGTTCGGACAGAGCGAACGATGCCCCGTCCAGCGTGCGCAGCGACACGTCGGGCAGCTGCCTCACTTCGAGGAGCTCCCCGTAGTTGGTGGTGCCCGACGGTTTCCACACGTAGAACATGAGGTACGACGCCACCACGGGCAGCACGCACACGAGCCCTACGAGGAGGAGATTACGTCTGCCCATGCGCGGTGGTAGAGCGTCGAAAGCCGAGCACGACGTAGATCACGAGGATGGCGAATGCCATGGCGAACCACTGGAACGCATAGGCGAGATGCTTGTCGCGCCCGGCGTCGGGGCGCTGCCAGGTGCGTTCGAGGCCGTCGTCCAGCTCGCTTTCCTGCTGCACGAGGAGCGGTTGCAGATCGAGGCGGGTCTCCTTGCGCAGCCGGTCCATGCTGAAGCTCAACCACACCCGTCCCTCCGGCCCGGAGTGCTCGAGCTGGTAGATGCGCTGCGCGGGAACCACGGTGCCTTCCACCGTCACCGGACCCGCCGGCGTCCTGACCTCGGGCAGCGTGTCCCGGCGCGCGGCTCCGGCGATCCAGCCACGATTCACCGCGACGAAGTGCTCGCTCTCGCCGATGCGCAGCGGCGTCACGATCTCGAAGCCGGGCACGCCGCGCCGTAATCGGTTGTCGAGATAGACGGTGTGCTCGGGAATGAAGGTGCCCGCGACCCGCACGCGCCGGTACAAGAGGTCCGCCTCCGTGACCGCGGAGGCCGGAACGCTGACCGGCGGCTCGCGTCGCAATGCGTCGAGCTGCTGCTGGCGGCGCGCCTTCTCGTCGGCACGACTCATCTGCCATGCGCCGGCGGCCACGGTGATCGCGATTCCGAGCAGCGCCGCAAGCGTCGCGCTGACACCCTGCCGGAAGCGCCGTGGCGCGCTCATGACGGAATGGCGAGCACCGGCCTCATCGGCTAGACTCGGGAGCAAGGAGGGACGCCATGATCAAGATCATCGTCCTCGCGCTCGTTGCGCTCATACTCGTGAGCCTCGCCTCCGGCCTCTACTACCTGATCAAGGACAGGGGCACGTCGGAGCGCACCGTCAAGGCGCTCACGTGGCGGGTGGGCCTGTCGGCCGCGCTCTTCGCATTGCTGATGGCTGGCTACTATCTCGGCTTCATTCCGAAGACCGGTCTCTGATCGAACATCGGGGCGCACGGTCGCTCGCTCAAGAAAAACGCCGCACCTGGGTGCGGCGTCGCTATGCTCCCTCTCGCGAGGGGATCCTCCTCCTGTTGTTCCGGGGTCGTTCAGACGAGCCAGTATACGAAGATGAAAAGCAGAATCCACACATAATCGACGAAGTGCCAGTACCACGACACTGCCTCGAAGCCGAAATGACGCTCCGGCGTGAAGTGGCCGGCAACCGCCCGGAAGAAGATCACGATCAGCATGATCGTGCCGAGCGTCACGTGCAAACCGTGAAACCCCGTGAGCAGGAAGAAGGTCGAGCCGTACGCGCCGGTCGACAGCTTCAGGTTGAGCTCCGAATACGCATGTCCGTACTCGTAGGCCTGAAAGCCGAGGAACGTGACGCCCAGAATGATGGTGAGCGCGAGCCCGAGCACCAGCTGTCCGCGGTTGTTCTTCTTCAACCCCCAGTGCGCCCAAGTCACGGTCACGGCCGAGCTGAGGAGAAGCAGAGTGTTGAGGGCGGGAATGCCGGCCGCGCCCATCGGCGTGAAGCTCTCCTCGATACCGGGGCCGGCGACTGGCCAGGTCGCGGTGAAGTCCGGCCACAGCAGCTTGTTGTCGAAGTCCCCCAGCCAGGGCACGGACAGCACCCGCATGTAGAAGAGCGCGCCAAAGAAGGCTGCGAAGAACATCACTTCCGAGAAGATGAACCAGCCCATGCTCCAGCGGAAGGATCCGTCGACGTGCATGTTGTAGAGACCCTTCTGGTTCTCGCGAATCACCGTGCCGAACCAGCCGAACAGCATGTAGATCAGCACCGCCGCCCCGGCAGCGAGCACCCACGGACCGACCACGACCTCGCGGTTCATCCACATCGTGGCGCCGAAAGCCATGAGCAGGAGCCCGATGGAGCCGAAGATCGGCCAGCGCGAGGGCTCCGGTACGAAGTACTTGCTGGCGTCAGTGGCCGTCCCCATGTTTCCTCCCGTTACGAATCCTGACCGCAGGCGCCTACCCGGTGATCCAGCCGACCAGCAGCACCAGACTCAATACGAACAGCACGCCGGCGATGATGCCGGTAACGATGATCTGCACCGGCGTGAGCGTGGCGAGATCCTGGGCGTGATCGCCGCGCCGCCGCACGCCGAAAAAAGCCCAGAAGATCGCCTTCGCGGCGGCGAGCGGTCCCGCCTTCCGCGGCCCTTCGGACTCCTCCGCCATCACCCGCGATCGCCGAGCGCTGCATCCGCCGACTTCCGTCCGGTCCCCTCGACCTCGAAGAGCGTATAGCTCAGGGTCACGGTGCTAAGATCGACTGGCGCGCTCGGATCGATCACGAACACCACGGGCATCTGCCGCACCTCGCCCGGTTGCAGCACCTGTTGCTTGAAGCAGAAGCAGTCGAGCTTCTTGAAATACTGGGCCGCACGTTGGGGCCCGTAGCTCGGGATCGCCTGCAGCGTGACCGGCACCGCGGCGTCGTTGCGAACCTCGTAGGTGACCTGCGCGAGTTGCCCAGGGTGGATGCGCACACTGCGCTCGAGCGGCGTGAACGTCCACGGCAGTCCGTTGCGGGCATTCGCATCGAACTCGATCGTCATGAAGCGCGAGGCGTCGACCTGCGTATTGGTCACCTCCTCCCGCTGGACGACGCTGTTCAGCCCCGCCACCTCGCAGATCGTCTGGTAGAACGGCACCAGCAGGAAGCCGAAGCCGAACATCGCGACCGCGGCCACGACGAGCTTGCGCAGGGTGACGGCGTTCTCGCTGGCGACGCTCATGACCAGTGCCGCGCGATCACGCCGAGAAAGAAGACGAGCGCAATCGACGCGAGAATGAGCGCGGTGCGGATCCTGCGCCTGCCTGCGTCGCGCGACTCCATTCCGACACCCCGATCACTTCACCACGGGGGGCGTCTCGAACGTGTGATACGGCGCCGGAGACGGCACCGTCCATTCGAGACCATGCGCGCCCTCCCACGGGCTTGCCGGCGCCTTGGCGCCGCCACGGATGCACTTCAGCACCACCCACAGGAAGATCAACTGCGTCAGCCCGAACCCGAACGCGCCGATCGAGGCGACCATGTTGAAGTCCGCGAACTGGATCGAGTAGTCGGGAATGCGCCGCGGCATGCCGGCGAGCCCGAGGAAGTGCATGAAGAAGAACGTGAGATTGAAGAAGATGAGCGTGAGCCAGAAGTGCAGCTTGCCCAGCTTCTCGTCGTACATGTGGCCGGTCCATTTCGGCAGCCAGTAGTAGGCGCCGCCGAAGATCGCGAAGAGCGAGCCCGCCACCAGCACGTAATGGAAATGCGCGACGACGTAGTAGGTGTCGTGGAGCTGGATGTCTACCGGCACGATCGCCAGGATGAGGCCGGTGAAGCCCCCCATGGAAAAGACGAAGATGAACCCGATGGAAAACAGCATCGGCGTCTCGAAAGTCATCGACCCTTTCCACATGGTCGCGAGCCAGTTGAAAACCTTTACACCCGTCGGCACCGCGATCAGGGTGGTGGCGTACATGAAGAAGAGCTGACCGGCCGCCGGCATGCCGACGGTGAACATGTGATGCGCCCACACGATGAAGGACAGGATCGCGATCGAGGATGTCGCGTACACCATGGAGGAGTAGCCGAAGAGCGGCTTGCGTGCGAACGCCGGGATGATCTCCGAGACGATACCGAACGCCGGCAGAATCATGATGTACACCTCGGGATGCCCGAAGAACCAGAAGATGTGCTGAAACAGCACGGGATCGCCGCCGCCTGCCGCATTGAAGAAGTGGGTGCCGAAGTGGCGGTCGGTGAGGGTCATGGTCACCGCGCCCGCCAGCACCGGCATCACCGCGATCAGCAGATAGGCGGTGATCAGCCACGTCCAGCAGAAGAGCGGCATCTTCATGAGCGTCATGCCCGGCGCGCGCATGTTCAGCAGCGTGGTGATAATGTTGATCGAGCCCATGATGGACGAGGCGCCCATGATGTGGATCGCGAAGATTATGAGGTCCATGCCCGGGCCCATCTGCACCGTGAGCGGCGCATACAGCGTCCAGCCGGCCGCGGGCGCACCGCCCGGGACGAAGAACGACGTGATGAGCAGGATCGCGGCGGGCGGCAGCAGCCAGAAGCTCCAGTTGTTCATGCGCGCGAACGCCATGTCGGGGGCGCCGATCATGAGCGGTACCTGCCAGTTCGCGAACCCCACGAATGCCGGCATGATCGCGCCGAACACCATGATGAGGCCGTGCATGGTCGTGAGCTGATTGAAGAACTCCGGCTGCCAGAACTGAAGCCCCGGCTGGAACAGTTCGGCGCGGATCCCGAACGCGAGCAGCCCGCCGACGAAGAACATCGCGAAGCTGAACCACAGGTACAGCGTCCCGATGTCCTTGTGGTTGGTCGTCGTCACCCAGCGCATGATCCCCGTCGGATGATGCGCGTGTTCGTGGTCGTGGTCGTGGACGGTACCGGGTACGGCTGCCATCAGGGTCTCCTGGGGCGAAAAAGGGTGTCTTCCGATGCGGCGGATTACTTCAGGGCGACCGTCGCGCCACGCAGCGCCTTCACGTCGGCGGCCTGCACGACTTCACCGGTCTTGTTCGCCCAGCTGTTGCGCTCATAGGTCACGACCGCCGCGATCTCGATGTCCGAGAGCTGCTTGAAGGAGGCCATGGCCGTACCCGGCTTGCCGTTCAGCACGAGCTTGATCTGGTCGGCGACCGGGCCGGTCGTCACTTTCGAGCCCGAGAGGGCCGGGAAGGCACCCGGCACCCCCATGCCGTTGGCCTGATGACAGGCCGCGCAGTTGCTCTGGTACACCTTCTCGCCCTGTGCCTTGAGCTCTGCCAGCGTATAGGTCTTGTTCGGGTCGATGCGCGAGGCCTCGATCTCCTTCTTCTTCGCCGCGACCCACTGCTTGTAGTCGCCATCGTTCATGACGTGGATCACGATCGGCATGAAGCCGTGGTCCTTGCCGCAGAGCTCGACACACTGGCCGCGATAGACGCCAGGGTTCTCGGCGAGGAACCAGGTGTCGCGCACGAAGCCCGGAATCGCATCCTGCTTGAAGCCGAGCGCGCCCACCCAGAAGGAGTGGATCACGTCGTTGGCGGTCGTCAGCACGCGGATCTTCTTGCCCACCGGCACCACCAGCGGATTGTCGACTTCCAGAAGATATTCCGGACCCTTGGGTGCTTCGTTGTGGATCTGCGCGTAAGGCGTCGTGAGGTTGCTGTAGAAGCTGATGCCTTCGCCTTCGCCCTTGAGGTAGTCGTAGCCCCACTTCCACTGATAGCCCGTGACCTTGATCGTCATCTCGGCTTCCGACGTGTCCTTCATGGCGAGCACGGTGCGGGTGGCGGGGATCGCCATGCTGACCAGGATCACGAACGGCACGATGGTCCAGATCACTTCGACAGTCGTGTTCTCGTGGAAGGTGGCGGGCTTGGCACCGAGCGACTTCCGGTGTTTGAAGATCGAGTAGAACATCACGCTGAAGACCGCGATGAACACCACGACGCAGATGCCGAAAATGAGCGAGTGCAGGTCGTAGATCTGCTGTGCGATGGGTGACTCGGGCGCCTGCAATCCGAGCTGGCGAGCCTGCGCGAGACTCGCGCCCAGCAGCAAGACGGCGCCCGCCGCACACTTTCTTCCCATGTTTCCCCCTGTCGTTCCTGGCTCGTTCACGAAGCCTTCCTCAGCTGCTTCAGGAGTTCGCGGCCGACCCGCTCGCGCTCCTCGTTGGTCAGATGGCGCCCGAACTCGACCTCGCGTCCGTGCGATCGGAGCGCCAGACGCCGCCGCCCGGAAATATCGGCCATCACCACCTGCGCCCAATGCCGATTGAGTTCCACGCGGCGCACATCGCGGCCGTCGCGGATCTCGATGCGGACACGATCGCCGTTGATCTCCAGGCACTCGTAGTCCGCTGCATGCCGGTCGACATGCCGGAAAGCGGCGTACAGAACCGCCATCTCGATACCGGCGAAAGGGAGAACGGGCCACGCGCCCAGCACCGTGAAGGCAAGAGCGATGAGTACCGAGGCCCCGAAGATAAACCAGAAAGCCCGCTGCCGATGCAATCGCGAGAGGGAGTTGTTGCGTTGGGCGAGGAGCAAATATTCCGCACGCTGCCCTGCATCGATCGGATTCATCCGCGCCGCCCCGCCCTCAAGCTCTCGACGCCCATCGGACACCTGGCCGGCCGTCCAAATCCCGGCAAAGGTATCACAGCGCTCGCGCAAAGAGCAAGGGAGCGCAGGCTCGTACGCGCGTCACCGATGACGCCGACCCTGCCGCGGGCAGACGGTCAGATGAACATCGACGCGCTCGGCGGTGAGTCGCGCCGCATCGCGCTCAGGATCGCCGGCGCATCCAGCGCGTCGGCGGCGGCCTTTGCATTTTCCGCTGCCAGGAACGGCACGCGGCCCAGGAGCGGCACGGGCAGTCGCCGTACGAGCGTCTCCACGTTCTCGTCGGGCACGGCCATCTCCGGGTCCACGTGGTTCGCGATCCAGCCGCACCACGGCAGTCCGCAGCGGTCGATCGCCTCCGCCGTGAGCAGTGCATGGCTGAGGCATCCCAGGCGCATACCCACCACCAGCACCACCGGCAGGTCCAGCCGCCGCGCCAGGTCGGCGAGGTCCTCCTCTTCGTTCAGCGGCACGCGCAGCCCGCCCACGCCTTCCACCACGACGCAGTCCGCGAAGCGACCGAGCGCGCGGTAGGCGGCCTCGATGCGCTGCAGGTCGACGCGCACGCCGGCCCGCGCCGCCGCGATGTGCGGCGCGATGGCTGGCTGCAAGCGATAGAGATTGACGAGCTCGACTGGCGCGTCGAGACCCGACGCACCGGCAAGCCGTGCGGCATCGTCGGACACGAGTCCGGCGGCGGTGGCCTCGCACCCCGACGCGACCGGCTTCATGCCGGCGACCCGCAGACCGGTCCGGCGCAATGCCAGGATGATCGCGCAGGAGATCAGAGTCTTGCCGACCCCGGTGTCGGTGGCGGTGACGAAGAGTCCCGAGACGCCGCGCATTACCGCAGCGCACGGCGATGGAACTGCACCACCGCGTGGCCTTCCGCGGTGAGCTCCGGCCCGCCCGTGGGTGCCCACGCGTGCCCGTAGACGACCTCGTAGGTTGCCGGCAGCACGCCGTTGCGCCGCCACGCTTCGTAGTACTGCTCCACTGCCGCCAGCGCCTGCCTGCCGCCCAGCCCGCGCGGCCGTCCGGCGGTGACGTTGTGGGCACCGATCGCCTTCAGGTCGCGCATGAGGTCGCGCACGGTACCGTATGTCATGGTGATGTGCTCCATGTCCATCACCGGGTCGGCGAGGCGCGCCTGCACCAGCAGGTCGCCGATGTCGTGCATGTCGACGAAGCGGTTCACGTGCGAGTGCCCGTCGCTAGCCGCGAACGCCGCTCGCAGCTCTTTCAGGGTATCGGGGCCGAACGTCGAGAACATGAGCAGACCGCCCGGCCGCAACACCCGCCGCAGCTCCTTCAGGGTTGCCGGCAAGTCGGTGGCCCACTGCAGCGTGGCGTTGGACCAGATGAGGTCCACGCTGCCGCCCTTGAGCGGCAGTCGCTCGACGTCGGCGCACACGCAGGCGATCCGGCTGCGACCGACTCCCAGCCGCTGCAGCAGCGAGCGCGGCCCGCGCGCGGCCTCGAGCATGGTAAGCGCGATGTCGAGCGCGATCAGCCGCGCTCGCGGGTAACGGCGTGCCAGCTCCCGCGCCCCGGTGCCGGTGCCGCTGCCCGCATCGAGCACGGTGGCCGGCGCGAGTTTCACATAGTCGAGTCGCTCGAACATGCGTCTTTCCACTTCGCGCTGCAGCACCGCCGCCGCATCGTAGGTGGCGGCCGCGCGCTCGAAGGAGCGACGGACATTGCGCTTGTCGAACTCGTGCGACTCACTCATCGAAGTGCTCCACCAGCGCCCGCGCGCATTCGGCTTCGTGCGACACGAAAGGGCCGTGCCCCGCCGCTGGAATGACCTGCAGACGGCCGTTCGGCAGCGCTCGTGCGAGCCACTCGCCCGCCGCTTCCGGCACCACCGCGTCGCGTTCGCCGTGCAGGATCAGCGTCGGTTGGTGCAGGCGGCCGACTTCGCTGCGCAGATCCGTGGTCGCGAGCAGGCGCAGCCCTGCGTCGAGTGCCTCCATGTCCGGCGCAGCAGCGTGAGCGAGTCGCCGACGGAAGTCCGCGATCACCGCCCGCGGCGCCGGGCTGCCCATTGCCTGCAGCGCGATGAAGCGATCCAGCGTGCCGCGGTAATCCGCATGCAGCGCGCGCGCGAACGCTTCGAGATCCCCCAGCGCCGACCCGGCTGGCCATCCGTCGCCCGCCGGAAAGCGGGGCGTGGCCGCGATCAGCGCGAGCCGCCGGATCTGGGACGGCCGGTCGAGCGACCAGCGCATCGCCACCAGGGCACCGAGCGACCAGCCACACAGACGCGTCGCCGTCGGGAAGCAGTCCGCGAGGTCGCGCGCCAGGTCGGCGAGCTCCGGCAATGACTCGCCACGGCTGCGACCATGACCGGGCAGATCGGGCACGTGCACCCGGTACCTCGCGGCCAGCCGTTCCGCGAGCCCGTGACAGACCTCGCCGTGCATGGACCAGCCATGCACCAGGACGAGTTCCGGCCCTGTGCCCAGGCTCTCGACGTGGAGCTTCACCGCAGGCGATCGAGGCCATCGAGCAGGGAGGCGACATCGGCTTCGGTATGCGCCGCCGAGAGCGAGATGCGCAGCCGCGCAGTGCCTTTCGGTACCGTCGGCGGACGGATGACCGGCACCCAGATCCCGGCGTCCTCCAGCGCCGTCCCCACCAAGAGCGCGGCGTCGTTGGCACCGATCAGGAGCGGCTGGATCGGCGTGTCGGAGGCGAGGAGCCGCATGCGACCGGGGCGCAGCGCCGACTTCAATTGCGCGATCAGCGCTGCGAGCCGTTCCCGGCGCCAGCCTTCCCGCTCGATCACGTCGAGCGACGCGAGCAACGCCCGGGCGAGAAGCGGCGGTAGCGCCGTGGTGTAGACGTAAGGACGTGCGCGTTGCAGCAGCAGGTCGATCAGCGCCGCGTCACCGGCGACGAACGCGCCGAACACGCCCGCTGCCTTGCCGAGGGTGCCCATGTGGATCAAGTGCGGCGAGCGCACGTCGAAGTGCGACGGTGTGCCCCGGCCGTCGCGGCCGAGCACGCCGAACCCGTGCGCGTCGTCGAGCAGGAGCCAGGCACCGTGGCGCTCGCACAGGGCGATCAGCTCGGGCACCGGAGCCAGGTCGCCGTCCATACTGAAGACCGCGTCGCTCGCGACCAGCTTGCGCGGGGCCGTCGATGCCGCGAGCAGCCGCTCCAGCGCACCGACGTCGCCGTGCGGATAGCGCTGGAAGGTGGCGCGGGAGAGCAGCGCTGCGTCGTTCAGGCAGGCGTGGTTGAGGCGGTCGGCGAAGACGGCGTCGTGACGGTCGAGCAGCGCGGTGACGATGCCGAGATTCGCCATGTAGCCGGTCGAGAAGACGAGCGCGCGCGGCATCCCGACGAACTCAGCGATCCTCGCCTCGAGCGCTTCGTGCGCGGCGTTGTGGCCGCAGACCAGGTGCGACGCGCCGGCGCCGACGCCGAGTTCGTGCGCCCCCTCGCAGGCGGCAGCGACGAGCCGCGCATCCGCCGCCAGTCCGAGGTAGTCGTTCGAGCCGAAGCAGAGCAGATCACGCCCGTCGACCCGGACGCGGGGACCGAGCGGACCCTCGATCGTCCGACGCCGCCGCAGCAGCCCATCGGCTGCGAGCGCCGCGAGCGCGGGTGCCAAGTCCGGAATCTTCATGCGGCGCCGACCCGACGCGCACCCGCCGGACTCAACCGGCCGCGCGCAGGCCGAGCTTGGCGAAGAGCTGCTGGTCCCGCGACGTTTCCGGATTGCCGGTGGTGAGCAGCTTCTCGCCGTAGAAGATGGAGTTCGCCCCGGCGAGGAAGCACAGCGCCTGCACCGCCTCGGACATCGCCTCGCGCCCGGCCGACAGCCGCACGTAAGCGGTCGGCATCGTGATGCGGGCGCAGGCGATGGTGCGAATGAACTCGAACGGATCGAGCGCCTCGGTGCCGGCGAGCGGGGTGCCTTCGACCTGCACCAGGTTGTTGATCGGCACGCTCTCGGGATACGGATCGAGGTTCGCCAGTTGCGCGATCAGCTCCGCGCGGTGGCGGCGCGATTCGCCCATGCCGACGATGCCGCCGCAGCACACGTGCAGCCCGGCGGCGCGCACCTGAGCGAGCGTGTCGAGGCGGTCGTCGTAGGTCCGCGTCCCGATGACCTCGCCGTAGAACTCGGCGGAGGTGTCGAGATTGTGGTTGTAGTAGTCGAGGCCCGCCGCCTTCAGCGCCTCGGCCTGGCCGGGCTTCAGCATGCCGAGCGTCGCGCAGGTCTCGAGCCCGAGATCCTTCACCGCTCGCACCATGTCCGCGACGCGCTCGATGTCCCGCGCCTTCGGGCCGCGCCAGGCCGCCCCCATGCAGAAGCGGGTCGCGCCTTTGTCCTTCGCCGCGCGCGCGGCCTCGACCACGGATTCGATCGGCAGCAGATCGGCGTCCGCCACGCCGGTCCGGTAGCGCACCGACTGCGAGCAGTAGCCGCAATCCTCGGAGCAGCCGCCGGTCTTGACCGAGAGCAGCGTCGAAAGCTGCACCTGCGCCGGATCGAAGTGCTCGCGGTGTACGGTCTGGGCACGGAAGATGAGATCGGGAAAAGGCAACGCGAAGAGCGCCTCCACGGCCTGCGGTGCCCAACGTGTCTTGGCGGCCGAAGCGTTCCCTTCGTTCGCCGCGTCTACGGTCTGCATTTATACTCACTCCCCTTCGAACAAGGCCAAGGGCATCGAGTCTCTGCGATGGCAGGAACCTTGTCAATTCTGGCGGCCCGCTTTTTGAACAGCCAGCCCCTGCAGGACCTGCCAGGACCTCGGGTGTGCCTCCTGTGCGGAACGCGCGCCGAGCGCGACGGACTGTGCCCGGGATGTCGGGCTGCGCTGCCCTGGCTGCCGGCCGTGCGCTGTCCGACCTGCGCATCGCCGGTGCCGCAGCCCCTCACCTGCGGACGGTGTCTCGCCCACCTGCCCGTGGTAGACGGGGTCGAAGCGGCGCTCGCCTATGCCTTTCCGGTCGATGGCCTCATCCACGCGCTCAAGTACCGCCACCACCTCGCGATCGCCCAGTGCCTGGGACGCTTGCTCGCCCAGGCAGTACGGGAGATGCCACGCCCCGACCTCGTGGTGGCCGTCCCGCTCGGCGCGCAGCGTCTCACCGAGCGCGGATTCAACCAGTCGCTCGAGATCGCGCGCGTCGCGGCGCGGGTGCTCGAGGTACCGCTCGCACTGGAAGCCTGTCGCCGCGTCCGCGACACCCTGCCCCAGGCGTCGCTCGCATTCGGCGAACGGGCCAAGAACGTCCGCCGTGCATTCGTCTGCGGCTCGGGCCTCGAGGGCAAGCGTGTGGCGCTCGTCGATGACGTGCTCACGACCGGAGCGTCGTTGAACGAGTGCGCGCGGGCGCTCAAAAAGGGCGGCGCGGCGCAGGTGGTGGGCTGGGTCGCTGCCCGCACGCTCCTCGACGCGTAAGGATGTTCCACGTCGTTCTGTTCGAACCCGAGATTCCACCCAACACCGGCAATATCGTGCGTCTGTGCGCGAACACGGGCAGCACGCTACACCTCGTCCGACCGTTGGGATTCTCGCTGCGCGATCGCCAGCTCGTACGCGCCGGGCTCGACTACGACGAGCTGGCGCGCGTGGTCGTCCACGACCGTTGGGAGGCATGCCGGGCCGCGCTCCACGACCGGCGCCTGTTCGCCGTCTCGACGCGGGGCGACACGCATTACGACCGCGTGCACTACCGGGCCGGCGATGCCCTGCTCTTCGGCCCCGAGACCCGCGGGCTACCCGAAGCTTTGCTGGACACCGTGGCGCCGGGGCACTGCGTGCGCATCCCGATGACCGCCGGCAGCCGCAGCCTCAACCTCGCGAATGCCGTGGCGGTCGTCGTGTACGAAGCGTGGCGACAGCTCGGGTTCGCGCCCCGCT
Organism: Burkholderiales bacterium; assembly: GCA_016791285.1. The sequence goes on from JAEUMX010000058.1 coordinate 30,606, forward strand.
GATACGGTCGCTCAGCGCAGTCGGCGCACGGGGATTTCGGTGCGCGTTCGATCGCGCACACCCACCTCCACCTCGATGCGCCCGTCGGCGGAGGCCGCCCACGGCAGCGGCAGGTTGTCCGGCACGATGCCCAGCACATGCTTGCCGGCGGCCACCGAAGCAAACTCGAAGCGTCCCTGTGAATCGGTGCGCACGGTAAACCGGCCGTCGAGCAGGATCGTGACGTTGGGGGCACCCGCCTCGCCTGCATCGAGCCTGCCGTTGTCGTTGGCGTCGAGGAAGAGCACGCCGGCGACGGTGCCCGAGCCGGTTCCGGGCTGTCCACCCAGCGGCACGACCGGGGTCCCGGCCTGCCAGTCGTAGCGCAGCGAGAGAAACACGCCGCGGTCGTTCAGCCGCTGGTAGAGCGGAAACGGTTCGGGGATCGGGGAGGTGACGACGAGTGGCAGCCGGCCGGTATTGCGGTTCTCGTAATAGCTCGCGCTCGCGATCCAGCCCGAGGAAATGCCCCAGTTGAGCGCTGCGTTGGCGAGGACGTTCTGCGAGGAAGCCTGACCGAAGGCTTCGTCCCAGCGGGCGTTGATGTCGACGGAAAGATTGCTGCGCAGCTGGCCGCCGCCGTACACCGCCACGCCGTAGCGGTTCGCGCCGTAGCGTTCGAAGTTCTCCCGCCCGAGCAGCAGCGACGTGCTGAGGCGCGCGCCGGAGGGGACCCGCCAGGACTGATCGAGGGTCAGCAGCGTATTGTTCTGAAAATCGTCCTTGGCGAAATTCGTCTGGATCCGTCCGAGACCCCACGGATTGGCGTGATCCACGAAGCCGAAGGCGGACCAGGCATCACCCGCGCCCTGGCGCACGTTGGCGCCGCCGCCGACCCCGAGGCCCGTGAGCATCTGGTAGCGCGCGTTGCCGATGGCGTAGAGCGTGCCGCTGCCGCCGCCGGAGACCGGCATCACATAGTCGACCCCGCCGTCGACGATCCACTGGCGGCTTTGATACGCTGCCCGGTAGTAGCCTCCCTGCAGATTGCTGGGGAGCGGCTGATTGCCCCAGACCAGATTGGAAGGCAGCCGGAAGCCGCCGAACGTGTGCCAGAGCAGATTGTCGCGGATACCGCCGTCGAGCCATGCGCCGGTGCGCTCCGATCCGCCGTCGAGCTCGCTGCTGACGACGTTGAGCTGGGCGCGCGCACCCGGCGTGGTCCACGCCGACGCGCCGTACCACGACCGCGCCGACACCGTTGCGCCCAGCGCGGTCGGACTGAGGGTGAACCGGGCGCGATCGACGTCGACGGCCTGCACCGCTGCGGCCCACTCCCGTGAGAGATTCCACTGCATGCCGCCGGTCGTGGCGCGCCCGCCGAGGCCCTCGAAGGTGGGGGTATAGAGCCCGGTGAAGAGACCCGGCTGTCCGACCGAGGTCTGGAACTGCAGGCCGCCCACCTGGCGCCACTCGGTCGCGGCACCGACTGTGGGAATGGTCGGGATGAAGAAGCGATACTGCTGCCGCGCGAGATCGATGCTCGGGCTGTTGAACACGCCCAGGGCGTTGTTGGCGAACCACCCGCCATTCATGGGCAGTCCGCGTTGCCAGAGCGAGACGAGCCCACCCGACCCGATCAGGTCGCTGTTGGAAGACCGCAGGTTCGCGTCCAGGGTGAAGGCGCCGTAGTTCGGCGTGTCGAGCATCCCACCCAACCGAATCCCGCTCTCGTTGATCTGGCGATCGTTGCGCGTCAGACGGCTCGTTGCGAGCTGCATCCGGAAGGCCCGCGGCCAGCCCTCGGGGTCGCCGCCACCGCCAATGTCGTCGGCGAAGTCCGGCGCGAGGTTGCCATCGTCGATGAGCCGGTCTTCGTAGTCGCCGTCCCCACTGGGGGTAGTCCCCTGCGCGTAAGCCCCGGCCGATACGAAGGCGCACAGCAAGAGCATGCACGCCCCGCCCGTGGCAACGCACCGCATCAGGGGGGAAACTGCTGGTCGAGCTCCGTGCGCTGCCCGCTGCCCCACTCCAACGTGCCGCGGATGCGAACGGGATAGACCACCTCACCCCCGTTCGATGGTCCGACATCGGCCACGAGGGCAATGGCCCGCGTCTCCCCTGGCAGGATCGGCAGCGTGGAGGGCGAGAAATCGCGGTGCTGCCCCTTGGCGTCGACCCCGGACAGGAAGCCCCCGAGTCGGCCGTGCGCGCTACCCACGTTGCGAACCTTCAGTGTGGGCGCGCGCTGGCCGTCCGTCTGGGCCGTGGTCGCGCCGATGATCCGCAGGTCCGGCGCGGCCGCGCCGACGGTGACGTAGACGATGACGCCGATCCGACCACTGACGGGGACACTGAGTCCGCTCGCCGTCCTGACCGCCTGCTCGTCGCCTTCGATCATCACGGCGAAGCGGCACTCGCCGGGTGGTGCGTCGGCTGGCGGCTGGACTTCGAACCGATAGCGATAGCGCCCGCCGCCCGGAACGACGATCTCCTTACGCTCGATGGCGACCCAGCGCCGGCAGCTTCCCTCGGCCAGCGCATCCGAGAAGGCGACTCCGGCATCGGGTGCGAGCGTCCAGTCCGCCGTGCGCAAGCGATACGTCGCTGGCTGCACACCCGCGTTCGTGATCTCGACGACCTGGCGAATCATCTCGCCCGGCTTTGCCGCAAGCTCGAAGCGCGGCGGCGATACGACCGCCGCGAAGCCCTGGGCGCGCGCGACCGTGGAAGAGGCCGCCGCCATGCAAACGGCGACGTATAGGCAAGCGCGAAGATGGAGCATCGGTCAGTCCAGATCGATCTCGAAGTGGAAGTCGAGGCGCTGGGTACCGGGAAGTCGCGTACCGTCCACCTCGATCTTGAGCGTCAGCGTCTCTTCGAGGATTGGCGAGGTGATCGGTCCGGTATGCACGAGCACACGGTTACCTGGGGCGATCGTTCCCGGAAGGAGTCTTCCTTGTGTGAGCCAAGTCGCCTTGACCGGCGCAGTACCACGCTCCGGCAGGACCAGAAACAGTCGGGCGTTCCGGTTCACCCAGGGGGCAAGGTTGAGCCGGACCGCGACTGCGACCGCGCCCTCGATCGTGTTCTCGTTCGCCTTCGACGGCGCCAGCTCGCGCCAGCGCAGCAGTGCATTGGTCTCACGCGGCGTGGAGGCACCGTCGTCGACGCGGTAGGTGGCTGCCACGGCGGCGTCGACCGTGATCGCCAGCGCGACCACGAGCAGGCTGAGTGCACGCGGCGTCACGGCGTGCTGAGCGTGTAGGTCACACGCCCCGTGTAGGTGCCAGCCGCCACGAAGTTGCTGTTGCGATAGGAGAACGTGTGGCAGCTCTCGGCCCACTGATTGCGGGTGATGGTGCCGATGGTCTGAGTGCCGCCGGCGAACGTTCCGGCGGGGAAGGGCTGGGCCCCGGTGTCGCCGTTGCCGCTGCTCGTCCACCGGATCTGTGTGAAGGGGATCGTATCGCCCGCCGGGCTGACGAGGTTGGCGGGCGAGGCGGCCGTCAGGGTGGCAGCGCCGGTATTCGTGGTGTTCCTGTAGAAGCCGCCGATGTAGAGCTGGGCGGGAGCATTGCAGAACGCGTAGCCATCGTAGAAGCTGTTCGCGGCCGTGCTGTTGGTGGTCATCGTCTGCGCGACGCCGCTGCCGATGGCGTTCGCGGGAACGCTCACCGAGACGGTGTTGACCGTCGAGTTGTTGCCGGGCGTACCGCCCGAGCTGTAGTTACCGGTGAACGTCCCGACGCCGACCTGCAGGTAGATGGCTTTCGGGTTGGCAGCCGTGATATTGACGGTGAATGCGCTGGCGGGCAGCGGGGCCGCGAGCACCGCGACGCACAGGCTCGCGGTGGCGGTAGACCTCGTGGGTTTCGGTATCGGCCGCACGATGTTGCTCCGAATGCTGGGGAAACCTGCCCGGCGCCTCTTCCGTGCACCGGGCTTTTTTTCTTGGTTACGGCATGGCGGCGGTATAGGTCACGCGGCCGTTGTTCACGTTCACGCCGCCGTAGGTACCCGGCGCAACGACCGCGCTGTTCGCATAGGTGTAGGTCCAGCGGGCGTCGCGGTTGACGACCTTCGCGGGCGCCGGGTTGATGGTGACATTGCCGCTCACGCCATTGGCGAGCGTGGGCGCGGCGAGAACGGTTGCGGTGGTAAGCGCGGTCGGTGTGGTCACGATCTCGGAGAAGTTGATCGTGTCGCCGGAACCATTGCCGAGCGCTCCGGTGGCGGTCGCGTTGAGCGTCACGGTCCCGTTGTTGCCACGGACGATGGCCGTGACCGCGCCGTTACCCAGGTCGCCCGACGCGGCAGTCGCCGCGATGGCTGTGCCGTTACCTACGCTCGCGGCGGGCACGTTGAAGTCGATCAGGTTGACCGTGGTGTTGTTCGCGTAAAGCGCGCCGGCACCCACCTGCAGGAACAGGATCTTCGGAATCGTGATCTGGAAATCGACCTTGGCGGACGCGTTGAGCGCGCCGGCACCCGTCTGAAAAGTGGATTCGGCAATTGCGGCTGCGGGCGCGGCAAGCGCCAGCAAGAGGGTAAGGGTCTTGAGCTTGTTCGTAGTTTTCATTTGATCGAGTCCTGATTGACGAACCGGTGGGGCCGTAATGCCCGCCCGCCATGGTTCTTGTCGGGCTAAGCCTCTGCGGCAGCAACGT
>JAEUMX010000121.1 GCA_016791285.1 Burkholderiales bacterium
AGGGCAACTCCCGCAGGAACGATTCCCACTGGTCCAAGTGGATTCTGATAGGCTTGTTCTATCGACCGCGTTGCCTGGGAGGTCGGTTAAAACGATCCGAGCGCATCTCGCAAGGTCTTCACCCGAATAGTTGGCCTGTCAGCCGGGGAGTATCGACACCAAAGTTGTCGGTAGCGCCACTGCACAGCAGTTCGTTCTCCAGCGAACATGTCGCTTCATTGACAACCACTCAAGGAGAGCTTCATGAAGAAGTGCGGCATTATCGTCGTCGATCTGCAAAACGAGTATCTGCCAAACGGCAAACTGCCACTTTCGGGAATCGAGGCAGCCGCCGCGAAAGCGGCCCGAGTGATCGCCGAATCACGGAGCAAGGGAATACCGGTTTTCCATATCCGTCATGAGTTCGCCAATGGCGAAGCGCCTGTGTTTACGCCGGGCACTGATGGCGTGAAGATTCAATCCGTAGTGGCACCTGGCGGCGACGAACCGGTCATTGTAAAGCACCACATCAACTCTTTTCGTGAAACAGACCTCAAGCAACAGCTTGACGCTCGAGGAGTGGAGGAGGTGGTCGTCGTTGGCGCAATGAGCCACATGTGTGTCGATGCAGTCGTGCGCGCCGCAGCGGACCAAGGTTACCCAGTTACTGTGCTACATGATGCCTGCGCTACGCTGGATCTCACTTTCGACGGCGTGACCGTACCTGCGGCACAGGTGCATGCCGCGATGATGGCTGCATTCGCATTCGGCTATGGAACTGTCAAGTCCACAGACGAATACCTAGCTTAGCCGCCCCTCTCGGGTAACGGCAACTGTCACTCCGGGCAAACCTTTTCTTCGAATATGGCCGCGACGCACGCACGCCGACCTCCGGTAACCGCTACCGCAGCGCGTGGCGCCGGAAGAACGCGAGCAGCAAGTCGTTGGCGTCGATCGCCTCGGACGGTGTGTCGCCACCGGCGCCACCCGGCAAGCCACCGGGCCAGGCATGCCCACCGTCGTCGGTCACGTAGAGATCGAGCACGGCTCGATTGGAACAGCGCCGCCATGTGGTTCGCTCGTACAGCCCCGACTTGATGCGCACGATGGGCGGTGTTTCGCAGGCGTCGATGGCCACCCAGCTCGCCATCACCGATGCCAGCGACGGGAACGTCACGCCCGCGAGACCGATACCCTGGCCACCGTCGATCGGCACGTTCGCATCGAGCCTGGAGTGCATGTGCAGCACCGGCACCGCGTGCGCAGGGGCACACGAGTCGACCATCATCGCGGCCGCATTGGCCGCGATGGCCGCGATGCGCTCCGGCAGCTCGCAGGCCAGGCGGTACGCGAGCATGCCGCCGTTGGAATGGCCCGCGGCGTAGACGCGCTTGGGATCGATCCGGTAGTTGGCCGTCAGATGCGCGATCAGCTGGCGCATGAATTCGACGTCGTCGATATCGGCGGCGACGGCATGGCCGCAACAGCCGCCGCCGTTCCAGGTCCGAAGGCCGACCGGGCCGGCCGTGCCGTCCGGATACACCACCGCCACCCGTGCAGCGTCGGCTTTTTGCGTGAGGCCGGATGTCGCTTCGAACTGCGCGCCGCTGCCGCCGCCGCCATGCAGCGCGATCACCAACGGCACGGGCGCCTTGCTGTCGTAGTAGGTCGGCGGCAGGTTGAGCGTGAACGAACGCTCGGAATCGCCAACCAGGATCGTCTGATCGAACCGGTAGACGCGTGGCTCGGAATACGGCGCGGCGACGGCAAGCGTGGCGATGGCGAGGAGCGCCGCCGCGATGGTGAATGTTTTCGTCATGATGTTCCTCGCTGGTAGGTCGCCGTTGACGTCACGATCGCGGAAAAGCCAAGCTGGGTAAATCCGACAGGAGACCTACTCCGGTCGAGCGAGTCGGGAGAAGACTCTTTCGCCGGCGGCCAACTTCTGATCGCGATGGCGCGCGAACGGGGAGGGTGAAGGAACGTACCGCTGCGATCTGCCGCGACCGGCGATCGCGGTGCGCTCACTCCCTCACGGGCGGTGCGGAAAGAGCGCTTGGTGCGCGACGGAGCGCGAGATCGTCAGGGATCGGCGGACGGCTGCGATTGGTCGTTGTCCTGGAAAAACGTCTACTCGGTAGCTTGCTGCCTCCACGTGGGTTCGCGAATTTCTCCGCCTGCGTTTCGCTTGCCTCGACTGGTGTTTGATCCTAGGATGCCGACGAGATGTCGATTGTCACGCATCGGCGCATCGATCTCACGCGAACGACGCCGTTAGCTGTATCTGCAGTGAGGAGAACAGGATGAAGATTCGCACGTCCGCATCGGCACTGACGCTCGCCATGCTTTCTGTCACTGCCACGCCAGCCGTTCTTGCTGCTGGACCGGAAACCCAGCGTGAAACCATCGCGCCGGCGTTCAAGGAGGCGATTGCGAACGTTCCGGGCAAGACGATGACCGCGCTGATCGTCGACTATCCGCCAGGCGGCAAAACGCCGCCGCATCGCCACGGCTCGGCTTTCGTCGTCGGGTATGTGCTGTCCGGGGCCATCCGAAGCAAGATCGACAACGATGAGGAGCGCGTTTACCGCGCGGGCGAGCACTGGACGGAAAAACCCGGCGTGCGTCATACCGTGAGCGAGAACGCAAGTGACACCGAGCCCGCAAAGTTGCTGGCGATCTTGGTCGCGGATACGAAGGAGAAAGATCTCGTCACGTTCGACAAGAAGTGAGAGATGCAGAGCGCGACGCAGCGAACTCGGAGGTTCCAGTCATGAACAAACGTCTTTTCCTTGCCGGCGCCTCCGGTGCGATCGGCCGCCGCCTCGCACCGCTTCTCGTCGCGGACGGATGGCGGGTAGTCGGCACCACGCGGTTCGCAAACAAGGCGCCCATGCTGCGCGAGATGAACGTCGAGCCCGTCGTCGTGGATGTCTTCGACGCCGATGCACTGCGCGACATCCTGACAAAGCTGCAGCCGGAGATCGTGATCCATCAGCTGACCGACCTGCCGCCCGGTCTCGATCCGGACAAGATGGCCGCAGCACTGGTGCGCAATGCGCGCATCCGAGACGAAGGCACGCGCAATCTCGTATCGGCCGCCGTCCAGGCCGGGGCCAGGCGGATGATCGCCCAGAGCATCGCGTTCCTGTACGCGGACGGGCCGTTACCCCACAGCGAGGATGATCCCCTGATCGCCGATTCGGACCCGGTTCTCGGCGGAACCGTACGGGGTGTGGTAAGCCTCGAGCGGCAAGTGCTCGATGCGCCGCTCGAGGGGATCGTACTGCGCTACGGGCTGCTCTACGGTCCCGGCACGGGCTTCGACGCTGCCGCAGGTCCAGGGTCCGTGCACGTCGACGCCGCTGCGAAAGCCGCCGAGCTTGCGGTCACCCGAGCGGTGCCGGGTATTTACAACGTCGCTGAGACGGACGGATCGGTTTCGAGCGAGAAGGCCATACGGATGCTTGGCTGGGACGCGGCTTGGAGAGTCGGTCGCTGACCCCGGCCGCCCGCGGACGTGTGCACCGATCCGCCGCGGGAATGAAGGTCAAGGACCGGCGAACTGCCGTGATTCCGCGTCGTCCGGCAGGAAAGTGGAGAGCAGCGCTTCGAGTCGCACCGGCAACCCCGGCACCGGCGTCGCGGCGAGATGGCGCCCGCTCGGACCGGACGGCCGCTCGATGCCTTCCGCCACGCGCTGGAGTACATAGGGAAAGAAGGGATTGGAGGGCAGGCGCGTGAGAAAGTCCTGGTCGACCACCAGCGCGCCGCGCTCGCCGCGTGCCTCCATTGCCCCGAGGCTGAAACCGAACTCGTCCCGCGTCTTGGGATCTGGCCGCATGCCGTAGAGCGGATCGTCCATCGGGATCGGGATCGACAGGTGTGACAGCGAAAAGATGTCGTGCGGGTAGGGCAGAGCGAGCGGGCGCTCGACGCTATCGAGCTGGCCGGGTGCGATGCTGCGCTCGACCGTCGACTCGCTGCCGGCGTTTGCGTTTGCGATTGACGTGAAGCGATAGGCCTGGGGCGTCTTCGGCGTGAGCTGATCGAGCGCGACGTAGGCAGAGGGGCGCAGCAGCGGCCCGAACTTGACGGTCCGGTTTACGTCGAAGAGCACGATCTCGCTGCCGTTGTCGGGCAGGTTCGCGTACAGCGCCGCGAGGATCGCCGGCGTGCTGACCGTGAAATCGATCACCGACTGGAACGTCAGCACGGGGGGCAGCTCCCCGAGTTTGCCCGCGCGCGCGAGGCGCTGGATCTGTGCCTGCAGCGCATCGGTCAACCGGAACGACTGGCGCGCGCCGTTGACGGGGAACGAGTTGTACTTGAACGGATTGAATTCCGGCAGCACGCTCAGCCACGCGGCGTTGGCGAACGGCGGCAGGATCGCCGGCAGGCCGGCGAGCCCGGCGAAGCGCGCGAAGCGCGTGATGCCGATCATCGGTGTGAAGAGGACGATGCGATCCGCGCGCGGCAGTTTCGGATCCTCGATCGCGTCGAGCGCGTACTTCATCGCCAGCGCGCCGCCGTTCGAGAAGCCGACGAGATGCAGCGGCGCCGGCGCCGGAACGCGGCGGCGAGCCTCGCGGACGGCAAGGCGCGTCGCGGCCATCCAGTCCTCCCAGCGCACGTCGGTCAAGCCCGCCGGCACGGTGCCGTGCGCCGGCAGGCGCAGGCCGATGGCGACGTAACCGTGGTCG
>JAEUMX010000009.1 GCA_016791285.1 Burkholderiales bacterium
GGAGACGAGGATGGCCAGGCAGACTGCGAGCACGGGCCACGCAGTCGCCCGCATGGAGACGCCGATGCCGGCGATGATGTTGGTGGCGTGGCCGGTGGTGGACGCCTGCGCGACGTGGCGTACCGGCTGGAAGTCGGTACCCGTGTAGTACTCGGTGATAACGACCATGAGGCCGGTCAGCACCAGACCCACGAGCGCCGAGAGATAGAGTCTCATCACCGACAGGTCCGGGTACTGTTCGGCGACGTTGCCCATCAGCCACTGCGTGATGGGGTAGTAGGCAATCGCCGCGATCACGCCCGCGACGATGAGGCCGCGGTAGAGCGCATTCATGATCTTCTTGCCGGGTGTGGCCTTCACGAACATTGCGCCGATGATGGAAGCGATGATCGACAGGCCCCCGATCGCGAGCGGGTACACCACCGCGTTACTGGCCACCTCGGGTTTGGAGAGCAGCAGCGCGCCCAGCAGCATGGTGGCGACGGTGGTCACGGCATAGGTCTCGAAGAGGTCCGCCGCCATGCCCGCGCAGTCGCCCACGTTGTCGCCCACGTTGTCTGCGATCACCGCCGGGTTGCGCGGGTCGTCCTCCGGAATGCCGGCTTCGACCTTGCCCACGAGGTCGGCCCCGACGTCCGCCCCCTTGGTGAAGATACCGCCGCCGAGTCGCGCGAAGATCGAGATCAGCGAGCCACCGAAGGCGAGTCCCACCAGCGGTTTGATGACTTCCGCCACCGATTCACCGTGGGTGGCGCTGCCGAGCAGGACCGCGTAGTAGCCGGCCACACCGAGCAGACCCAGACCCACGACGAGCATGCCGGTGATGGCGCCGCCACGGAAGGCGATGGTGAGCGCTTCGTTCAGACCGCTGCGCGCGGCTTCGGCCGTGCGCACGTTGGCGCGCACCGAGACGTTCATGCCGATGTAGCCGGTCAGGCCGGAGAGCACGGCGCCGAGCAGGAAGCCGATCGCGGTCGCCCAGCCGAGACCGGGCGTGAACCCGATCACCAGGAACAGGATCACGCCGACGAGGGAGATGGTCGTGTACTGGCGATTCAAATATGCGGAAGCGCCCTGCTGGACGGCAGAGGCGATTTCCTGCATGCGCGGATTACCTGCGGGCTGGGCCAGTATCCATTTGATGGACACGGCGCCGTAGAGAATGGCGATGATCGCGCAAATGAGCGCGAATGCGAGACCTGCTCCCATGAGACTCCCCTATTGAAGACGCGTGCGGGCCACGTTTTGGGCTGGCCCTGCTCGGCCCGCTTGCTGCAAAACGCGCGATTGTACCGACCCCGGCCGCTCAGTGCCAGCCGGATGTCGATTCCCGCCGAGAGACGCTAGATCTTGAAGGTGGTGGTGAGCTTCTTCGCGACCGCGGCGTTCTTGAGACGCACGTAGTCCGGCAGGCCGCCGGAATAGGGGGGGTAGTCTTCGCCGGCGATCAGCGGCTCGAGGTAGGTGCGGCACTTCCGGGTGATGCCGAAGCCGTCCTCGGTGATGAAGTCCTCCGGCATGAACTTCTCCACGTTCGCGACATCCTTCAAGTCCGCGAGTTCGATCTTCCACTTGTAAGGCCGGTTCGACACGCGCTTGATAGCGGGCATCACCGAGTTGCGCCCCTTCAGCGCCGCCTCGACCGCCGCCTTGCCCACGGCATAGGCCTGGCTCACGTCGGTTTTCGACGCGATATGACGCGCGGCGCGCTGCAGGTAGTCGGCCACGCCCCAGTGGAACTTGAGGTTGAGGCTGTCCTTGACGATGTTGGCGATCACCGGCGCGACCCCGCCCAATTGCGCGTGGCCGAAAGCATCGCGCAGGCCCTGGTCGGACAGGAACTTGCCGTCCGGACCCTGCACGCCCTCGGACACCACCACGGCGCAGTAGCCCTGCTCCTTCACCATCGTTTCGACCTTGGCGAGGAACTTGGCTTGATCGAACTTCACTTCCGGGAACAGCACGAGGATCGGCAGATCGCCTTCCTTTCTCGCGGCGAGCGCACCGGCAGCGGCGATCCAGCCGGCGTGGCGGCCCATCACCTCGAGCACGAAGACCTTGGTCGAGGTCTTCGACATCGAGGCGACGTCGAAGCACGCTTCCAGGGTGGAGACCGCGATGTACTTCGCCACCGAGCCGAAGCCCGGGCAGTTGTCGGTGATCGGCAGGTCGTTGTCCACCGTCTTCGGCACGTGGATCGCCTGCAGCGGGTAACCCATGGTCTCGGAGAGCTGCGAGACCTTGAGGCAGGTGTCGGCGGAGTCGCCGCCGCCGTTGTAGAAGAAGTAGCCGATGTTGTGCGCCTTGAAGACCTCGATCAGGCGCTCGTATTCGGCGCGGCTCTGGTCCAGCCCCTTCAGCTTGAACCGGCAGGAGCCGAACGCGCCGGACGGCGTGTGGCGCAGCGCCGCGATGGCCGTGTCGGACTCCTTGCCGGTGTCGATCAGATCTTCGGTCAGCGCGCCGATGATGCCGTTGCGGCCGGCGTAGACCTTGCCGATCTGGTCCGTGTGCTTGCGCGCCGTTTCGATGACGCCGCAGGCGGATGCGTTGATGACGGCGGTGACACCGCCGGACTGAGCGTAAAAGGCGTTTCGCTTCGCCATGGTGATGCTCCCTGGGAGTGCTAGGTAATCGGACGGGTTGCGGGATTCGAGCGCCCGCTAACCCAATGCGGAAAAAATCTGATCGCGGATGTCTTCGACCGAACCGATGCCGGGAATCTTCACGTGCTGCGGCGCACCGGGAGCGCCGGAGGCGGCCCAGTTCGCGTAATACTCCACGAGTGGCTTGGTCTGGCTGTGGTAGACCGCGAGGCGCTTGCGCACCGTCTCTTCACGGTCGTCGTCGCGCTGCACGAGATCCTCGCCGGTGGCGTCGTCCTTCCCCGGGACCCGCGGCGGGTTGAAGACCACGTGATAGGTGCGACCGGAGGCGAGATGCACGCGCCGCCCGCCCATGCGCTTGATGATCTCGGCGTCGTCCACGTCGACCTCGATCACGTAGTCGATCGCGACACCGGCCTGCTTCATGGCTTCGGCCTGCGGGATGGTGCGCGGGAAACCGTCGAAGAGGAAACCGTTGGCGCAGTCGGGCTGAGCGATGCGATCGCGCACCAGTCCGATGATGACCTCGTCCGGCACGAGACCGCCGGCGTCCATGATCTTCTTCGCTTCCAGCCCGAGCGGCGTGCCCGCCTTTACCGCCGCGCGCAGCATGTCGCCGGTGGAGATCTGCGGGATGCCGTATCTCTGCGTGATGAATCCGGCCTGGGTGCCTTTGCCGGCGCCAGGTGCGCCGAGCAGGATCGAGCGTAGCGAGCGGACGGCCATGGCGGCGGGCTCCGATGTGATGCGCTGATATTGTGGGCCCGTCTTGCGCCGGCGTCCGGCGGGCCTCCCCCTTCGATTCGCGAAAGATTATATGCGCTTCCGCCACGCTTGTGGCGGGGTGTCGCAGTGATCAGGGCTCGAAAGGCGACGACCGAGCCAGGGCCAGATCCTCCGCAGTATCGATGCCGGGGGCGGGCGTGTAATGCACAACGGCGACCGCGATGCGGTGACCGTGCCACAGCGCGCGCAACTGCTCCAGCACCTCGAAGGCTTCGAGCGGGCAAGGGGCAAGCTGCGGATAGGCCTTGAGGAAACCCGCGCGATAGGCGTAGAGACCGATATGGCGCAGCGCGAGCATTCCCGCGGGCAGCGCGGTGGCCCGCGCCAGCTCGGCATCGCGCGGGAATGGAATCGGTGCGCGCGAGAAGTACAGCGCGCATCCGGATGCGTCCACCACCACCTTGACGGCGTTGGGATTCATGAAGGTATCGCGGTCGGTGATGGGGTGCGCGGCGGTTGCCATTGCCGCCACGGGATGCCGCGCAAGCTGTCCCGCCACCTCCCTGATCAGTGCCGGCTCGATGCGCGGTTCGTCACCCTGGACGTTCACCACGATCGTGTCGTCGGCATACCCCTCCCGTGTCACGACCTCCGCGATGCGATCGGTGCCGGTCGCGTGGTCGCCGCGGGTCAGGGTGCAGTCGACGCCGTGCGCCGCGCACGCATGTGCGATGCGTTCGTCGTCCGTTGCGACTACAACCGCCGTGGCGCCGCTTCGCCGTGCACGCTCCGCGACCCGCACCACCATAGGCTTGCCATGCAAGTCTTCGAGCGGCTTGCCCGGCAGGCGCGTTGACGCGTAGCGCGCCGGGATGACGGCGATGAAGTCCATTCTTGCGGGGGAGGAGGGCGTTGGAAACTTCTACCGCTTCTTCCGCCAGGATTCGATTTCCTCGGGCGTCAGACGGCGCGCGTCGTCTTCGAGCATCACCGGGATGCCGTCGCGAATCGGATAGGCGAGCCCGCTTTCCACGGAGACGAGCTCGTGCGCGGATTTGTCGTGCAGCAGCGGGCCCTTGCAGATCGGGCACACCAGCAGGTCGAGCAGCTTGGGGTCCATCACTTCCTCTGAAGACGTGCGATCGCGAGCTCGTCGAGGCCGGGGTCGAGGACTGCCTCGGCCGCCAGCGCCCACCAGTGGGGACGTGCGAAGGCGCTGCATTTTACCGCATCCTTCTCGGTCATCAGGACCGGCGTGTCGTCGCCGAAGTCGAGATCTTCGGCACGATATGCATGATGATCGGGAAACGCGTGGCGCATCACCGTGAGACCCTCGCCGGCGAGCCGGTCGAAGAAGCGCCGCGGATTGCCGATGCCGGCCACCGCATGCGCGCGGGTTCCCCGCAGGCTCGCGAGATCGCGCACCTGACCCGAGTCGGCGAGATTCACGAGGCGCGTGCCCGCCAGTGCCATTGCGAACGCCGGGCGCCCCGCTGCCAGAGTCCGATCCGCCTGCTCGAGCACGCCTGCGTGGATTACCACTGCGCTCACGCGTTGCAGCCGCGACAGCGGCTCGCGCAAGGGTCCCGCGGGCAAAGGCAGGCCGTTGCCGTGACCGCGATCGTTGTCGACCACGGCAATCTCGACCTGGCGCGCGAGGCGGTAGTGCTGGAGACCGTCGTCGGCGATCAGGACGTTGCAGCCGGGGTGGGAATCGAGCAGTCGCGTGCCCGCCGCGACGCGATCGGCGCCGATCCAGACCGGACAGCCGCTGGCGCGGGCGAGCAGCAGCGGCTCGTCGCCGACCTCTGCTGCCGTCGCGGTCGCGTCGACCTCGCGCGGCGTGTCCGAATGGCCGCGATAGCCGCGGCTCAGAATGCCCGGCTTGTAGCCGCGCGCGCGCAGCGCCTGCGCGAGCCAGAGCACGAGCGGCGTCTTGCCCGTGCCGCCGACGGTAAGGTTGCCGACCACGATGACAGGCACGCGCAGTGACGTCGCCCGCAGCCATCCGTACCGGTAGCCGAGGCGGCGCAGACCCGAGATCAGCCAGAACGCGGCGGACAGCGGCAGCAGCGCTGCGGCGACCACGGGCCACGCCGGGGTCGTGCGATACCACGTGCGTTCGAGCAGGTTCATCGGCGCAAATCCGCGGCGCGCATCCGATGCGGCGCCGCCACGCGCCGCATCGGCCGCCTTGTTACTTGCCGACCGTGCGGACCTGGGTGGTGAAGGTGATGCGGCCGAAGCCGGCGACGCGTGCCGCTTCCATCACCTGGATCACGGACTGGTGCGTCGCGTTGGCGTCCGCGTTGATGATGATCACCGGATCGGCGGTCTCGCCGGCCGCTTTCTTCAGTTCCACAGCGAGCCCGTCGACGGTGGTGAACGCGACGGGAGTCTTGTTCACGACGTAGCGGCCGCCAGCATCCACCCCGACGCTGATCTGCTCGGGGCGGTCGAGCGGCTTCTCCGCGTCCGCCTTCGGCAGGTTGATCTGCAACTCGGTGAAGCGCGAGTAGGTGGTGGTGACGGAGAGGAAGATCACGATGACGAGCAGCACGTCGATCATCGGGATCAGGTTTACCTCCGGCTCCTCGTGCCGGCTGCCGCGACGGAAGTTCATGTGCGTGGACGACCTCACACCTGGCGCTCGCCGTGGACCACTTCCACGAGCTTGATCGCCTGCTGTTCCATCTCGACCACGAGCGCGTCCACCTTGGCGCGATAAAAGCGATAGAAGATGAGCGCCGGCACCGCGACGATGATGCCGAAGGCGGCGTTGTAGAGCGCGACCGAGATGCCGTGCGCGAGTTGCTGCGGATTGGCGATGCCGGAGCCGCCGGTCTGGGCGCCGAAGATCTCGATCATGCCGATGATGGTGCCGAGCAGGCCGAGCAGGGGCGCCATGGTCGAGATGGTGCCGAGGGTGGTCAGGAAGCGGTCGAGCTCGCTTGAGACCCCGCGGCCCGACTCCTCGATCGACTCCTTCATCACCTCGCGCGAACTTTTCACGTTGCGCAGCCCCGCGGCGAAGATGCGGCCGAGCGGCGAGTCTCCGGCGAGCCGCGTGAGCATGTCCGGTGTCACGCCATTCTGCTGGAATTCCTGGACCACCTTGGACAGCAGGTCCTTCGGTGCCACGACGCTCTGCCGCAGGGACCAGGCGCGCTCACCTATAATCCCGAGCGCGATGATGGAGCAGAGGATGATCGGCCAGATCGGCCAACCCGCTGCCTGGATGATGTCGATCACCGCGACTGCTCCCGATTTTGCGAAAGGCGGAAATGTATCCTGCGCAAGGTCTCCTCCGCAACCGGAGGCGGGCCGTGAACAAAGCGGCGAAGAATTGGGCCCTTTTCCACATTTGCTGTGGATAAATTTGTGAATAGTTTGTCAAGAGGATGCTTAAGTCCGGTCCGCAAATCATCTTTTCGCCCCGCGCTCAATATTTAGCCTTTATTTTTCACTTGCGTAATCATTCAGTTGGGTCAACTGCCCCGATTTCTAGGGCTTCCCGGGCGGGCGTCCCGTGCAAGGCCCCGAGTTGTGGATGTTCTTGCACTGCGGGGGCGCGTGCAAGCCTGATACGGTGGGCTTTCGGCGGCATCGCGTGGCGCGAAGGGGCGTCCTGCCTGGCGCTGCGGCCGTCGCCGCGCGCCAGGCCGCGCCGGCGCTCGATCTTGAGAATCATCAATTCGCGTAGACCCTCCCATGCAAACGCTCTTCACCCGGGCGCCTGACGCCGTCCTCTCGGTGTCCGAGCTCAATCGCGCGGCGCGCCGCGCGCTCGAGGAGAACTTCCCGCTGCTGTGGATCGCGGGGGAGGTTTCCGGTTTCGTGCGCCACGGCTCGGGTCACTGCTACTTCACGCTGAAGGACCGCGAGGCGCAGGTGGGCTGTGTGATGTTTCGTCAGCGCGCCGCGTTGCTCGGGTTTCTGCCGCGCAACGGCGAGCGCGTGGAGGTGCTGGCGTTCGTCACGCTGTACGAGCCACGCGGCCAGTTCCAGCTCAACGTCGAGACCCTGCGCCGCGGCGGGCTGGGTGCCCTGTTCGAGGCGTTCGAGCGGCTGAAGACCAAGTTGCAGGGCGAAGGACTGTTCGATGCCGCGCGCAAGCGACCGCTGCCGCGGTTTGCGCGCGCGGTCGGTGTCGTCACGTCGCGCGAGGGCGCGGCCTTGCGGGACTTTCTCTCGACGCTCGCGCGGCGCATGCCGGGCATCGCGGTCCGGGTCTATCCGACCCTGGTACAAGGCGAAGGCGCGGCGACGCGCATCGCGAGTGCACTGCGCATCGCCGGGGAGCGGGCGGAGTGCGATGTACTGGTCGTGTGCCGGGGCGGCGGCAGCATCGAAGACCTGTGGGCGTTCAACGATGAAGCCGTCGCGCGCGCGATCGCCGCCTCGCCGATCCCGGTCGTGAGCGGGGTCGGTCACGAGACCGACTTCACCATCGCCGATTTCGTGGCCGACGTGCGCGCGCCGACACCGACCGCTGCCGCGGAGCTGGTGAGTCCGAGCCGTGCCGAGCTCGCGGAGCGCCTGGGCGAGCACGGGCGGCGCCTTGCGCGGTCCGTGTGGCGTTGGCTCGAACAGCGCATGCAGCAGGTCGACTATCTCGGCCGCAGGCTGATGTCGCCCGCCGAGTTGCTGCGCCACCGGCGCTCCCACCTCGCTCATCTCGCGAGCCGGCTGCGGGCTGCCGAGGCCGCGAGCCGGGCGGCGAGCGCCCATCGCGTCGCGCTGGCCGCTCGCCGCCATGCCGCCGTCTTGCCCGGCGTCGCGGGCCTGGCCGCGCGCGTCGACACTCTCCGTCATCGCCTCGCCACCTCTGCTCACCGCGGGCTCGAGCGGCGCGGCGACGGGGTGGGACGTCTTGCCGCCCAGCTGGCGCACCTGAACCCAGCCGCCGTGCTCGCGCGCGGCTACAGCATCACCCGGCGCGAGGACGGCAGCATCGTGCGCGCGGCCGCGGACGTGCAGGTGGACGAGCGGCTCGCGCTGACCTTCGCCCAGGGCGGCGCGCAAGTGCGCGTCGAGGAGCAGAGCGGACCATGACCGCGGTGCGGAGCACCCGGGGTGCCTGGGTCACCCGGATCGCGGCGCTGATCTTCCTTGCAGGGATGGCGGGGGCCGGCGCGGAACCGGAGATGCTCGCCGCCCGGGTGCTGTGGGTGGACGACGGCGACAGTCTCGAGATCCGCGACGACTGGGGCAGACGCTTCCGCGTGCGCCTGCGCGGCATCGACGCGCCGGAGCGCACACAGCCGTACGCGAGCGTCTCGCGGCGCAATCTGGCGCGCCTGGCGCGGGGTCGCGCAGTCACCGTGAGCTATGACGGCGTGGACAAGTACGGTCGCCTGCTCGCCTGGGTCTTTGTCGACGATGGCCTCAGCGTCAATCTGCAGCAGGTGCAGGCGGGGCTTGCGTGGCACTACGCGTTCCCGGGCCAGCCCTGGACCGCCGACGACGATCTGCTCGCCCGTGCCGAGCAGGAGGCACGGGTGGCGCGACGCGGGCTGTGGGCGCGGCCCGGTCCGAAGCCGCCGTGGCAGTACCGCCGCGACCATCGAAACGAGTCGTGGCGCGCCCGGTGAGGCCGGCCGGCGCGCGGGGGCTGCTCGCGCTCGCTGCCGCCCTGCCGGCGATCGCGGCTCTCCCGGCTCATGCGCAGGCGCTCTTCGATCGTCGGCCGGTCATGATCGCGGACCCTGTGCCGACCCGGTTCTCCGTCTGCTACGGGCATAGCTGTTCGGTGGTGGTCACCGTCGGCGTGTCGGAGCAGGGGTGGCAGCGCGTGCGCAGCCTGTTCTCTCCGGCGTCGCCCAATGCCGACGAGGAGCGCGTGCGCATCGGGGCGGCAATCGCGCTGATGGAATCACTGGTCGGCGTGCAGACGGGCACCTGGCGCGACTATGGCGGCGATCTCAAGGGCTTGGCGCGCGCGGGTCAGATGGACTGCGTGGACGAGGCGAACAACAGCACGACGTATCTCAGGATGTTCGCTGCCGACGGCCTGCTCGCGTGGCATACGGTGGGATCCATCCTCAAGCGCGGCCACGTCCTGTGGGGTGTCCCGCACGCCACCGCGGTGATCGTCGATGCGGCCTCCGGCGAGGCCTGGGCGGTGGACTCGTGGTTTCTCGACAACGGCCTGCCGCCCTACATCGTGCCCTACGGCGTCTGGTACAACGGCTGGAGGCCGCCGTCGGACTAATCCGTCCCCTCAAGCCCGGTCGCTTTTCGCGTGTGATGTGCTCCGGCGCAGCGCCGGCACACCTGCCTTCCCGGCGCGCCGTGCCTGCTCCTCGATCAGATCGGCCAGCAGGTCGAAGTCGCGCCTGAGCGGTGTGGTCGCGCGTGCCGCGAGCGCGATGGTGCGCGCCGGGGCGCGCCCCGTGAACGGCCGGGCAAGCAGCTTCGTGCCGCGCAGGATGCCGGCCTTGACGGTCATCTCCGGCAGCAGCGTCGTACCGAGGCCGCCCTCCACCATCTGCACCAGGGTGGGCAGGCTGGTCGCCTCGAACTCGGGCGCGATCGAGCGCCCGCGCGTTCCGCACGCCGTGATGGCGTGGTCGCGCAGGCAGTGACCTTCCTCCAGGAGCAGGATCCGGCCGGGATCCAGATCCCGCAGCGCGAACTGCGCGCCCTTGGCGGTGGGATCGTCCTCGCGCGCCACGTACCAGAACTCGTCCTCGAACAGAGTGCGGACCAGGAGCTTGCCCGTGTCGTAGGGCAGGGCGAGCAGGGCGAAGTCGAGCTGGCCCGCTTCGAGACGCTCGATCAGCCGTGCGGTCTGGTCTTCGCGCAGGAAAAGACGCAGCGCGGGGTACTTCGCACGCAGGGGCGGCAGGAGGGTCGGCAGGAGAAAGGGCGCAATGGTCGGGATCACGCCGAGCCGCAGGGCGCCCGCAAGCGGTGCCGCGGCGTCTTTCACCGCACCGACCAGGTCTTCTGCCGCGGCGAGCAGGGTCCGCGCACGCTCGACCACCTCGGCGCCGAGCGGAGTCAACCGCACCGTGCGCTGGTCGCGCTCGACCAGTGCCACGCCCAGCACGCTCTCCAGTTCCTTGATGCCCGCGGAAAGCGTCGATTGGGTCACGAACAGCGCCTCGGCCGCCTGGCGAAAGTTGAGCCGCTCGGCGAGCTCGACCAGATAACGCAGCTGACGCAGGGTTGGCAGGGCGCTCATGCACGCGAGTCATTCAATTTGTCGATCACAGTAGCAGAAAAAAGTTATTGGATCGATCGCTCGGAGTCACGGACAATGCACTTCGTACAAGAGATCTTCGCTTCGACAACCCTCAATCAAGGAGAAAGCATCATGCTGACCATTGGCGATCGTCTTCCCGCCTTCGACGTAGCTGCCGTCGTGTCGACGGATCCCGCGCAGGCCTTTACCCGCATCACCGAGGCGAGCGACGCGGGCAAATGGAAGGTCGTGTTCTTCTGGCCGAAGGATTTCACTTTCGTGTGCCCGACCGAGATCGCTGCATTCGGTCGACTGAGCGGAGAATTCGCGGACCGCGACGCCGTTGTCTACGGCGCATCCACCGACAGCGAATTCGTGCACCTCGCGTGGCGTCAGTCGCACGACGATCTGAAGGCGCTGCCGATCCCGATGCTCGCCGACATCAAGCGCGAGCTCTCGACCGCTTTCGGTATCCTGGACAAACAGGAAGGTGTTGCGATGCGCGCCACCTTCATCGTCGACCCGGAGGGGATCATCCGGTTCGTTTCGGTGAACGACCTCAACGTGGGCCGCAATCCCGAAGAAGTCCTGCGCGTGCTGGATGCGCTGCAGACCGACGAGCTGTGCCCCTGCAACTGGAAGAAGGGCGACGAGTTTCTCAAGGCCGCTTAAGGCGCCTCGCCCCGGTCGCACCACCACCCCCTGCACGTGCGGGGGGTGTGCTGGCGACCCGTGTCCGCCCCATTCAATTCGATGAAAGGAAGAACCATGTCGATTCAAACCCTGAGGGACGCACTGCCCGACTACGCCAAGGATCTCAAGCTCAACCTCGGTTCGCTCGCGAGCGAGACAGTGCTGGGCGAGCCGGAGAAGTACGGCACCTTCATTGCCGCGGCGATCGCATCCCGCAACCCCGTCGTGATCGAAGCGGTCACGTCGGAATTCGCACCGAAGGTCGACGCTGCCACGTACCAGGCGGCGAAGGCCGCGGCCGCGATCATGGGCATGAGCAATGTCTACTACCGCTTCCTGCATCTCGTGGAAGACGAGGAGTACGGCCGTCTGCCCGCCCGGCTGCGCATGAACGTGCTGGCTGCGCCGGGCGTGCCGAAGATCCAGTTCGAGCTGTGGTGTCTGGCGGTGTCCGCGGTGAACGGCTGCGGCACGTGCGTTGCTGCCCACGAGAAGGTGCTGCGAGACGCCGGCGTCACGCGCGAGCAGATCCAGACCGCGGTGCGCATTGCGGCGGTGGTGCACGCGGTGGCGGCGACGCTTGCTGGCGAAGCGGCGGCAGTGGACGCGGCGTCGGTGGCCCAGGCTGCGTGAGGCGTTCCCTGCCTCGGCGGACGGGGAACGCGTCGTTTCCCGTTCGCTCCTGACCAGGCCGCACGCGGCCTCATCCCCATTGCCCCCACGCCCAAGCCAAGGTCGTGCGCGAGGTGTCACTGCACTGCGCGCGGGGGAGCGGCAAGCGCCTGCGCGAGCTTCGCGTCGTGGCCGTAGATGTCGGGCAGGAAGCGGACCCTGCCTTGCGCGTCGACGGCGGTGGTGGTGTAGAAAATGAGGATCGGAACCGACTGATCGACGTTCACGCGTAGCGGACGCGGTTGGCTCATCGAGGCGCGGATGCGTGTGGCGTCCCAGGTCGGTCGGTCGACCAGCACGAACTGGGCAAGCGCGACCGGATCGGCCACCCGGATACAGCCATGACTGAAGTCGCGGCGCGTGCGGCTGAAGAGCTTTGGCGAGGGCGTGCTGTGCAGATAGACGTCATGACGATTGGGGAACATGAACTTGACCCCGCCGAGCGCGTTCCTTGCACCCGGCCGCTGGCGTAGCCGCAGTGCGCCGCGCTGCAGCTCGGTCAGGGTGGTCGCGTCGATGTCGGTGCGCACGCCGCTGCCGACGATCTCCATGCCTTCGCGCGCCAGATAACCGGGGTCGGCCCTCAACTTCGGCAGCATCTCTTTCACCGTGATGCTGTGCGGCACGTTCCAGTAGGGGCTGAAATCGAGGTACTCGACTTCGCCGGTGAAGACGGGCGTGGGCGTCTTGTCCGCGCGGCCCACGATGACCCGCATGTCCAGCAAAGGACGCTCGGCGGATGCCGCGTGGTCGAATGCCAGCAGCTTGAACTCGGGAATGTTGACCACGAGAAACCGGCCGCTTGGCGGCGGCGGCAACCAGCGCAGGCGCTCGATGGCGATTTCGATCTGCCGTACGCGCTCGGCCGGCGACCGGTTCAGCTCGGCCACCGTCGACGGGCCGAGCACGCCGTCGTCGGCAAGCCCATGCCGGTACTGGAAGCGTTTCACCGCATCGACCACGGTCCCGCCATAGCGGTTGCCGTTGCGCCGATCGAGCGCGGCCGGATCGAGATCGCCAAAGGCAACGAGTCGTTTCTTGAGCTGCGGCAGTCCGGCGAAGACGGCCCCCGGGGCGATCTTGCCAGTCGGCACGGGAACGAGCGGCAGGGGTGCCTCGCCCGCCAGCCGGCGATAGTGGGCGAGTGCATGGGTGAGGCCGCCATAGAGTGGCAGCGGGGGCGCTGCCGACTCGATCTCCACGGTCAGACGATCCCCCTCCAGGCCACGCTGGATCAATGCAACCGGATCCACCTGGCGTGCGCCTTCCTCGAGATCCGGGTAGATGTGGGAGGGGGCGATGCGACCGTGCGCCAGATGCGATGTATAGCGGATGAGCGCCAGCGTGAGATCGACGTCGAAGACCGCGAGCTCGCGACTTGTCGCGAGCTCGCGGCCGGATGCAGGGACGGCCGCGACCCGCAGATAGCGGAGCTGGCGGTCGAGGTCTAGCGCACCGTACTCGACGCTCGAAAGCCCCTGCTCGTCGGCCCGTTGCAGCAGGGCGAGCGCCTCGTCGGCCTGACGGTTCGGCTGACCCTCGTCCGTCCACGCCGGCGCGAAGTTCCGGCCGGCATAGAAACGCTCGAGCGCCGGTCGTTGAGCGCCGATCACCGAGGGCGCCGCAGTCGCCGCCGGATCCGGCGTGACGATCGCCCGCAGTTCGTCGGCAACGTCAGCGGCGGTCGCTGCCCCCGACAACGTTGCAGCACCGGCGGCGAGCGCCCATGCCAGAAAGAGGGTGGCGCGAGCGTGTCGCGCGAACGACCGTGTCGTC
Organism: Burkholderiales bacterium; assembly: GCA_016791285.1. The sequence continues at coordinate 13,663 of JAEUMX010000009.1, forward strand.
ATGTCGGAACCCGGAGTTCAGCGAGCGGGAATGTTGTTGACAGGAGTTCCAATTATACGGGGCATCGACCGCGGCACCGAGACCGTCGCCTGCGGCGAGAGCGCCCGGCGGTGCGCCGTGCTGGATGCGCTCCTTGCCTGTGGTCCCATAGAGGACTAAACTTGTCCCTATTATCGCGTTCCAAACGAGAGTTGACCAAGTTCGGCGTGTTGGACGGACGCGGCCGGCAGGTCGTTCCAGTAGATCTTTTCAGGCTCAAACGGCTGCTTTCATGCTGAGACTCAGCAAGCTCACCGACTACGGCACCGTGATCATGACCTTCATGGCGCGCGCCGAAGGTCATGTACACAGCGCTCACGAGATCGCCGAGCAGGTCGGCATCGCCGCGCCCACCGTGAGCAAGGTGCTCAAGATGCTCGCGCGCGATGAGCTCGTGGTTTCGACGCGGGGCGCGCGGGGCGGCTACGTGCTGGCGCGGCCGGCGGCGCAGATCACGATGGCGCAGATCATCAGCGCCATGGAAGGCGGACCGCTCGGGCTGACGGAGTGCAGCACGACGCCGGGGGTCTGCGTGCAGGAGCGCAGTTGCTCCATTCGCACCAACTGGCAGCGCATCAATCAGGTGATCGTCCGGGCGCTCGAAGAGGTGTCGCTCGCGGAGATGACCCGACCCGTGGCGCAGCCGATACACATGCGCGATGCCGATCCGGGTGCCCGCCGTGGGCGGGTGCCTGCCTGAGCGTCGGCGTCGGCGAAACGAGGATACTCAAGACCATGTCCACGACAGCACAGAAGCTCGACGAGCTGATCAGCCAGGAATACAAGCACGGCTTCGTGACCGACCTCGAGGCCGACGTCATCCCGAAGGGGCTGTCGGAAGACGTGATTCGCTTGATCTCCGCAAAGAAGAACGAACCGGATTTCATGCTGGAATGGCGGCTCAAGGCGTATCGGCACTGGCTCACGATGACAGAGCCGACGTGGCCGAGCGTCCACTACCCGCCGATCGACTACCAGGACATCATCTACTATGCGGCGCCGCGGACCGGATCCGGTCCGAAGAGCCTGGACGAAGTCGACCCCGAGCTCCTCGAAACCTACGAGAAGCTCGGCATTCCGCTCAAGGAGCGCGAGATTCTGGCGGGCGTGGCGGTGGACGCGGTGTTCGACAGCGTGTCGGTCGCGACCACGTTCAAGGACAAGCTCGGCTCGCTCGGCATCATCTTCTGTTCGTTCTCGGAGGCGGTGCAGGAGCACCCGGACCTGGTGCGACAGTATCTCGGCTCCGTCGTGCCTCCCGGCGATAACTTCTTTGCGGCGCTCAATTCGGCGGTCTTCTCGGATGGCTCGTTCTGCTATATCCCGAAGGGCGTGCGCTGTCCGATGGAGCTGTCGACCTATTTTCGCATCAACGCCAAGAACACCGGCCAGTTCGAGCGCACGCTGATCGTCGCGGACGAGGGCAGCCAGGTGTCCTATCTCGAGGGCTGTACCGCCCCGATGCGCGACGAAAACCAGCTGCACGCGGCGGTCGTGGAACTCGTCGCGCTCGACCGCGCCAAGATCAAGTACTCGACGGTCCAGAACTGGTACCCGGGCGACAAGGAAGGCAAGGGCGGCATCTACAACTTCGTGACCAAGCGCGGCGACTGTCGCGGCGCCGGCAGCCACATCTCCTGGACCCAGGTGGAGACCGGGTCCGCGATCACCTGGAAGTATCCGTCCTGTATTCTGCGCGGCGAGGATTCGGTGGGCGAGTTCTACTCGGTCGCGCTCACCAACCACTTCCAGCAGGCCGACACCGGGACCAAGATGATCCATCTCGGCCGCAATACGCGTTCGACCATCGTCTCCAAGGGCATCTCCGCAGGCAAGGGCCATAACGCCTACCGCGGGTTGGTGAAGATCGGCAAGGCGGCGGAGAACGCACGCAACTACACGCAGTGCGACTCGCTGCTGCTCGGCGACAAGTGCGGCGCGCACACGTTCCCCTACATCGAGGTCGCCAACCCGACCGCGAAAGTGGAGCACGAGGCGTCCACGTCGCGCGTGTCGGAGGATCAGCTCTTCTACTGCATGCAGCGGGGCATCTCGGCCGAGGACGCGGTGTCGATGATCGTGAACGGGTTCTGCAAGGAAGTGTTCAAGGAACTGCCCATGGAGTTCGCCGTGGAAGCGCAGAAGCTGCTGGGCGTGAGCCTGGAAGGCAGCGTCGGCTGACGAGATCATAACCAAGGATCACCATGCTTCAGATCAGAGATTTGCACGCGAGCGTCGACGGCAAGCCCATCCTCAAGGGCATCACGCTCAACGTGAACGCAGGCGAGGTGCACGCCATCATGGGGCCGAATGGCTCCGGCAAGAGCACGCTCGCGAACGTGCTCGCCGGCCGCGCAGGCTACGAAGTGACACACGGAGAGGTCGTCTACCAAGGCAGGAACCTGCTCGACTTGTCCCCTGAGGACCGCGCACGGGACGGCGTTTTCCTGGCGTTCCAATACCCCGTGGAGATCCCGGGCGTTTCCAACGTCTATCTTCTGAAGGCGGCGTTGAATGCCATCCGCAAGCACCGCGGCCTGCCCGAGGTCGACGCGATGGATTTCCTCGCGCTCGTGCGCGACAAGATGAAGCTCATGGAGATGAAGGAGGAAATGCTCTACCGCTCCGTCAACGAGGGCTTCTCGGGCGGCGAAAAGAAGCGCAACGAGATTCTCCAGATGGCGATCCTGGAGCCGGCGCTGGCGATTCTCGACGAAACCGACTCGGGTCTCGACATCGACGCGCTCAAGGTCGTCGCGAACGGCGTCAATGGCCTGCGCGGGCCGGAGCGCGCCATGATCATGGTCACACACTATCAGCGACTCCTCGACTACATCGTGCCCGACTTCGTCCACGTGCTCTCGCAGGGGCGCATCGTGAAATCGGGAGGGCGCGACCTCGCCCACGAGCTCGAGCGCCGCGGCTACGGCTGGATCGAAGGCGAAGCGAAGGCCGTCGCGGCGGCGCGCGCGGGAGCCTGAGCGCCATGGCGAGCGAAGCGATCGACCGCATTGTCGCGGATTTCCGGGCGCTCGAGGCCAGTCTGCCGGGACGCGGCGCGGCGTGGCTCGATCACGCGCGGCGCGATGCCCTGGACTGGTTCGCGGACCGAGGTTTCCCCACCGCGCGTGACGAGGATTGGAAGTACACCAACACTGCGGCGATCGAGCGCCGGCCCATGAAGGCGGTGACGGCGCGAGGATCGGTGTCGGCGGATCAGGTGCGCGGCCTCGTCTTCGCGGAATTGCCGTGCCACCTGCTGGTATTCCTGGATGGTCGCTTCGATCCGACCTTTTCGTCGCTCGGCGCGTTGCCCGCTGGCGTCTCCATTCGCAGCCTGGCCGAGGTCATCGCGCAGGACGGCCAGCGCGTCGAGTCGCTGCTGGCGCGGGAACCGGCGAACGCGTTCGGGGCGCTGAATCTCGCTTTCATGACGGACGGTGTGGTGATCGAGCTCTCCCGGAACGCGGTGGTCGAGCGGCCGATCCATCTGCTCTACATCGCGAGCCAGGCGGAGACCTCCGTGCACTACCGCAATCTCATCGTCGCCGACGAGAATGCGCAGGCGACCGTGGTCGAGCACTATGCGGGTCCGGAGGGTTGCTCGTACCTCACGAATGCGGTGACGACGATTGTCGGTGCTGCGAACAGCAACGTGGAGCACTACAAGCTGCAGCAGGAAAGCGCGCAGGCATTTCACGTGGCGGGAATCCACGCTACCCAGGCCCGGGACAGCCGCTTCATTTCACACTCGATCGCGCTCGGCGGTGCCATCGCTCGCAACGACATCACGACGCGCCTCGCCGCGGAGGGCGCCGAGTGCACGCTGAACGGGCTCTACATGGTCGGCGGCCGTCAGCTGGTCGATCATCACACGCGCATCGACCACGACAAGCCCCGCGGCACGAGCCGTGAGTTCTATCGCGGCGTGCTCGACGGGGCCGCGCGTGGGGTCTTCAACGGCAAGGTGGTGGTGCACCCGAACGCGCAGCACACGGACGCGCAGCAGTCCAACCACAACCTCCTGCTCTCGAAGGCGGCGCAGGTCGATACCAAGCCGCAGCTGGAGATCTTCGCCGACGATGTCAAATGCACTCACGGCGCCACGGTCGGCCAGCTCGACGATGGCATGCTGTTCTATCTGCGCGCGCGGGGGATAGAACCGGAAGTCGCGAAGGCGCTGCTGATCTATGCGTTCGCCCACGACATCGTCGGGCGCATCCGCCTCGATCCCCTCAAGCGGCGCATCGAACGTCATCTGATTTCGATGCTGCCGGAGGGCGAACGCATCAAGGAGCTGGTATGAACACTGTAGTCGATGCAAGAAAGATCACGGTCGTCACCGAATGCGCCGAGTGCCCGGTGTCGGCCAGGAATCCCGCGCACTGGCGCACGGACTTTCCGATCCTGAAGGAGCGCGTGCACGGCAAGCAGCTCGTGTATCTGGACAACGGCGCCACCACCCAGAAACCCGAGGTGGTGATCGCGACCGAAGCCGACTACTACCGCCACTACAACTCGAACATCCACCGCGGCGTGCACGCCTTGTCGCAGAAGGCGACCGAAGCGTTCGAGGACGCGCGCGTGAAGGTCCAGCACCTGCTGAATGCGCGCCATGCCGAAGAGATCGTCTTCACGCGCGGCACGACCGACGCGATCAATCTGGTGGCTCAGAGCTACGGCAGACCGCGGCTTGCGCCCGGTGACGAGATCATCCTGACGACCATGGAGCACCATGCCAACATCGTGCCCTGGCAGATGGTGTGCGAGCATACGGGCGCGCTCATCAGGGTCGTCCCGATCAACGATGACGGCGAGCTGATCTTCGACGAGTACCTCAAGCTCCTCGGTCCGCGCACGAAACTGGTCGGCGTCGTGCACGTGTCTAACGCGCTCGGTACCGTCAACCCCGTGAAGCAGATCATCCGGGCAGCCCACGACCAGGGCGTGCCCGTGCTGGTGGACGGTGCGCAGGCGGTTGCGCACACCAAGGTCAACGTGCAGGAGCTGGACTGCGACTTCTACGCGTTCTCGGGGCACAAGCTGTACGGTCCGACCGGCATCGGGGTCCTGTTCGGCAAGCAGGCGCTGCTGGATGCGATGCCGCCCTACCAGGGCGGGGGCGACATGATCCGTACCGTCAGCTTCGCGAAGACCGAGTACAACGTGCTGCCGTACAAGTTCGAGGCGGGGACGCAGAACATCGCCGGCGCGATCGCGCTCGGCGCGGCGATCGACTACGTGACGGAGATCGGATTCGAAGCGATCGGCGCCCACGAGCACGAATTGCTCGCCTATGCCACGGCCGAGGTGAAGCAGATTCCGGGGTTGCGGCTGATCGGCACCGCGGCGCACCGGGCGAGCATCGTGTCCTTCGTCATGGAGGGGGCGCACCCGCACGACATCGGTACCATCCTCGATCATCAGGGCATCGCGGTGCGCGCGGGGCATCACTGCGCGATGCCCGTGATGGAGCGATTCGGCGTGCCGGCGACAGTGCGCGCCTCGTTTTCGCTGTACAACGATCGCGACGACGTGCACGCGCTGGTCGCGGGATTGCACAAGGTGAAGGAGCTGTTCGGCTGATGGCGGACCTGCGCGAGCTCTACCAGGAAGTGATCTTCGATCACTACAAGCAGCCGCGGAACTTCCACGCCCTGCCCGGTGCCGACTGCTCGGCGGAGGGTTACAACCCGCTGTGCGGCGATCGGGTGACCGTCTATCTCAAGACCAAGGACGGGGTCATCGAGGAAGTCTCGTTCGAGGGTTCGGGGTGCGCCATCTCGACCGCCTCGGCGTCGCTCATGACCGAGGTGCTCAGGGGCAAGTCGCTGGCGGATGTCGAGCAGCTGTTTTCGGGGTTTCATGCGATGGTGACGGAGGCGGAGGCGGCCCCGCACCCGGAGCTCGGCAAGCTCGAGGTGCTATCGGGGGTGCGCGAGTTTCCGGCGCGCGTGAAATGCGCCACGCTGGCCTGGCACACGCTGAACGCGGCGCTGCACCAACAGACTTCCGTGACCACGGAGTGAGGCGAGAATCGTGAGCGATTGGCAGAGCTTGGCAGATGCGGGAGGCGCGCAGGTGCCGACCGAGCAGTTGCGGCAGAACGTCATCGAGGCACTGCGGACGGTGTTCGATCCGGAGATCCCGGTCAACATCTACGACCTCGGCCTGATCTACGATCTTGAGGTCGACGATGCCGGCAAGGTCACGGTACAGATGACCCTGACCGCGCCGGGATGCCCGGTTGCCCAGACCTTCCCCGGCGAAGTCGAGGGGAAGCTCTATGCCGTGCCGGGTGTCAACGAGGCGATCGTCGATCTGGTCTGGGACCCGCCGTGGGACCAGGACCGGATGACCGAAGCCGCCAAGCTGCAGCTGGGGTTCCTCTAGCGATGAACTGGATCGATGTCGCGCCCGCCGCGGAGATCGCGCCGGGGCAGTGGAGAACGGTGGATGTCGAGGGGCGGCTGGTAGCCGTCTTCAACCTGGAGGGCGAGTTCTTCGCCATCGAAGACGTCTGTACCCACGATGGCGGTGAACTCACCGGCGGGGACATCGAGGACGGCTGCATCGCGTGTCCGCGTCACGGTGCGCGCTTCGACATCCGGACCGGGGCGGTGCTGTCGCCGCCCGCGTACGAGGACGTGCTCACCTATCCGGTGCGGGTGGCGGAGGGCAGGGTGCAAGTGGGTAACGAAAGCGGAGGCTGACGAGCCCGGCGGTCCCGTGCCGGAACCGCTGGTGGCGCGCAGCTTCCCGCGATGGTTCGGAGGCTGTGAACGATGACCGGGTTGCGATTGCCGTGCGCATTGCAGGCGCGCCTGCAGGATTGGGCGCGAGCCGGCTACCCGAGCGAGACCTGCGGGATCCTGATCGGGCGGTGCGGCGATGAGGATGTCCGGGTGGAAGAGGTCCTCGCAGCCCGGAACCTCAACGTGGAGCGGGCGCGCGACCGCTACGAGCTGGATCCTGCCGCCCTCCTGGCGGCCGACGAAGCAGCGCGCGACCGTGGCCTCGAGATCGTCGGCGTCTGGCACTCCCATCCCGATCATCCCGCTGTTCCCTCCGCGACCGACCGCGAACAAGCCTGGTGCGGCTGGTCGTACGTGATCGTCTCGGTGTCACGCGGCGGCGTCGAGGAGCTACGCTCCTGGCGCCTGACCGGAACCGACTTCGTCGAGGAGATGATTCGATCGTGAGCACGGTGACCATTCGTATTCCCATGCCGCTGCGCAGTTACACCGGCGGCCTGGACGAGGTGCAGGTCGACGCCGCGACCGTCGGCGAAGCGCTGCAGCGCCTGGGTGCGCTGCACGGCGGCATCCTCGATCGGGTGCTCGCGGGCGAGGGCGAGCTGCGGCAGTTCGTGAACGTGTTCGTCGGCAACCGCAACGCGCGCACCCTCGGCGGGCTCGCGGCGCGGCTCGAGGGGGGCGAGGTGATCTCGATCGTCCCCGCGGTGGCGGGCGGGGCGACGGGCAAAGCGCGGGAGCGCCGGCTGGCCGAGCTCAGGCGCGCCATCCCCGAAGTGACGCCGGCCGAAGCACTGGCGCTGCAGGCGCAGGGCGCGGCGCTCATCGACGTGCGCGAGCCCGACGAGATCGCGCAGGGCAGCCCACCCGGCGCGCATCGCCTGGGGCGCGGCTACCTCGAGCTGCGCATCGAGGAAGCGGTGCCCGACTTCGAGCGGCCCATCGTCGCCATGTGCAACGGCGGCGTGCGGTCGCTGTTCGCCGCGGAGGATCTGCAGCGGATGGGTTACACGCGCGTGTCCTCCATGATCGGGGGCTTCAGCCGCTGGAAGAACGAAGGTCTGCCGGTGGAGATTCCCGCGCGCCTCGACGCACTCGATCGCGAGCGTTATTCGCGTCATCTCCTGATGCCGGAGGTCGGCGAGGCAGGCCAGCTCAAGCTGCGGGCCGCGCGTGTCCTGCTGGTCGGCGCGGGCGGGCTGGGCAGCCCGGCGGCCTTCTATCTCGCCGCGGCCGGCGTCGGCACGGTCGGCCTGGTCGACCACGACGTGGTGGATCGCAGCAATCTGCAGCGCCAGATCCTGCACAGCGACGATCGCGTCGGCATGGCCAAAGTGGTCTCCGCGCGCCGGACGCTGGAGGCGCTCAATCCGGGCGTCACGGTCATCGCCCACGAGACACATCTTTCCAGCGCCAACGTGGACGAGATCTTCGAGGGCTACGATCTCGTGGTCGACGGTTCCGACAACTTCCCCACCCGTTACCTCGTCAGCGACGCCTGTCTGAAGCAGGGCCTCGCACATGTCTACGGTGCGGTGTACCGCTTCGAAGGGCAGGTCGCCGTCTTCTGGCCGGCGTATGCGAAGCGGCGCGGCCCCTGCTACCGCTGCCTCTACCCCGAACCGCCGCCGGCCGAATTCGCGCCATCCTGCGCCGACGCGGGCGTGCTCGGCGTGCTGCCGGGCGTGATCGGGCTGCTGCAGGCGACCGAAGCGATCAAGCTGCTGCTCGGCATCGGCGATCCGCTGGTGGGCCGCATGCTGTGCTTCGACGCGCTGCGCGCACAGTTCGTCGAGCTTGCCCTCGACCGCGATCCGCATTGCCGGTACTGCGCGGACGGCGCGCGTTTCCCGGGCTATATCGACTACGAACGATTTTGCGCGAGTTCGACGGCATGAGAAGCGACGGCTCCGATGCCCCGCGCCCGCACCCGCTGCTGACGGGGATCGGCGAGACACCACTGGTGGAGATCGGGCTCGTGCGCGAGGTGGCGAGCGGTTGCCGCCTTTTCGCAAAGTTGGAGAGCGTGAACCCCGGCGGCTCGGTGAAGGACCGGCCGGTCGCCCGCATGCTGATGCAGGCCCAGGCGGCGGGCCGCTTCGCGGGCGGGCGCCGGCTGCTCGATTCCTCTTCGGGGAACGCCGGCATCTCCTACGCGATGCTCGGCGCGGCCCTGGGTGTTCCGGTCACCATCGTCGTGCCCGGCAACGCGAGCCAGGAGCGGCTGGAGCGCATCGCCGCGCACGGGGCCGAGCTCGTCATCACCGACCCCATCGAAGGCTACGACTTCGCGCTGCGCGAGGCGCACCGGCTGGCCGAAGAACAGCCGGAGCGGTATTGGTACTGTGATCAATACTCCAACCCCGACAACTGGCGCGCCCATTACGAGGGGACCGGGAGCGAGATCCTGCGCCAACTCGATGGACATGGGTTCGCCGCGCCGGACGCGTTCGTGGCCGGGGTCGGGACCGGCGGCACGCTGACGGGTGCCGGGCGGAGGCTGCGCGAGGTCCGCGCCGACACGTGGATCGCGGCCGTCATCCCGGAGACGTTCCCGGGTATCGAGGGGCTGAAGCCGCTCGGCCATCCGGGCGACATCGTGCCGAAGATCCTCGACGAGTCCCTCATCGACGAGCGCATCCCGGTCACGCTCGACGATGCGCTCGCCATGTGCCGGCGCCTCGTGCGCGAGGGCCTCTTCGTGGGTCCGTCCTCCGGCGCGTTCGTGCACGGCGCGCTCAAGCTCGCGGCGAGCGGGCGCTTCCGCACCATCGTCACCGTGCTTTCGGACACCGGCGAGCGCTACGTCTCGACGGGGATGTGGAAGCGGGAAGAAGGGCCCTAGCCCGATTGCGAACGAAACAGCGCCCTGACGTTTGTGGGGCGCTCATTCTTGTCGGTGACCCGGAACAGGGGGAAAAGCCTGAACGAGCCGATGGCGGCGACGATGTTGTCGGGGATCTGCTCGATGCGGACGTTGTTGCGGTTGACGCTCTCGTTGTAGCGCTCGCGCTGCGCCGCGATGGCGTTCTCGAGCTCCGTGATCCGGCTCTTGAGTTGGCGGAAGGCCCCGTTCGACCGCAGCACCGGGTAGGCCTCGGCCCCCGTGAATAGCCGGACGAGCGCGCCCCGCAGCACGGTCTCGGCGATACCGAGCGCGGGGATGTTCACATGCTCCCGCGCATTGGCCACCATCGATCGCGCGCGGGTCACCTTCTCGAGCGTATCCCTTTCGAAGCGCATGTGCCGGCGGCATGTCTCCACCAGCTGGGGCAGCTCGTCGTTGCGCTGATCGAGCAGCGCATCGAGGCTGGCCCAGGCTCTCGATACGTCGTGCTTGAGCGCGACCAGCCTGTTGTAGGTGGCGACGACATAGGCGCCGGCCAGGATCGAAAGCGCGCCCAGGGCGATGACGGCGATCATGGCGCGAGTCTCCAGGGTGGGGAACGCCACGCGGCTAGCGATCCTTATGCCAGGGAAGCTCGGCCCTACCAGGCGTACTGCACCGTGTACCGCAACGTGCTCTCGCCGCCCGCCGGTACTTGCACCGGAAAGTGGACGGTGCGGGCGTCCTCCTGATCGAACTTGTGCGTGCTCTGCCCGATGGTCCAGTTCACCCAGCGATAGAGGTTTTCCTTTACGATCACGGTCGCCGCCTGGTTCTTGTGGTTGCGCAGCCTGATCTCGATCTCCTCGCTCATCTGGCGGCGCGACGTGTCGACGCGGAAGCTCACTTGCCTGCGCTCGCCGACGAGGTCGAAGGCCGAGCCGAGCTTGAGACGGACCGCCTCGTCCTTCGGGGTGTGGTCGATGACGTCTTCGCCGACGAGCTCGAGCGTCTGGTCGGCGCTATCCTGCTTCGACACCCGCACCCGGCCCGCCGGCAGCGGCATGCCCATGTGGTGGTCGGCGCTGTTGCGGAAACGCAGATAGACGTCCACCTTTCGGTTCGAGGCGCTGCCGTAATCGCGGTCGGTGACGGGATTCGGTCCGTACGCGTACACGGGCTGTGCGGCGCCGTAGTAGACAAAGGTCTTCTCGCAAGGCACGTTGCGCGCGGCCGGGAAGAGCTCGATCTGCTTCGTCGAGTTGTCGGGCAGCGTCGTCGTGCGGCCCAGGGTGTAGAGGTGGTACTCGAAGAACGCCTGTTCGGCGAAGCCGGCTGCGGCGTCCTCCATTGCCGCCGCCTTGTGGGTCGCACGCGGCGCGGGGGCCGGCCGCTGCGGCGCGCGGTGCACGTCCCCCGCCACCAGTTTGAGCCTGGCGTCCGGGTAGCTCGCGCCCGACTGATTGACCAGACTGACCCAGGCAGCGACGTCAAGCTTGCAACTGTCGGCGCCCTTCGGCTCCGCGTAGTGGATGTTGTAGTCGGCCCACCACGTCATGCCGCCGGTCTGGTACGAGACGCGCGTCCGGTGCGGGCCTGCCCTTCTCGTGCTCACGTCCCAGAGGAGCGTCGGGCGCGTGATGAGCCCGCCCGGCAAGCTCGGCAGCTTGACCCCGGAGTGGCTCGGCAGGACGCGCACGGTGCCGTCCGGTTGGCGCAGGATGAGACCGCCCTGGGTGGACAGGAGCGTGCCGTCGAAGGATTCCACGCTCTGTCCGCGCGCCTGCTCGACCGTGACCGGCCGGTCGATGTAGCGCTGCAGCAGCTTGTCCTGGCTCACCAGGTCGAACTGAAAGTTCTGTTCCAGAATGCTCGTGCCGGCGGGATCGGTGAGGGACTCGAAGGTCACCGTGGTCGGATCGATGCGTTCGGCGACGTCGACGAACCGGACCGCATTGCGGCCTTTGTCGAGGGGGATCGTGCGTTCCTGCCGTACCATGGCGTACCCGGGGACGGCGGCGCGGTTGCCGCCGCGAAAGAGATCGGGGTTGATCGACCCGGGGCTCGCGCTGCTGTAAACGGTGAGCGAGTGGCCGTCGGACGTGTCGTCGGCGGCGGCGGAGGCGGTCAATGCGGTGGCGATCAACGTTGCAAGAACGGGGCGTTTCATCGGTTTCTCCGGTGAGATATCGGATGGCAGCACCTTCAACGCATGCCGGCGGGATTCGGGTTGAGCAGGATCGACGAAACAGGGAGCAGATGAAGCGGATTTGCGTCTTTTGCGGGGCCAACGCGGGCGCCTCGCCAATCTACGTCGAGACAGCGCGGACGGTCGGCACGCAACTCGCGCGGGCGGGCATCACGGTGATCTACGGCGGCGGCGGCCTGGGTCTGATGGGCGCGGTGGCGCGCGGCGCGCTCGAGGCCGGCGGCGAGGCGATCGGCATCATTCCGGAGTCGCTGCTGCGATTCGAGCCGCCGCCGGACTGTCTGACCGAGCTTCGCGTCGTGGCCTCCATGCACGAGCGCAAGGCGATCATGGTCGAGCTCGCCGATGCGTTCGTCGCGCTGCCCGGCGGGCTCGGCACCCTCGACGAGATTTCCGAGGTGCTGACCTGGGCTCAGCTCGGGCTGCACGCCAAGCCGTGCGGGCTGCTCAACCTCGAAGGCTACTTCGATTTGCTGATGGCATGGCTGGACCATGCCACGGCGCAACGCTTCATCCGCGCCGAGCATCGTGCCATGGTGCTGATCGACGGCGATCTCACGAGATTGCTGGCGCGCCTGAGTGAATACGAGCCGCCGCGGGCGAGTCCGCTCATCGATTCGAGCATGCTATGAGCGCGCAGCGGCCGGTTTCGTGGGTGCGCCGTTGCTTTGGCGATCGGAAACCGTTAGCCTAGACTCAAAAGGGCGCGGTCGTGCGCGCCGTCCTGTCATGCGAACCGATCCCAGAAGAGGAATTCCATGAACGCTGAACTCGTCGGAAGCAAGGATAAGCTCATCAATGACTTCAAGACCGTTGTGGCCGATACCGAGGAGCTCCTGAAGGCGACGGCGAGCGCAGCCGGCGAGCAGGCGACCGTTGCCCGGTCGCGGGTGCGCGAGAGTCTTGCCGAAGCCAAAGTGAAGCTCGCAGCCGCCGAAGAGGTGGCCGTCGAGCGCGCGCGCGACGCAGCCAGAGCTACGGATGCATACGTCCACGACCACCCCTGGCAGGCGATCGGCCTTGCCTCGAGCATCGGGTTGATCGTGGGCCTGCTTATCGCGCGTCGTTAAGTCGCAATGTCCGCTGCGGACAGTCAGGTCGCCGAAGCGGAGCGCGGGTTACTGTTCTCGCTGCGCCGGCTGGCGTCGACCGGCGTCGAGATCGTTCACACCCGGTTGGAGATCCTTTCGAGCGATCTGGAGGAAGAGCGGGCGCGCCTGGGGTCGCTTCTCATGACCGGTGTTCTTGCCCTTTTTTGCTTCTTCATGGCCTTTATCCTGCTCACGACATTGATCGTGGTGCTGTTGTGGGAGACGCATCGCGTGCCGGTGCTCGGCGTGCTGGGCGGGGTGTTTCTGATTGGCGGCGGGTTGTGCTGGCGTTCTTTTCAGCATCAGCGCCACGAGCGGCCCGCCTTTCTCGCAACGACGCTGGGCGAGCTCGCCAAGGACCGACGGGAGATCACGCCGCGATGATGAAGCGGCGGTCACTGCGCGACGTGCAGGGACGGCGCGCGTCGCTGGTGGCGTCGGCCCAGGTGCAGCGGGAACAGCTGGCCGGAGACTTCCGGGCGTTGCGCGGTTCGACCGTCTGGGTCGATCGAGGCATGAGGGGCGCGAGCTATCTGCGCGAGCATCCGCTGGTCCTGATCGGGGCTGGCGTGGTGGTGCTGGTGGTGTTTCGCCGCCCCTTCGCGCGGGGAGGGTGGCTGCGGTGGATTCAGCGCGGATTCGTGCTCTGGCGCGGAGTTACCGCGGTGCGTTCGCTGGCGTTGCGATTGGGGCGCTGACGCGTACGTGCAGCTTGGGAATTGATGCCGTTTCTTTTGTCGAGATTTGCAGGTCAGATGAGCTTTAGCGCGTTTCCTCCGTCGTGCCGCCCCCCAGCCGGAACGTGGGTGGCCTTTGTCTGTTCGACCTTCGCCGCGGGCGCAGCCTCGATCGTTCGAGGTGGTTCGAGCCGCCGCGGAGTGTCTTGTGCACGGTGGCGATAGTTTGTCCCGGCGTCGTCGTCCACTTGTCGTCGTGACCCCGCCGCGCGCCCCGACGGTTGCCATCGTCGGTGCCGGGATCGCGGGACTCACGTGCGCCCGCAAATTGCGCGACGCGGGGCACAGCGTCGCCCTGTTCGAGCAGTCGGGTCGCCCGGGCGGGCGCTGCGCCACCCGCAACGAGGACCTTGGTCAGTTCGACGACGGCGCCCAGTATTTCACCGCGCGCGATCCCCGGTTCAAGAGTGCTATATCGAGCTGGCTTCGTGCCGGCGTGGTCGCGGAATGGCGGGCGCGCATCGTGCGCGTCACCAAGGACAACGTCGGAGAATCGCGAGAGCGCGCCACGCGCTACGTCGGCTACCCGGTGATGGGCGCCCTCGCATCCCATCTCGCACGTGGTTTCAGCGTCGGCTACGAGCGGCGCGTCACCCATATCGATCGGGTCGAAGCCGGTTGGACGTTGCAGTTCCAGGACGGCAGCCAGACCCTGCCGTACGCGAAGATCATCGTGGCGACGCCGGCGCCGCAGGCGGCGGAACTGCTCGCCGGCTCGACCGAGCTCGGACCCCGGATCGCCGCGGTCGAGATGTCGCCCTGCTGGGTTCTCATGTTGCAGTTCGACAAACCATTCGACGCACGTTTCGACGCGGCCATCGTCGAGGACGAGCCTATTGCCTGGCTCGCCCGCGAGAGCAGCAAGCCGGGGCGGAAGGCGGGCGAGCGCTGGATCGTCCACGCCTCCAACGACTGGAGCCGCCAACACTTCGATGCCGACTCGGAGACAATCGTCGCGGGCCTGATGAAGTCCTTCTGCGAGCTGGTCGAGAAGCGCGTGACGCCGGCGTTCTCGAAAACGGTGCGGTGGGAGCACGCGTTGGCTGCCCCGGACGGTGCGCGACCGTTCCTGTACGACGCAGAGGCGGGATTAGGTGCGTGTGGAGACTGGCTGGTCGAGGGGCGAGTGGAGGGGGCGTTCCTGAGCGGTCTTACCATGGCCTCCGAGCTGGTTCAGCAGTCGAAGACTTCGAAGTCACCGCACACCAAGAACCGCGAATCCGCCTAGCCGCGAGTGCCAGGCCCGCAGCGGGCAATGACCCCTAGCACGCGCTGGAGCGGAAGCCGGAGCGAAGAGGAGGAGGGGCTCCGCTCGCGTCGACCGATCCAGCGCGCTGGGGACTCGTTGACGACACGCCAGCGCGACAGCCTTCCCCGTCACGCGTAGCGGCCGCGGTGTTCAGCAAGGAAAGCCGGTAAACCGATGTTCCTCGGTAAATTTCCGGATGTGCCGTTCCATTGCTTCGATTTCTCGAGCGTCCAGCGTGTGTGGCGCATCTTCCGGCACGCTGCCCGGCGTAAACCAGCTTTTCACCGCCTTGATGATGCGGTGCAACGCCACACCCTTATCGGATCCTGCGATGTCGCTGCGGATTTGCAGCTCGGGAGTGGGAAAGGTCGGCTTGCTAGCCAAGGCGCTTTTCATGATCATCTCCAGTAATTTCTTTTAGAATTAGCACTATTCCATGCTTTGTCAGCACTATAAGAGGCGTGGTGATGGGGGGTCCAATCGCATCTTTGGATGAGAGTGATTTGTTTCAGCTATACAGGGAATGACCGTGCTGCGAAGCAATATTTATGCATTTTGTATTGGGTGAGGTGCGAACGTGATCCGGGTGTCTCGGCCGTGGTCGACGTGGTGCAGACGGTTTGGCCGTCGCAGGCCAGTAACAGGCCATGGCGCGCTCGACCGATCGGTGAAAAACGGTGTTGAATCAGGGCTCGATCGCAGCACAGGCGTCTTGGCACATCGTTTGCGCCAGATGGCGACGTCGCGTTGTTGGGAGGAAACGTCATGTCAGTCATCGAGCGTCGCAGCAGCACGTGTCCGGTCCGCTTCGTACTGGCGGAGGTGAGTCGGGGAGCGTGGGCGGTCGGCCACTCCCGTGGCCTTATCCCAGGAGCAATTCTCCACACGCGAGCCGCCGCTGAGCGCTACGTCCAAGCCCTGGGCGAGGCGGCCGGCTTCTACGATGTGGACATCGTGATCGCGGCCGGCGACGAGAGCTTCATGCAGGACCGACGCAGCGCCCCCTGATTCGCGGGCGCTCCCTTTCGCCGCGCGGCCCGCGTGGCATTGTGCCTGCCGGAAACACCGCCTACAGCAATACGGGCGATTCGAGCGCGTGCTCGAACGCCAGTTGAATTCGTGCGGCCGTCCCCCATCTTGGTTACCAACTAGACAAGGGGATCGCCGATGCGACTCGACAAACTCACGACCAAATTCCAGCAGGCGCTCGCGGATGGCCAGAGCCTCGCTCTGGGCCAGGACAATCCTTACATCGAGCCTCAGCACCTCCTGCTTGCGCTGTTGCAGCAGGAAGACGGCGGTTCGGCCGCGCTGCTGCAGCGTGCGGGGGTGAACGTCGCGCCGCTGCGCGACGCCCTCAAGAAGAGCATAGAGCGGCTGCCCAAGGTAGAGGGCACGGCGGGTGAGATCACCCTGTCGCGCGACCTCGGCAACCTGCTGAACATCACGGACAAGGAGGCACAGAAACGCGGCGACCAGTTCATCGCCTCGGAGATGTTTCTGCTTGCCTTGAGCCAGGACAAGGGCGAGACCGGCCGGCTGCTGAAGCAGCACGGCGGATCGCGCCAGGCCATCGACCAGGCGATTGCGTCGGTGCGCGGCGGCGAGAGCGTGCAGAACGCGGAGGCAGAAGGTCAGCGACAGGCGCTCGAGAAGTACACCCTCGATCTGACCGACCGTGCACGGCAGGCCAAGCTCGATCCGGTGATCGGCCGCGACGACGAGATCCGCCGCGTGATCCAGATCCTGCAGCGGCGTACCAAGAACAACCCGGTGCTGATCGGCGAGCCGGGCGTGGGCAAGACGGCCATCGTCGAAGGGCTCGCCCAGCGCATCGTCAACGACGAAGTTCCCGAGACGCTCAAGGGCAAGCGCGTGCTGTCGCTCGACATGGCAGCCCTGCTGGCGGGCGCGAAGTACCGCGGCGAATTCGAGGAGCGACTAAAGTCCGTGCTAAAGGAAATCGCCCAGGAGGAAGGGCGCATCATCGTCTTCATCGACGAGCTCCACACCATGGTCGGCGCCGGCAAGGCGGAAGGCGCCATCGACGCCGGCAACATGCTGAAGCCCGCGCTGGCGCGCGGCGAACTGCATTGCGTCGGCGCCACGACCCTGGACGAATACCGCAAGTACATCGAGAAGGACGCCGCGCTCGAGCGTCGCTTCCAGAAGGTGCTGGTGGACGAGCCGAGCGTCGAGAGCACGATTGCGATCCTGCGCGGCCTGCAGGAAAGATACGAACTGCACCACGGTGTCGACATCACCGACCCGGCAATCGTCGCTGCGGCCGAGCTTTCGCACCGCTACATCACCGACCGCTTCCTGCCCGACAAGGCCATTGACTTGATCGACGAGGCGGCCGCGCGCATCAAGATGGAGATCGACTCGAAGCCGGAGGCGATGGACAAGCTCGATCGCCGCATGATCCAGCTCAAGATCGAGCGCGAGGCGATGCGCAAGGAAAAGGACGAGGCGTCGCAGAAGCGACTGCAGCTGATCGAGGACGAGCTCCTCAAGCTCCAACGCGAGTACAACGACCTGGAAGAGGTATGGAAGGCGGAGAAGGCTCAGGTCCAGGGCAGCGCGCACATCAAGGAAGAAATCGATCGCACGCGGGCCGAGATCACGCGGTTGCAGCGCGAGGGTAAGCTCGACAAGGTGGCCGAGCTGCAATACGGTCGCCTGCCCCAGCTCGAAGCCCAGTTGAAACAGGCCGAGAAATCCGGCGAGGGGCAGGTGCGGCACAAGCTGCTGCGGACTCAGGTCGGGGCCGAGGAAATCGCGGAGGTCGTGTCACGCGCGACCGGTATCCCCGTCTCCAAGATGATGCAGGGCGAGCGCGACAAGCTTCTGCAGATGGAAGAGAAACTCCATGGCCGCGTGGTCGGGCAGGACGAGGCCGTGCGTCTGGTCTCGGATGCGATCCGCCGCTCGCGCGCCGGCCTCGCGGATCCCAACCGCCCGTACGGCTCCTTCCTTTTCCTGGGCCCGACTGGCGTGGGCAAGACCGAGCTCTGCAAGGCGCTGGCCGAGTTCCTGTTCGACTCGGAGGAGCATCTCATCCGCATCGACATGAGCGAGTTCATGGAGAAGCACTCGGTGGCGCGGTTGATCGGCGCGCCGCCGGGATACGTGGGCTACGAAGAGGGCGGCTACCTGACCGAAGTCGTGCGCCGCAAGCCGTACTCCGTGATCCTGCTGGATGAGGTGGAGAAGGCGCATCCCGACGTCTTCAACGTCCTGCTGCAGGTGCTGGACGACGGTCGCATGACGGACGGACAAGGCCGCACGGTCGACTTCAAGAACACGGTCGTGGTCATGACCTCGAACCTGGGCTCGCAGATGATCCAGCAGATGGCGGGCGACGACTACCAGGTGATCAAGCTTGCGGTGATGGCCGAGGTCAAGAACTACTTCCGGCCGGAGTTCATCAATCGCATCGACGAGGTGGTGGTGTTCCACGCGCTCGACGAGAAGCACATCCTGTCGATCGCGCGCATCCAGCTCGGGCATCTCGAAAAGCGCCTTGCAGCGCTCGAGATCGGGATGGAGGTGTCGGATGCCGCCTTGGCGCTGGTGGCCACGGTCGGCTTCGACCCGGTATACGGCGCCCGGCCGCTCAAGCGCGCGATCCAGCAGGCGATCGAGAATCCGCTCGCCAAGCAGATCCTCGAAGGGCGGTTCGGACCGAAGGACACGGTCCGGGTCGACGTGAAAGGCAACGAGATCGTGTTCGACCGCATCGCCGAGGCGGTTCCCGTGTGACCCTCGCGTCGTGCGGCTGCAGCCCCCGTTCACACCGAGCGGGGGTTTCTTTTTCTGCCCGGCGGCGGCGAGCCGGCGTCGATGAGTGATAATGGACGCGACCATGGATGCCGCACCCGCCACCAGTTCGCACGGGCACGATGCCGAGGTGATATCCCTCGTGGGGCTCGCGCACGCCACCTCGCATTTCTTCCACCTGATCCTGCCGCCGCTCTTTCCGTGGCTGATGCCTGCCTTCGGCCTGAGCTTTACCGAGGCCGGGGCGTTGATGACTGTGTTCTTCGTCGTCTCGGGGATCGGGCAGGCGCTGGCGGGCTTCGCGGTCGATCGGGTGGGTGCGCGCAGCGTGCTCCTGTCCGGGATCGCGCTGCTCGGCGTGTCGTCGCTGCTGGTTGGCGTCGCTCAGGGGTGGGGGACGCTCGCGCTGGCGGCGGCCGTCGCGGGGGTGGGGAACAGCGTGTTCCACCCCGCGGACTTCAGCCTGCTCAACCATCGCGTGAGCGCATCCCGCCTGTCGCATGCGTTTTCGATCCACGGACTGTCGGGCTATCTCGGCTGGGCGGCCGCGCCCGCGTTCATGATCGGTATCGCGGGTCTCGCCGGCTGGCGCAGTGCGGCGTTTGCCGCGGCGGCGGTGGCCGTGGTCGTGCTGGGCGTGCTGTATCTGCGCAGGGGCGCGCTCGACGACGCCAGCCGCCGCGTGATGGTCCACGATCTGCCCGCCCACCGGAGCGCCGGTGCCAACGCCTTTCTCCGTTCGCGACAGGTGTGGATGTGCTTTGGCTTCTTTCTGACCGCGACAATGGCCTTTGGGGCGCTACAAAACTTCTCGCCCGCCCTGCTCGAACGCCTGTACGGGATCTCGCTGCCGCTCGCGACCTCGGCGCTCTCGGCGTATCTCGCGGGCGGGGCCGGGGGTACGGTCGCCGGCGGTTTCCTCGCCGCTGGCCGTGCCGACCAGGATCGCATCATCACGGTCGCATTGCTCGCGGCAGCCGGTGTTGCGCTGCTGCTCGCGACCGCCGCACCCCCGGGTTGGGCGGTAGTGGGTCTGATGGCGCTGATGGGATTTCTTACGGGTCTCGTCGCGCCCTCACGCGATCTGCTCGTGCGGCACGCGGCGACCGCTGCTTTTGGCACGCGCGGGTTCGGGCGCGTCTATGGCGTCGTGTATTCGGGACTCGATGTGGGACTGGCCACGGCGCCGCTGGTCTTCGGGCCGCTCATGGATGCCGGTCGCTATCCCTGGGTTCTGGTCGGTGTCGCGGCGCTCCAGGGGCTCGCGATCCTGACCGCAATACGCCTGGGACTGCGCCTGCGGCCCGCTGTCGCTGCCGCCTGACTTGGACCGCTTCGGCTGTGGCCTTGCCCTACCAGGGATAGGGGTATTGGCACCCCGGATCGATGTCGCGGCAGGCGGAAACGTTGCCCAGGGGCCGCGAGAACGTATAGTTCAGGGGTGTCTCCACGAGCGCATCCCACGCCTCACCCGTGCTGCCACTGGGCAGGGAGAACGGCAAGGAGACGATCCATGCGGCGGCCCCAACGGCCACACCGACCAAGGACACCGGGCGCAGGAAAACCGTGTCGAGCAGCATCGCCTCGCCGTCGGTCGTGGAGCCATAGCGGGATGCAGGTACAGGGCGCTGCTCTTGGTAGGCATAGGGCGTCGCCGGGGTCGTCGGGGTGTTGTACCCGGCGGGTGGTGCGGCGTACGGCTGCTGTGCGGTCGTCGCACATCCTGACAAAGAAAGCGCCGCGAGCAGGGTCGCGGTGGTCTTGAGCACGGAACGGTTTTTCATGATTTCATTCTCCGGTTCGGGCATCGTCCCATTTAAGCACAGCCGATCGTACGGCGAAAAGCGCCGGTTGTCGGGCAGCACGGGATCGACAGGACGATGAGCTGGGAGCAGGCACAGAAGCGGGCGGCCGGGGTCGTCGTGCTGCGGCGCTCGCCGTTCGGGTGGCGGGTTCTGATCCTGCGCGCGTATCGCAACTGGGACTTCCCGAAGGGTCTGCTGGACCCGGGCGAGAGCCCGCTCGCGGCGGCGGTGCGCGAGACCCGCGAAGAAACGAGTCTCACGGATTTGGTCTTCCGCTGGGGCTACGGCTGCATCGACACGGAGCCCTACGCAGTCGGCAAAGTGGTGCGCTATTTCCTCGCGGAGAGCCCAGGCGGCGAAGTCATGCTGCCGGTATCGCCCGAGCTGGGGCGCCCCGAGCACAGCGAGTTCCGCTGGACCACGCCCGATGAGGCAGCGGCACTGCTGCCGCCGCGCCTGGCCAAAGTGCTGGGTTGGGCCCGCATCCGCGCCGGTTCGGCGCTCACGCTCGGGCCGTGACCGGGGTCGGCACGGCGGCGCGCTCGCCGAGGGCGGCGCCGATAGCATCGTCGACCGTCTCCAGCCACACGAACTCGAGCGCGCCGCGCGTCTCCTCGGGGATCTCCTCGAAGTCCCGACGATTGCGCGCCGGCAGCAGCACCCGCGAGATGCCGGCACGCTGCGCGGCGAGCACTTTCTCCTTGATGCCGCCCACCGGCAGCACCAGGCCGCGCAGGCTGATCTCGCCAGTCATCGCGGTGTCGCTGCGTACCGGGCGGCCCGTGAGGAGCGAAGTGAGCGCCATGGTGATCGCCACCCCCGCGCTCGGGCCGTCCTTCGGGGTGGCCCCCGCTGGCACGTGGACGTGGATATCGCTCTTCTCCAGCAGGTCTTCGCGCAGCCCGAACGACGTGAGACGCGCCTTCACCAGGGACAGCGCGGCTTGCGCGCTTTCCTTCATCACGTCGCCGAGCTGTCCGGTCAGGATCAGCCGACCGGATCCGGGCACCTTGCTCGCCTCGATGAAGAGGATGTCGCCGCCGACCGGGGTCCAGGCCAGCCCGGTCGCCACGCCGGGCACCCCGGCGCGCATCGCGACCTCGTTTTCGAAGCGTCGCGGACCGAGAATCGTCGCCAAGTCAGCGGCAGTTACCTGCACCCGCTCCGCCACGCCCTCCGCGATACGCACCGCGACGTTGCGCAGCACCGCGCCGATCTCGCGCTCGAGACTACGCACACCGGCCTCGCGCGTGTAGTCCGCGATGATCGCGCGCAACGTGTCGTCGGCGATCTCGACCTGCTCGGGCTTGAGCCCGTTCGATTCGAGCTGCCGCGCCACGAGGTAGCGGCGGGCGATCTCAAGCTTCTCCTCTTGCGTATAGCCGGGGAGCTGGATCACCTCCATGCGATCGCGCAGCGGACCGGGGATGGTCTCGAGCACGTTCGCCGTCGCGATGAACATCACCTTCGACAGGTCGAACGGCACCGCGAGATAGTTGTCGTGGAAGGTCGCGTTCTGCTCGGGGTCGAGCACCTCCAGCAGCGCCGAGGCAGGGTCGCCGTGGAAGCCGCCCGCGCCCAGCTTGTCGATCTCGTCCAGCATGAACACGGGGTTGTTCGTCTCCGCCTTGCGGATCGACTGGATGATGCTGCCCGGCAGCGCACCGATGTAGGTGCGCCGGTGGCCGCGGATCTCCGCTTCGTCGTGTACGCCGCCCAGGCTCGCACGCACGAACTTGCGTCCCGTGGCGCGGGCGATCGACTGCCCGAGCGAGGTCTTGCCCACGCCGGGCGGGCCAACGAAGCACAGGATCGGGCTCTTGCCGGCGGGGTTCAGCTTGCGCACAGCGAGGTATTCGAGAATGCGGCGCTTGATCTTGTCGAGGCCGAAGTGGTCCTCGTCCAGGATGCGGCGCGCTTCCGGAATATCGATGCGCGACTCGCTCGCCTTCTGCCACGGCAGCTCGACCATCGTGTCGAGGTAGGTGCGCACCATCGAGTACTCGGCCGCGTTCTCGGACATGCGCTGCAGCCGCTTCAATTCCTTGCGCGCCTGGGCGAGCACATCCTCGGGCATGCCCGCTTCCTCGATCGCCTTTGCGAGCTCAGCGAGCTCCTTGGCGTCGTCGTCGCTCTCGCCGAGCTCCTTCTGGATCGTCTTCATCTGCTCGCGCAGCAGAAACTCGCGCTGGCGATCCTCCATCGATTCGCGCGTCTGATCGCTGATCTTCTTCGACAGCTGCAGCACCTCGATGCGATGCGAAAGGCGCTTCAGCACCTTGTCGACACGCGTCGCGACGTCGAAGGTTTCGAGCAGCTCCTGCTTTTCTTCCGGCTTGAGATCCATGAAGCCGGCCACGAGATCGGCCAGCAGCGAGGCGGAAGTGATGCCGCGGATCGCATTGGCGAGCTCCGCCGGCGCTTCGGGCAGGAGCTCGAGCACTTCCTGCGCGCGGTTGCGCAGCTCGATCAGGCGCGCTTCCATCTCGGTGCTCGTGACTTCCGCGTCGGGAATGCGCTGGATGCGCGCGGCGAGGAAGGGGTAGCCGTCGAGAAACTCGAGCACGCGGAAGCGCTGCTCGCCCTGGCAGACGAGGTGATGACCGCCGTCGGGCGTGGTCACGTAACGCATCACGTTGGCGACGGTGCCGACCCAGTAGAGATCCTTGGGCTGCGGGTTGTCCATCGACGGGTCGCGCTGCAGCAGCAGGCCGACCGGCCGATCGGTGCGCACCGCCTCCTGGGCCGCGGCAACGGAACGCTCGCGACCGACGCCGGCAGGCAGGATCATGCCGGGGAACAGCACGAGGTTGCGCATGCCGACGATCGCTATCGCGTCCGGCGGCAGCGGACGCTGGCCGGGCACGGCGCTGCCGGCCGCTGCGGCTTGCACGGGCACGGCGCCGCCTTCGGCCGCGTCGCGCGGGAGGTTGGTGTCAAGTTCTTGGCTCATGTGGGACTCCGCGTCAATCGCGTTTCTCGAGATCGAGCACGAGGCAGCCGTCTTCGATGCGCGTCGATTTCGGCTCGAGGGCGCTGCCCGCGAGCTCGATGCGCCGCTCGAAGCGGCCGTAGGGAATCTCGGCGCGGTGCACACGGCTGCCCGGCGCCGAGAACGGCAGCGGGCGCTCGCCGGTGACGGTGATGCACTGGCCGTCGAAGTGCACGGCGACCCGGTCGGCCGGCACGCCCGGAAGGGCGACCACGATGCGCACGCCGCGCGCGGTTTCCACGACGTCGGCGGGCGGTTCCCAGACCGGTCGGCGGGCGCGCGTCTCGCCGAGCTGGAAGAACTGGCGGTGCAGGCGGTCGGCCCGCTCGACGAGATCGCAGGCTTCGGCCCACATCCAGGCACTCGAATGGCGATACGTCATCACGTCTCCCGAAGTGTAAGAGCCATATCGGCCGTGGCGCCCGGCGCCTCCGGTCGACCGTTCATGGCAAATGGTGCCGGCGGGGGGAATTTCAATAGCGCCGACACCGGCGCTTTGCGTTGTCCGCGGCAGGGCGCGCGGCTACACTCTGCCCACGATACCGATTCGGAGTAACGGTGCAATGCAGCCGCACAAGCTCGAGCGCTTCGTAGGTCAGCTCTGGCAGGACTCGATCATGCCCGCGCTCACGGAATATATCCGCATCCCGGCCAAGTCGCCGTTCTTCGATCACGACTGGGAACGCCGCGGCTACCTGGAGGACGCGGTGCGGCTCGCGGTCAAGTGGTGCGAAGCGCATCGCATCGCGGGCATGACGCTCGAGGTCGTACGCCTGCCCGGCCGCACACCGCTCGTCTATATCGAGATCCCGGGAACCCGGCCCGGCACGGTGCTGCTCTACGGCCACCTCGACAAGCAGCCCGAGTTCTCGGGCTGGCGCGACGATCTGGGACCCTGGAAGCCGGTCATCGAAAACGAGCGGCTGTACGGGCGCGGCGGCGCCGACGATGGCTACGCGCTCTTCGCCTCGCTGGGGGCGATGCTCGCGCTCGACGACCAGCGCGCGGCGCATCCGCGCTGCGTGCTGCTGCTCGAGTGCAGCGAGGAGAGCGGCAGCCCGGACCTTCCCGCCTACATCGACGCGCTGTCGGACCGACTCGGCACGCCGGAGCTCGTCGTGTGCCTCGACTCGGGATGCGGCAACTACGACCAGCTATGGGCGACCACCAGCCTGCGCGGGCTCGTCGCCGGTACGCTCACGGTCGAAGTGCTGGAGCTCGGCGTGCACTCGGGGGATGCGAGCGGCATCGTGCCGTCGACCTTCCGCATCGCGCGCCAGTTGCTCGCGCGCATCGAGGACGCTGCCACCGGGGAGATCATCCCGCCCGAGCTGCACGTCGCGATTCCCGCAGACCGCGTCGAGCAGGCGCGGCACGCGGCGCACGTGCTGGGTGCCCATGTCCACGACAAGTTTCCGTTCACACATGGCTGCGGGCCGATCTCGCGGGATGCCGCAGAGCTCGTTCTG
Source organism: Burkholderiales bacterium (assembly GCA_016791285.1). The sequence goes on from JAEUMX010000009.1 coordinate 38,619, forward strand.
AATCGCACCTGGAAGCCCGCGCTCGAGGTCATCGGCGCGGCCGGTCTGCCCTCCCTGGAGGCGGCGGGCAACGTAATGCGGCCGCGCACGCAGTTCAAGCTGTCGTTCCGCTTGCCGCCGACGGCGGATGCGGACACGGTGGCAAGGAGGCTGAAGGAGATCCTGGAAGCGGACCCGCCTTATGGCGCACGGGTCACGTTCGAGCGGGAGCAGGCGTCGAGCGGGTGGTGTGCCGGCCCGGTGCCGCCCACGCTGGCCGCCTCGATCGAGCGGGCCTCGACCAACTACTTCGGTCGCTCGGCCGTGTTCATGGGCGAGGGCGTGTCGATTCCGTTCATGGGGATGCTGGGGGCGAAGTTTCCGCGGGCGCAGTTCCTCGTCACCGGGGTGCTGGGTCCGCAGTCGAATGCGCACGGTCCGAACGAATTCCTGCACCTGCCCACGGTGCGGCGCCTGACCTGCGCCATTGCGGACGTGATCGGCGGGCACTCAGGCTGATCGGCAGGTTGCCTCATTTCGCCGGCTTCGACGCATTCGCGGCAGGGTGCGTCACCTTCGTGCGCAGCGTGAGCAGAACCGATGACTCGGCTTCGATCCGCGGTACCCGCCAGAGCAGGAATCGGTAGTCCGCAACCGGCACACGCTGTAGCCGCTCGATCCCCTTTGCGTCCTTTACCGAGCGCATCAGCGGCAATGGACCGAAGGCGAGACCATCCTCGCTCGCGAAGACGTTCGCCGGCCGTGCGCTCCCCGGGACGTAGTCCATCCCGGGCGGAAGTGGGACGGCGACTTCGAGGTTGCGCACCGCGGCCGTGCCGGTGTTGCGGTATTCGGCCTGGTACTCGACGATGTCGCCGGCCCGGGCCGCGAGCGCCGGGATCAGCAGCTCCGCGCCATCCGATCCTTTCTCGACGCGAAAGGCCTGCAGCGTCGCGGTGACTTCGTCTTCGCCTTGCGCCGCACTGCCGAACGAGAGGCCCACCGCAAGCGCCGCTGCCCGCAGCCACTGTCGCACAAGGAACCGCCCCAAAAAAAAAAGAGAAGGGGCTGACAGCGCCCCTTCGAAGTTTCCCCAACACCACCCTTGCCGTCGCCTGCCCCGGCATTCGCTCCCGAGGGAGCAGCCCGAAACGGGCGCCGGCAGAGAGTTCCTGCAAACCTGGCACCGGGAGGAGGTCGGCGCTCGTGGTTTGCGACGAGGCTAGAAGGCAACTCATATGCCACGGGGTGCTCAACGGAATGGGAGGCGGGAGGCGAGAGGCGAGAGGCGGGAGGCGGCGGGAGATCGATCACGCGCGATGGCGGCTTTCGCCCGCCCCGAGACCGCCCGCGATGAGGTGCGCCGTGCGGATCGGTTCCGGCAGACGGCCATGGACGGCGAGCCGCTCGATCAATTTCTCGGCCGTTCGCGGCGAAATGCCGGCGCGCTGGATCCACACACCGGCGAGTCGCTCCATCGGTCCGGCCTGCTCGATGAGTTGCCACTTGCGGGCGCCGCCCCGGACGTGGTCGAGCAGCGCCCGACGGATCGCCCCGAGGTCCGGCTTTCTGCGGGCGATGACGAGCACGGGCACGCCTGCCTGGCGATGCAGCGCGTGAAGGTCGACCATGTTGAAGCCAGCGACCGCGATACCCTGCAGCAGCACCGCATGGAGCTGGTCGCGGAAGCGGCTGCGCGCGACGAGCTCGGCCATGACCCGCGTCGAGTTCGTGCCATCGCGACGGACTTTCCCCGTCAGCACACCGTCGAGGCGCGGACCGGCGAACACCGCACCGACCAGCAGGACATCACCGCGATGCTCGCGCGCGAAGGGCGCGTCGTCGAAAGCGATCACGTGCGGCTGGTTCGGCACGGTCGGTCCGCAGAAGACTCACTTCGCGCCCGGAACACAATCGCCCAGCCGCGTCGCGGTGACGCGCTGCGAGAAGGTCATGTTCTTGCCGCCGAGCCGAACGTCCAGTCTGCCGGTGCTTCGATCCGCACCCAGCAACCACTGCGCGGTGCCGGTCGCCTCCTGCCCGCCCGCGCACACGAGGCGGTAGGAAACGGAATCCTCGAGGCGGGTCGCGTCGCCGAGCGCGCAGCCCTTGAGCGCGTCCTGGCGCAACGCCGGGAACGCGGAAGCGAGATCGCTGTCGCTCAGGCAACGTCGTTCGCGGGTGGTCGCGTAGCGAAGACCCTCTTCGAGGTGGGGCATGACGGTCTCGGTCGTGACTTCGTACAGTCCCGATCGCAGCGATTGCGAAGCGTGCGCTGACGCAAACGCTCCGGCCATCAGGATCGCCCAGCGCCAAATCCCCAGGATATCGAGCATGCTGCGGCAGATTATCCGACGTGCAGACGACGCGCACTCGGGATTCGCGCGGTCGAATCGAAAAATGTCACGGACCGTGTCGATTTCGTGTCGCGCCGATCGTCGTACAGTGACGCAAGCCAACCCGGTCGAGGCGATGCCTCGGAACCGCCACAGAGGAGAGATCACGATGAGCACACCCGAAGTCAAGCCGATCCCGGACTGGATGCATTCGATCACGCCGCACCTCGTATGTGCCGGCGCTGCGGACGCGATCGAGTTCTACAAGAAGGCGTTCGATGCGGTCGAACTGTGCCGCGTGCCGGGCCCGGCCGGCAAGCTGATCCACGCGGCGGTGCGCATCGGCGATTCGGCCGTGATGCTGGTCGACGAAATGGCCGAGTGCGGTGCGATCGGGCCGAAGGCGCGCGGCGGTTCGTCGGTCACGATTCACCTCCAGGTGGAAGATGCGGACGCCGTGGTCGAGCGGGCCGTGGCGGCCGGGGCGAAGGTCATCATGCCGGTGAACGACATGTTCTGGGGCGATCGCTACGGCCAGATCGAAGACCCGTTCGGTCATTCCTGGGCCGTCGCCACGCATGTGCGCGACGTGAGTCCGGAGGAACTGCAGGA